>SHZE01000076.1 GCA_009692435.1 Deltaproteobacteria bacterium | reverse complement strand
AAATTTAGAGAAATCACCGCTTTCCTTGAGATCAGGGAATTAAACATAACTGAGAGGTCGAGCTGACTTGGCTGTTATTCAGATAGATGTCTACAATCCTTTGGTTTCATAGGACTGTTTCGTCGAAAAAGTGTCCGAAGTACTGAATATACCCTGTAAGATTTATTCATATACACGTATATGGGTATAAAATGGACCAATTTTTAGGGTTAAACATGTATTAATGTATATTTCTCTTATCCCTGCCCTGATTCAGAGGAAAACTGCCACCGCTCCGTCTCGCAATTAAGTTTGAGTCTTCCGTTTCAACTCTTTAATATAACACTATTTTTTATAGCAACGGGAGGCGGAATCGCGTGGAATCAATGGCGGCACTGGTGTGAAACACGCGGAGGATAATAAGGATGGAAAACCCTATGGAAAAATGGCCGATGTACAGAATTCACACTTTAGGACAAAAGCTGGTATTGAGGGGGAGGATTCCCAATTGACTATTGGGGGTATGCCCCGGACGTAGAGGGGAAAACCAAGAACCATCATTTCCAGGAGATGTTTGGCCACGCGCTTGGAGAAACATCTTCAAGCGCGCCCGATCCTGTTTGGCGAATGGGATGCGTCCGCGGACCATCTCAAGCTCATTCATCGGTGTAAGCCGATCTTCTTCACGACACTGAAGGTGAGTTGACGTATTCCTCTTTACGTTTCACGTGCTTGAAGCATTGCCAACGTCTCTTGCACTTTCTTCGCCACATCAGAGGCCAACACTAAGTCGCTAATCATCGCCACGGCATTGGCGCCAGCCCCCAGCGTCGCTGGTGCTCGTGTGGTGGTAATGCCACCAATCGCGACAATCGGTAGCCGAACTCGTGAGCGAATCTCTCGCAGCTGCTCCAGCCCACGAGCACTGTAGCCAGTAGCTTTCGTCGTGGTGCCGAAGACTGGACCAAAGCCAATGTAGTCCGCTCCATCGCGTTCAGCGGCTTGTGCTTGCGCGGGATCGTGTGTCGAGACTCCGACGATCTTATGCGGCCCGAGCACTTTCCGTGCCGCGGCTAACGGCAAATCTTCTTGTCCGACATGGACGCCATCGGCGTCGACCGCCAGGGCGATGTCCACTCGATCATTGATAATGAGCAGGCACCCGTGGTGGCGACACACCGCTTGTACCTGTTGAGCAAGGGTCAGCAATTCACGCGATGAGAGGTCTTTTGCGCGCAACTGTATCAGCCTGGCCCCACCGGCGCAGAGTTGTTCCGCGAGGTCGAGAAATGAAAGTTCCGCGCGTCCAAGAGTATCGTCGATAGCGTAGAGTGGATTTGGGAAGGTAAACATCATAGGAAAAATCAAAAGGCAAAAGTGGAAGACAGTGAGACTTGAAACTTGAGACTTGGAACTTGCAATTCTTTAACCTTGGACCTTGGACCTTGAAAAACTCGCAATTCGTGACGCTAAATCCCGCCGCCTTTTTTTGTTGAAATCTTTAGCGCTGTGACTTTTTTCCGTAAAGTGTTGCGGTTGATGCCGAGGAGTTCCGAGGCTTTTAGTTGATTTCCCCCCGTGTGCTCCAACGTCAGTTCAATCAACGGCTTTTCTACTTGGCTGATGATGAGGGTATGCAGATCAGCGAGTGGCATGGTGGTTGATTGGTGAAAAAACACTTTGAGTTTGCGACGCACCGTCTCTTCCAGGGAGAGTTCGGCAAAATTCTCTGGGAACTGTGGTGTGGTTGGCGGCAGAGAAAGATCCGCCGTCGTTAACATCCGGCCAGGAGCGAGGACGGCGGCTCGTACCAAGATATTCTCTAGTTCACGGACATTGCCGGGCCACGGGTGCCGGACTAAGAGCGCCTGCGCTTCCGTGGAGACTCCCGTGACCAAGGTTTTCATGTCACGGTTAATTTTCTCGATCAGATAGGCAATCAGTTCTGGGATGTCCTCGCGACGCTGGCGCAATGGTGGCAGGGTGATCGGCACGACGCGCAAGCGGAAGTAGAGGTCCTCGCGGAACTGATGTTTCTGCACCGCCGCGCCGAGTTCCACATTGGTCGCGGCAATAATGCGGACATCGGTTTTGATGACCTCCCGTCCACCGATGCGAGTGAACTCCCGTTCTTGCAGCACGCGCAGCAATTTGGCTTGCAGGGCCAGCGGCATGTCGGCGATTTCGTCAAGGAAGAGGGTGCCACCCGCCGCTTGTTCAAATTTCCCGATGCGACGTTCCACCGCGCCGGTGAACGCCCCGCGTTCGTGCCCGAAGAATTCACTTTCCAATAGGTCCAACGGAATGGCTGAACAGTTGATGCCAACAAACGGGCCACGCCAGCGTGGTGAGTAATGATGGATGACCTTCGCGATCAGTTCCTTCCCCGTGCCGCTTTCGCCCTGGATCAACACGGTGGCATCGCTTTGCGCGACCCGACCAATGGTTTTGTAGATGGTCTGCATCGCCGCACTGTGCCCAATGATCTGTTCGCCACGTCCGTGCACGGCCGGGAGCGGCTGGTCCGCGTCGGCGACCAGTATCCGCGCCTCCAATGCCCGGGCCGTGAGGGTGCGGACCTCATCAAGGTCAAAGGGCTTTGGGAGATAATCAAACGCTCCCCGTTTGATGGCTTCGACCGCATTCGTGAGGGTCGTCTGTCCAGTCATAATAATGACCGGAGTGCTCAGCTTGGCATCCTGAACGTACTGGAGCAGGTCGAGGCCGTTGAGGCGTGGCATCCGAATATCCACAAAAGCGAGGGCGAAGGCTCCCGTTTGTAACTGCCGCCACGCGTCATCTCCGGTGGCGACGGTTTCGACGGTGAATCCGGCTTCTCTCAGGGTATCGGCCAGTACGCGACGGATCAGTTCTTCATCATCGGCAATGAGAATAGATGGGTGTGACATGTTGTGATAGTTATGGAACGACTGGGAGGTACACGGAAAAAGTGGTGCTGAGTCCTGGGGTACTCTCTACGCGGATCGTTCCTCCGTGGTGGAGGATCATACGCTGGGAAATGGCTAATCCCAAGCCCGTGCCGTGCGTTTTCGTGGTGAAGAACGGCGTAAAAAGATGTGGCAGATGCTCCGGCGCGATTCCTGGTCCGTTGTCGGAGAACGTCACTACGAGTAGACGCGGTGGACGAGAAACTGGAAGTGAGGTCACGGACGAGACTGTCGTCCGAGGCTGGTCCTGTCGGGTGACTACGGGAGTCGGTGCCCCGGCGAGGTATTGCGTGGGATCAGCGGTGGCGGGGCCGTGCGCGCGTAAGATATGGAAATCCGTTGCCATGCGGGTCGCGATCGTCAACACCCCACCACGCGTTCCGGTCAATGCTTGCAGCCCGTTCTTCAGTAAATTGCGAAACACCTGGATAAGCTGGGACTCATCCCCCAGAATGTCGGGCAAGCTGGGATCAAAGAGCTGGATGATTTTGGTTCCCTTGGGGGCGGTTTCCCGTTCAAGGAGCACGACCTCATTGAGGATTTTGTGGACATTTTGGGAGCGGCGGTTGAGTTGTGGGGTTGGGGAAAGCTGCAAAAGTTGTTGCAGGAGGCCATTCAAGCGATCAATCTCGCGAAGCATGACGGTGGTATATTCCACCGCGGCCGGGTCGTGGTGGACTTTGCGTTGCAGGAGTTGTGTTGCCCCGCGAATGCCCGCCAGGGGGTTTTTGATTTCATGAGCGAGCCCGGCGGCGATGACACCAAGTTGAGCCAGGTGAGTCGCGTCCTGCTCTTCTTTCTGGAATTCTTTTTGATGCGCAAGGTCATGAAATACGAGCACCAGGCCGAGCGTAGTGCCCTCGCCGGTGATAATCGGCGAGCAGGAGAGGCGTATGGGAGTTGAACGGAAGAGTCGGTTTTGCAACGCGCCTTCGCTCGCGGTTGCGCGCGCGCCGAAGGTGAAGGTGCGCTGGATGATATCAACAATCCACGGATTGAGCGCGAACGCCTCCCGATAAGGCCGCGCAACGATTTGCGCCAGGGAGAGGCCTAGCAGTTGTTCCGCCGCGACGTTGAGAAAGCGAACCACCTGGGTTTCATCAATGACAAGCAGCCCTTCTTCGACACTACTGAGGATATGATCCCAATAGTGAGCGGGAAAGTCCGTGGATGGGGGCACGGGAAGAGACTTCTTTTTGGTTGGCACGTTGCAGATGTCCTTCGCAAACCTCTCCCGACGTGTCAAGGCGGGGTTGCCAAAAGCAGGGGCAGGCGGATATGGTGCGGACCATGCGAGTGCCGGAGTCGTCCTGCCAACAAATTGCTGACCGCGTGATAACCGTGCTCAGCGAGAAAAACTTGATCCGTGTCCGTGGCGAAAGAAAGGGGATAGTGGATAAGGTGACCGCGACCTTGCTCGACAACTTCCGCCAGGAAGACGCGCTAGAGAAAGATGCCGAACAGCTCGCTGACGAACACCTCCGGTCCGCCCCAGGCGGGGTGGACCGACGCCGCGTGGTCCAGATGATTAAACAACGCCTCGCCGAAGAGCGCCGCTTTGCCCTATGAGTGTGCACCTCTCTGATAATCGTATTACCGCCTTGGCGCGTCAGGTGTTACGGATGATTGCCACCGAAGGCGAGGTCGTGAGCGAGCGGTCCGCGTTGACTGAAATCAAGCGGCTCCTCGCTGAGAATTTCCAGCGAGACGACAAGATTGACGAACTGGTGCGCCGCAAAATTGCCTCCCTCTCCCGCCGAGTTGTCCCTGGGAGCACCGAATGGGACGTTCTCTATCGGCGGTATTCCGAGGAAGAGGCGAGAAAACACAAATTTTAGCCCGACTTCTCTTGACAACAGGATGCGGGTGGTTAACTTGCGGTCGTCTGCGGTAGGTACACAACAGCGGACAACCCCAACAGTAGAGTCCTAAAAATCGTAAAATCAGTATTCGTAAGGAGAAAGGAGACGACCTATGAAGATTCGGCCGTTGCAGGATCGGATTATTGTCAAACGGATCGCCGAGGAAGAAAAGACCAAAGGCGGAATTATCATTCCCGATACAGCGAAGGAAAAACCCCAAGAGGGGAAAGTCACCGCTGTGGGTAAAGGGAAAGCAAACGAGGATGGCAAAGTCACCCCTCTGGACGTGAAAGTGGGCGACAAGGTGTTGTTTGGCAAGTATTCGGGTACGGAAATCAAAGTCGATGGCGAAGAACACCTAATTATGCGCGAAGACGATATTCTCGGTGTAATCGAGTAAGCGTAGCCTGATTCAGGAAGGAGGAAAAGAATGGGAGCCAAAGTCGTAAAATTCAGCCAGGACGCGAGAGATCGGATTCTCAGAGGGGTCAATCTCTTAGCCGACACAGTAACGGTAACCCTGGGCCCTAAGGGCCGTAATGTGGTTATCGAAAAGTCCTTTGGAGCGCCAGTCATCACGAAAGACGGTGTGACCGTGGCCAAGGAAATTGAACTCGAAGACAAATTCGAGAACATGGGCGCGCAGATGGTGAAAGAGGTCGCGAGCAAGACCTCCGATGTCGCCGGTGACGGGACGACCACCGCGACCGTCCTTGCCCGTGCGATCTACTCCGAAGGTGTCAAGTTGGTGGCCGCTGGCCATGATCCCATGAGCATTAAACGCGGGATCGACAAAGCCGTGACTGCGGTGATCAGTGAGCTGAAAGGGTTGTCCAAACCCACTCGTGATCAAAAAGAAATCGCCCAGGTCGGTACGATTTCCGCCAATAACGACGCGACCATTGGCGAGATCATTGCCGAAGCCATGAACAAAGTCGGCAAAGAAGGCGTGATCACCGTCGAAGAAGCCAAAGGGCTGGAGACTAACCTTGATGTCGTTGAAGGGATGCAGTTTGATCGTGGATACCTCTCCCCGTATTTCGTGACCGATCCCGAACGGATGGAATGCGTTTACGATGATGTCTACATGCTCATCAACGAAAAGAAGATTGCCGGCATGAAGGACCTGCTTCCAGTGCTGGAGCAAGTCGCGAAGAGCGGTCGCCCGCTCATCATTATCGCTGAAGATATCGAAGGCGAGGCCCTCGCGACCCTGGTGGTCAACAAGATTCGTGGCACGTTGCAATGCGTCGCCGTGAAAGCCCCTGGGTTTGGTGACCGCCGCAAAGCGATGTTGGAAGACCTCGCCATTCTGACGGGCGGACGCGTGATTGCCGAGGAACTTGGGGAGAAGCTTGAAAATCTCACTCTTGCGAACTTAGGCCGCGCGAAACGCATCGTTGTGGACAAAGACAACTGCACCATCGTTGACGGCGCTGGGAAGAAGGCCGACATCCAAGGCCGCATTGCCCAGATTCGCGCCCAGATCGGAGAGACAACTTCCGATTATGACCGTGAGAAGCTGCAGGAACGGTTAGCGAAAATGATCGGCGGTGTGGCGGTGATTAAAGTCGGCGCGGCCACCGAAATCGAAATGAAAGAGAAGAAGGCCCGCGTGGAAGATGCCCTGCATGCGACCCGCGCGGCGGTCGAGGAAGGTATTGTTCCTGGTGGAGGCGTGGCCCTCATTCGTGCCTCCAGCGCATTAGCGAAGGTCGATGCCAATGAGGAAGAGATGGTTGGCGTGGGCATCGTGAGAAAGGCGCTTCAAGAGCCGTGTCGGTGGATTTCCACCAACGCCGGTGAAGAAGGGTCGATCGTGCTCGACAAGATTCGCAATGGCAAAGGCGCGTTTGGCTTCAATGCGGCATCAGGCGAATATGAAGACCTGATTAAAGCCGGGATTATTGATCCGACCAAAGTCGTGCGCACCGCGCTTCAGAATGCGGCGTCGGTTGCCGGTTTGCTGCTTACGACCGAAGCGACGATTGCCGATAAGCCCGACGAGAAGGGCGGCGGCGGTATGCCTCAGATGCCAGGCGGGATGGGCGGGATGGGCGGGATGGGCGGGATGATGTAGTTTGTCCTCTCATCCGATCTAGTCGACGAACGAAACGGCCCTGCCAGGGTAACCCCGGCAGGGCCGTTGTTTTTTGTCATCACTTCGGCAATCCGGTGATACGGATTCCTGCCGAATGCACTTTGTTGAGAATGTTCAGGCGAATCAGTAACGCCGTGATCGGTTCAATTTGACGGGCGGCTTCAATCGGGCCGACATTGACGGAGCGAATACCCTTGCCAAGTTTGTCGATCAGTTTCATAACCGTCGGACGCGCATCTTTATGGCCACAGACGAGCACATCACAGTCAATCTCCGCGTTCACATCTCTGAGCAAATGGGCGGAAATGTTTTGTAAGGCACAGACGACCTGCACGTCTGGTCCCAACACTTGTTGTGCTTCTTCGCTGGCCGACCCCGCGGCTGGCATGATGACGCGACGAGCATTTTCTGGGTCGAGTGGAACCGAGACCTCGACGAAAATTTTTCCCTTGAGGTGTTCCTTCACACTCTCCAACGTGGCGACATGCGCGGAGTAGGGGACAGTCAGGACCGCGATATCCGCTTCAGCCGCCGCTGTGACATTGTCGGTTCCTTTCAATAGCTCCTTGCCGAGTTCTTGGTTCAGCTCGACGGCGGTTTTTTCTCCCTTCTCTTTTTGTCGTGAGCCAATGATGACCGTTTCGCCTGCTATCGCCCATCGTAAGGCTAGCCCAGGCCCTTGTTCTCCCGTCCCACCCAAAATTGCAATCTTCACTGTTGTCTCCTTCCCTACATTATCCAAAGAACTGTTCAACGCTCCCGGAGATGACGGCGACGTCCCGAATCCCATTATTGCGAAAGACGCGAAAGAGAAGCGTGTCCCCGGCTCGTTTGGCCCACAACTGCCCATAGAACTTGCGACGATCCGAGACATCTTGATTATCGACGGCTAGCACGACATCGCCAGACTTCAATCCCGCGGTATCGCCCGGCCCACCGGGAAGCAGACCTGCGATAACCAGATGGTCCCGGAGGGTATACGAATACATCCCGATCCACGCCCGTGACGGTTGCGAGACGCGCCGCCCGTAGCGCAGGAGTTCGTCTTTATGCTGAAGAAAATGTTCGACTGGAATGGCTAAAGAAAAACGTCCAACTTCATTGAGATTAAGGGAGGTGATCCCCACCATGCGCCCTTTCATGTCAAACATCGGACCGCCACCAGGGCCGGGATTCATTGCCGTGCAGACTAAGGCGCGATCCGTGGCATATTCCCAGTACGCATCGAAGGGGGCGGCGGAAGTGATGGCACCACCACTTACCCGTCTCCCGCCATCTTCACCGGAACTGGCGATCATGAAGACCTCGTCGCCTGGAGTGATATCGATGGAAGAATTGAGCGGGGCCGAAGGAAAGTTCCCCCCCGAAATTTTCAAGACCGCGATTCCCGTGGTGAAATCTTGCGCGGCAATTTCTGCCTCGTGCTGAGTATTGTCAAGGAGGAGCACTTGGATAGACGTTGCTCCAATGACGATGTAGTTGACCGTCAGGATGTATCCAGCCGAGTCAACGATAGCGCCTGACCCCATCCGCTCGGTCCCTAACAACATGGCCGAATGATGTTGTTGCGGAACGGAAGCTTGAATACTGACGGTGGCAGGGACTGCTTGCTCAATAAGTTTAACCGATGCGTTCACGATACTCCCTCGTCGGGGAAAATTTGACCAAGGCTATGCACTCGTTTCCCTGAAAGCAACCCCACGGAGCGATAAATCCTTGTGGTTGTTATTTTTTTGCCAAAGTGGTGTGATTTTGGCGCGTATTTCCTCGAAGTCAAGCATGTCGCTGTGTTGTGGGCGAGTGACAGAATGGGTGATTTTCAAGAAAATCAAGAAATTCTTTGCTGTCACCGTTGAGGGGATAATTCTTTCGTAGATATTAAAAGTGGCCTCTGTTTTGCTCATCTAAGCGGCAGAAGAAAGGAATGTGGGGCTGAAGATGACAACTACTATAGATATAGATACAAGGCTCTTCTCGTGGAATTGGATGGACGCACTGTCGTCGTCAAATCAATTTTTTTCTGATCGCGTACCCGCTGGGGATGCTGCGAATGAATTGCTCCTCCGATGGGCGGTTTTCACCGATGGGTTACAGCGCTACTCAACATTAGCCGCTGACCCTGACGCTCACTACTCTGAAGAGTTCAGTGAAGAAGAGGCTTGGCTATTAGACGATGATCGCGAATGGCCCTTTTCCTTTGTGAATCTGAGCGAAGCCTTTGGATTCCAAACCGCTTCTCTGCGGGCTTCGCTGTTAGCGCGGAAAGAACTCCATAGCACCAATGGCGCGGACGCTGAACATAAGAAGAAAATTTTACGGGGTTTTTCGCCAAAAGACATTATCGGGGATAGTGTCTACTGGTGGGATGTTAACCTATTTGACGTTACAAGAGCGTCCGCGAGAGTTTCTGGCCGCGACTGGCCTGACACAGGAAGAGTTTACGCAGTTGTTGCCCGCCTTTGCGGCAGCTTATGCCGTGGT
>SHZE01000075.1 GCA_009692435.1 Deltaproteobacteria bacterium | reverse complement strand
CCAGACCCGTGCCGAAGAAATCGATTGCCGAGAAGGATGTGCTGTCCTTGCCAGAGGCGTCCGACTACCTCGGCGTGTCGGATGATACCACCCGCGAGCTGGCGCACAGTGGGAAGATTCCCGCGGGGCAACTGCGTCGCCGCTGGCGCTTCCTGAAAGCGGATCTCAACTTCTTCATCCGCCACAACAAGAACCCTCTGGTCGCCGAAGCCGAGGAACGCGCCAAAGCGCAAGAGGCGAAGCCGGAGACCATCACTGCTGAGAAGGTCCTCAAGCCGAAGAAGCCCAGACGCACGATCACCACTGCTCTCTTGCTCAAGCATGCCGTCGAGACCCTCAGCACCCACCCGTGCTACCTCGTCGGTCCCGGTTCACAGTCGCTGCTCAACACCCATGTCTCTGGCGATGATGACGAATGGGATATCGTGGCCAAGGGGTCCCTCTCCGAAGTGCTCTCCCGTGCCGCTGACTTGTTCCTGTCCGAGGAGCCGCCCAAGGTTGCCTACCAACGAGAAGAGCTGACCCTGCCCGCTGTCGTCCAGAGTTTGGAACAGGTCAAGGAGAAACTGAATGTCGCCATCGCGACCCTCGGCTTCAGCCGGGAGGACAGCAACAAGCTGAAATTCTGCGCGGGCGAACTGGTGGACAATGCGGTGGCCGCTGGTGGCCCGGAGCTGAAAGTCATCATCGAGACCGGCAAGGACGATCTGATCCTCACGGTGATTAACGAGGGCCGCGTCGAGCATGTGACAGGCAAAATGCCAGGACCGGACTCGGAACGGGGCCGGGGGATCGAGCTGACCAAAAAGATGATGGATGACTTCCTGCTGCTCTCGACCAACGACAAGGTGATTGCCTGCATTCGGAAGCGGAGGGCTGGGTCATGAAGTACGTCACCGGGACCAAGAGCGTTGATCCACACACGACGGTTGTCACCTGCCAAGGGGAGATGGATACGCTGGCCGTCGAGGAAATGCGGCAAGCGGTGGACCCGTTGCTAGACGATCCGAGGAGGCATCTCGTCTTCGACTTCGTCAAGGTCGATTACATTGCCTCGTCTGTTCTGTCGTTCCTGATGGCGCGCCAAGCCGAGGTGAAGAAGAAGGAGGGGAAGGTCAGCTTGGTGGGAGTCAGTGATCTGGTCCGGCAGGTGTTCGAGATGGCGGCGCTGGATTCGCTATTTACCTTTTACGGGACGATGGCGGAGGCAGGAGTGGTTCCTCCTGCGGTCCAAGGGATAGGAAGGGGGGAAGGGGGAAGGAAAGAACGGAAGGCGGCAGCGAAGGAGGCTAGCGCTTCTCCTGTCATCGAAGCGGTCTCTGTTCAGCGGCGAGAAGAGAAACCTCCCGCAAGAGAGAAGGTGACGCCGGTCAGCGAGCGGAGGGCGAGAGTAGAGCGGGTGGTCGAGAAGCTCCAGCCAATGGCCGAGCCGAAGACATGGCGGGATTATGCGGTGTGGATTGGAATCGGGGTGCTGGTCGTGGTCAGCGCGGGAGTTTCTCTTTTTCTCTACCTGGCCAAGCCCTAACTTTTGGCGCCATACCTGTTCTTGTGGTTGCTATCAGCCAATGGAGCGTCTGCGGGACATCGACCGTCAGTTGTCCGTCGCGTCCGGCGTGGGCGGATCGACAGGTTGCTCAGCGGCACGGATGCGCTTCAAGTACTTGTCGGTGAAGTCGATCTTCAGCTCGACGAAGAGTGGCAGGTGGTCAGACATCTGCCAGGTTCGCCACTCCTTGGCGAAATACGTCTTCCGCTCCGCTGGCGTGGTGGGCCACTTGTCGTTTCCTTTGCCGAGTGGATAGTACGTCTCCGCCTCGTCCTCGGTGTACACCGCTTGGTAATAGTTGAAGACCCCGGCGTTCTTGTCGCTCGGCCCCAGTTCCAGTTCGTCCTTGCGCACGAGGAACGCGATCTGGTCGTAATGCTTATCCATCCCCATATTGCTTGCCCACTTCAGGGTGTCGTTGTCCAGCGTCAGATCGGCGGGCAGGAGGAACTTGTGCTTCTTGAGCGCCTTCATGGTGTTATCGTTCGGACCGACCACGTTCATGTCACCAAGGAGGATATAGTTTTGCCCATCCTGGTCTGCCCGCTTTTTCACGAACTTGGCAACGGCATCAATCTCCGCCACTCGTCGGGCATACCCCTCCCCAGACGTGTCGCCGTAGTAGAGATGGACCGTGCACAAGTTGAATTTGAACCAGCCGGATTGGAACCGGACAAGGAAGGGAGACCGCGCGAGTTGTTCCTCTCCGTTAATCAATGCGGCCTTCGGCAGGACAATCTCCCCGGCGATGTGCTTGAACTGCACCTTATTCGAGTCGTACACGAACACCATCCGCTCGCCGTTGCCGGACGGCCCTTCGGTTAAGTCGGTCGCGATATACGTCCATGCTGGCCCAAGCAGGTTCATCACGCGCTCAAATGGTCGCATGTCCTCGTTCACTTCCTGGAGGGCGACTAAGTCAAAAGCCGCGATCACCTCGGCGAGGTAGTGGAACGACTCGGCCAACCGTGGCCCTTGGCCGAACTTGTTCGAGTCGAAGTCGCGAATGTTCCAGGTAGCCAGGAGCAAGGTGTCCGACGAGGTGCGCTGCGGGACCGCCTTGGCGAGCGCCTTCCGCAGAGCGAAGAGGTGGTTAATCGTGCATTCACGATCCGCAGTTTTCCAGCGCTTCAATTGCCAGTACATCGGCATGATGATCTCCCAAGGGGTCAAGGGATCTCAGTGAGCACTCTCGATACCTCGTCCCGTCCTTCTCTATAAACTTCTCTCACTACCAGTGTCAACGATGAGGGAGAAGGTGATGAACAGCATTGGACCAACTCCACCGCCGTGATACGGTAGAGTTGTAATTTCTAACTTTCTTATGAAAAGCACCGAAGGAACAAAGCGATGTCCCTCGTCAAAGTGAAAGAAAAGTTTCAAGTCACGATTCCCACCGCACTGCGGAAAACCGTGCGGATTGCTGTTGGCGACCTCCTGGAAGCAGAAGCACAAGGCAATGTCATTATTCTCAAGCCCAAGGCGGTGGTTGATCGTGCAGCGGTTGAGGCCGCGATTGATGAGGGTCTCAAGGACCTCAAGGCTGGGCGGACGACACCGAAGTTTGCCCGCGTTGACGCATTCAAAGCCTATCGTAAGAAGCGATGACCTTCCGGTTCACCGACAAAGCCGTGCGGGACTACAACGCGCTGTCCGCAGTCCTCCAGGCCCGCGTTGATAAACAACTAGCGCTGCTGTTGCAGAACCTGCGGCACCCTTCCCTGCGCGCTAAGAAGTACGATGAAGCACGAGACATCTGGCAAGGCAGAGTGAACCAAGTCTACCGGTTCTATTTCCAGATTCTGGGCGACACCTACGAGATTTTGACCATCATCCCCCACCCGAAATGAGGGGGTTCCGCTTCTGCCACCGAAGGAGTTCCTGTTCAGCGAGCGCAGGGAGCGAGTCGAGCGGGTGGTCGAGAAGCTCCAGCCAATGGCCGAGCCGAAGAGCTGGCGGGATTATGTGGTGTGGATTGGGATTGGGGTGATGGTGGCGGTGAGTGTAGCGGTGTCGGTGTATCTGTATCTGCGAGGCTGAAAAATTTCTCTGCCTACGCAGGGGACCATTTGCCCAAGACAGGGGGAGGCAGTAGCTTAAATAGGGGGAGGCAGTAGCTTAAATAGGGGGAGGCAGTAGCTTAAATTGTTTTTCATAAAACTCCTGCAATTGTAAATAGTTATATAGTTTTTTGACACTTGTATTCTTCTCTTAAGTGTTTTAAGTGTTTTTAAGCACACACAGAGGACCGGTGTGGGTTTCGCGTCTCTGAGAGAAGACCGGGAGGGTAGCAGAATGCTCGAAGAGGGGAAAAAAGGTCGACAAAAGGAGAAGACAGTTGCTCCAGCCACACCTCTGGCACCTGTCTATGTCAGCACGTTACAAAGTTTTGAAACGTGTGGCTACTTCGACGCCAGCTACAAACGACGCAAACCCACCGAGAAGAAACCGAGCAAGGTGGTTCAACTCGGAGACGGCCGCAAGATTGAAATTATCCCTACGCAAAAGCACGGCTACCCTAACGCCATCGACCTCGACTACAAACGCGCCCTCTTTCACATCATTGACGAACAAGCGCAGTGGGTTGAGCGTGTCAATCCGGACGGGACGAAAACCAGACATCCGCAGGTCCATTTACCGATCCACGCCCAGAGCAAACCCTTCATTCGCCACGCTGGCCGTTCTCCAAATCCCAGAGAGCGCAATATCCTTGAGGAATTTTTGCACCGCAATTCAGGCACGCGGATGATCGGAGAGTTTGCAAATCCCAAGACTCGGCAATTTGCCCGGGCGGATGTGGCGCTGTTCGCGCAAATCATCACCAAAGGCGAGCAGACCAAGGAGGGCCTCGACTCCGAGTGTCATCATATCTGGCTGACCCCGTTCGCCCTGCGCGAGTATTACTTTCTGCGCACCCGTCAAGAAGACCTGACTTTTCACCACCAACTCGCCAACCCCATCAGTAAGGTTCTTTATCCGTACCTGGATTCGGGCTGGTTCGCGGCCCTTTCCAACGGCGGCACGGCTTACACGAAATCCTACAGAACGCTGTGCGAATGGATTGCGCTCACCCCGCACAAATATCTATCGCTGATTCAGCAGCAACTAGACCCGACCCATCGTGAGCTTCAAGCCCTGGGCTATCTGGAGCGGTGGGAGTATCTGCGTGGGAAGAAGGAAGAGTATTCGGTACGCTGGTATCCTGGACGCAAATGGTTCGAGGACGCAAATGGTTCGAGGACGCCAAGGTACGGGGGGCGGACTTCACTCCGCCCCCATCTCTCCTCACCACGTCTAACCCTTCCCCTACTCCGTCACTCCCCTTACCACCATCAACCACAACTCCAGAAGCGGAAGCCTTGGTTCGTTTCTTTTACACAACGTTTCACGGCCTCGACCCAGCGACCGTGGCGAGCAGGGAACTGACCCAGGCGCAACAACTGATCGCCGCGCATGGCGGGGCCTGTGCCCGGTACATTGTGGAGTATGCCCACCACGCTGCCGCGACCACCAACTATCAGCCGCAGACCTTCGGGGGCATCGCGTCCTTCGTGCCCCGTGCAGTGGCGGACTATGCCAAGCGTCACGATGCGCTCACCCGTCAGCGGCAAGAGCACGAGCGCGAGCAGGAACAGGCACGCCAAGAGGAGGAACAGCACCGCGCCGATGAAGCGGTACTCGCTCAGATTCCTGCCGCCGACTACGAGCGGTTGTATGCTGAAGCGCAAGCGAAGGTGTACGCGGAGACTCCATTCTTTCATAAGCTCGGCGATGGCCCGTTTCTGTGTACCCTCATCAGACAGGCCATCGTGCAATTCCTCCGCGCCCCCAGGACCTGTGGGTAGCCCGGTTCGTCCACCCGCATAGCGAAGCCTGTTCAGCCAGCCGAGAAGAAGCCACTCACGAGAGAGCGGGTGACGCCGGTCAGCGAGCGGAGGGAGCGAGTCGAGCGAGTGGTGGAGAAGCTCCCGCCGCTTGCCGAGCCGAAGAGCTGGCGGGATTATGCGGTGTGGATTGGGATTGGAGTGTTGATGGCGGTGAGTGTGGCGGTGTCGTTGTATCTGTATTCGACCAAGCCATAAGAGGACGCAGCAGCATTACGAAATCGGTGATTGACACTTGTCTGACCTCAAGGACGCCTGAGCGAAACTGGCTAACGCTCGCCGTCTCGGGCCGCCGCCCAGACAAGGCTTTTCAGTTCAAGCAGAGCCGCAAGCGGGTGGCGGTCACGAGCACGGCGGGCGTTAGGCGCATCGGCTCGTGCGGTTCTTCCCCTCGTCGCGGCCTTCAGTCCTTACCCGGCGCGCCATGTGATTGCAGCGGGGCTCAAGGGCGATTGCTGGTGTTGTGGCGTGAAGCAGGAACAGCACTCAGACCCTCCTTCTTCCCCGACTTTCCACTGGCTCCCCGTCGTCTCTTCTCGAACCGTGCCTAACCGTTGAGTTGAGCAGCCCAACGAATGGTTAGGCGGCACTCCACCCCTTCTTGGCACCACGACCGACACTATTTCCGGCTTTGGGCGTGAGCTTTGTTCGAGTGGACGCCGCGCCGCGGTTCTCTCGCTTTACAAGCGTATACCCACTGACGTAGCTGACGCCGTCTACAGTAGATGTCCATGTCCACTCCACGTCTTCCTCAGCCTCCAGAATCACCGAGAGGATGCGATTAGGCGGGAGGTTCGCCGTCGCCTGCGACGGCGCGGGAGCAATGGCAGTGCGCTGAGAACGTTTCGATGCTTTAGCCATGTGATTCCTCTCGAAAGCAGGACCCTTCATTCCAAGACGACTCAAGGACGATCAGATGATAGCCCCGCCGTCTCCGAGCGAGCGAGTGGATGTGATCGGGGCAAGACCATCGAAGTGCCGCCTAACTACTATTGAACCTCTTCTACTCTCTCTACTAATAGATGGCGATTCTCCTATCTATCTGTAGATGGGCGCTCTCTTGCAGTGCCATCTATCTGTAGATGGGCTTCCCGTTCCCGTTCGTCTCTCTTAGCGTGTCGTCGATCGAAAGAGTGTGTTCCAGGATGCGTTCGAGTTCCGCAGCTTTGTCCTGTAGTTCTTGGGTGACATCCTGAGCTTCGGCGATTCTTGATTCAACATACTACTGTTTCGCTTCCTTGGCAGTACAGCGCCAAGGCTGTTCCGCAACATGTTCGGCCTAGAGCTGGTTGCGAAGGCTTCGATTCCGCTCTGCTTCAGCTTGTCTCTGTTGGCGAGCTTCCTCCGGCGCCCTCGACAAACGGAAATGTTGCGACATCGACAACCTGTCAGGTTGCTATACGTAGAAACTCTCCAACCTTCGACAAGCACTATTCTATCAACTCTATATAACCCTTTGGTTTCAACGACGCGCTCTTGGGGTTTCTGCACAACGTCGTATCCTCCCCTTTTTGGATCGCGTCGAGACCAACATCTGCCACAGGAAGGGAACGGCGTCCAGCGCTACCATCGGTCGTCGTTCCCTTCCTTTTCGATTCTCCAATCTGCTATCAGGGAACTCATATCGAAGGGAACATTATGAAAGTGGCACTTGAAGGTAAGCAAGAGGAACAATCGTCCGCTCAAGCTCGCCCTGCCTCCTTCATCGGCCGCTCCGCCCTCCTCAACTCCACCAATCAGCACCTCCTCAACGTCCAACACGCCCGTCTCGACGGTAACCGTGGCAGAGGTAAGAGGTAGCACATGCTCATCGCCTCCCTCATCGCTGGCGTACTTGTGCTCACGGCTTTGAGCCTCGCGGGTAGCTACCTCGAACGGCGACAGAAGCGCCGGTTTGAGCAGGAAGAGCTGGCTCGTCTCCTCGCGCAATCGTCAGCACCCAGCAACGGGCGAAGCCCAGAGCCTGTGCCCACATCGGTAGTGGACACCAATCGCCTTTCCGCGCGTCTTGGCACGAACAAGGATGGCGCGGTGTCGTGGCGGCCGTTGGCGCTGCCGAACCCGCACCTGCTCATTGTCGGCGGCTCTGGTTCGGGGAAAAGCCAAACCATCAAGGCGGTCTGTCATGAGCTGAGAAAAGCCACCGCCGTGGTGGTGTTCGACGTGCACGGCGATCTCGCCATCGACGGGGCGACGACACACGAACTGCACTTTGAATCGCGTTATGGCATCAACCCGCTGGTTTTATCACTCGACCCGAAAGGCGGCGGGCCGGTCGCGCAGAAGGAAATCGTGCGGACCCGTCTGCAACGCACGTTCGCGCCGATGGGCAGCGTGCAACTCGGCGTGCTCGACGATCTCTTACGGCGTTGCTACGAAGCGCGTGGCATTACCCAGGAAGACCACGCGAGCTGGCGCAAAGACCCCCCGACGTTCGCCGATCTGGAAGAACGGTTAGCGAAAGACATCGCGGGCACGAAAACCCCCGAACGCCTGCAGGCGCTCAAGACCAAGATCTCAACAGTCTTTGACTGTAAGGTTTTCTCCAAGCCCACACTGCCGATTGCCGCCACCGGCATCACGCGCCTCGATCTGAGTCGGCTCGGGCTGGACATCCAGTTTCTGGCGAGTGATGTCCTGCTCCGTCACCTCTTTCGGGAAGCGATGCTGGCCGGTGAGGCGGAAGAGGGAGAGCTGCGCTACGTGTTTGTGATTGACGAAGCGAAGTTGTTGGTCAGTCGCGGGAAAGATGATCCGCTCGGCATCATCAATCGGCTGGCGACCGAAGCGCGCAAGTATGGCGTAGGGCTGTTGCTTGCGAGTCAGGATCTGGAGCACTTTAGCCGCGACATCCTCAACAACGTAGCGACCAAGTTGGTACTGATGCACAGCGAGACGGCGATCCGCGCCACGGCGAGCAAGCTCTTGTTGGAGAAAGAACAACTCCAGGCGCTCAAGGAGCCGTTCGTGGGCCTGGCGAAGTTCGGCGGGACTGGCTGGCGACGGGTGCAGGTGCAACCCTATTTTGCGCGCGTCTAGCCGCAGGCGGAGGGAACAACATGGAGACCACGCAGGACACTGAACAGGAAGAAACCACTTCTCCTCACGCCCCATTCACCGCCTTCGTTGGCCGCGAAGAGATTGTCGATGACATCAAACGTCACCTGCTCAAAGGCCAGCACGTCTGTCTCTCTGGCGACCGTGGCATCGGCAAGACGGCGATCGTCGAGGAAATCGTCCGCTTCTTGCGGGAGGAGCGGCCCGGCCTGCGCTTTCTCCACCTGGCTGACGAGATGACGTTCAAGAATCTCCTCGTCTCTCTGGCCCGCGGACTCCACGAACTGCGTCTCTTCCGGCACCCCCTCATCGGCCCCGACGAAATCGCCGACCTGGAATGGCGGCAGATCTCCAAGCGCACCCGGGCGCTGACGCTGCACGAGTTGGGCGCCGCGGTCGTGACCAGTCTGCGCGGGGAAGGCGTCCTGCTCTTGCTCGACAGCGTCAACCGCGTGAAACCCACCGACCACGCCTGGCTGAATGACATCATCAGAAATGCCGTATGTCTGGTGGCCACGCGCGACAAAACGGAAAAGAACCTGAAACCCTTACTGGCCCGCTTCGCACTGATCGAAGTCCCCCCACTGTCCCGGCGCGAAGCCCAAGCCCTGATCGACGTGCTGACCGCCGAGCGCCCCGTGCCGAGTGTCGATCCCAAGCACTACAGCAAGTCCGTGTACGATGCCTCGCGCGGGTATCCCAACGCCATCAAGGACCTGATCTGGAAAGGCTCGCTGGAGAAGTACGTGGACAAGGAACACATCCGCGGCCTGGCGCATGACGCCGGCGTGCGCGGCTTCTCGATTGCGCCGGGGATGTTAATTCTCGTGGCGGTGTTTGCTGTGTGGCGGTATGTGGCGTGGGCGACCAGGACGGCTTGATTATCGGCGGGATCGGCTCGGCGGTCTTCAGGGTCAAGTCCACCGGTTCCTGTAAAGTGGTTAGGCAGCAGACGCGGCACTTCTGCGGGATAGGGGCTCGGAGATCGGTGGTGTCCTCACTTCCTGTTCGTCCAACTTGAGCTTCGCGCGCAAGCTGCGAATCTGGTGTTGCTCCAGT
>SHZE01000074.1 GCA_009692435.1 Deltaproteobacteria bacterium | reverse complement strand
AGATGCCCGGCGAGTCTATGCGCGTACGACGGCGGAGCATGGGGCGTTCATGAACCGGCTGGCCCTCTCCCTGTTCCGGGGCGATCCCAGCAACGACTCCATGAAAGTCAAGCGCAAACGGGCCGGCTGCTCCATTCCCTCCCTCGCACAACTCCTTGGGTTTCATCGCACTTCAAGTGCGTTTGCCGTGATGCTTCCATCCACCTGGGTATGGCGGCTCTCCTATCTACCTGTAGAGCGGCTCTCTTTCCGTGCCATCTACAGGTAGATGGGCTTCCTGTGTCCGTTCGTTTCTCTTCGTGACGATTCGTGCTGTGAGCCCCAAGGCCACGACTTGCCCATAGCGCAGTTCCCAGACCACTGCCTTGGGGTTCCACTTCCTGCCTGCGGCGTTCACTTGCTGTCGCACCGTTCGCTCCTGCGCCGCGACCCGTAAGGCGACGAGCGTGTCGGCGTGCCGCTGGGGTCGCGGAGGAGCTCAGGCACTCTTTTCGATAATCAATTCCACGGTCTTCCACCGATCCTCGGATTTTGGGGACGGTGGTCGGATTGTATCGCAACCTCGGCAAGACGCGGTGAGAAAGGAGCGGGCAGCGACAAAATTTCGCTGCGAACGCGTGATCGCGCGGCCGCTCCAATTTAATGCCGTAGCGCCGCAAGTCCTGGCAGATCGCCAGCTTCGAGAAACTCTAAGGAGGCGCCGCCGCCGGTGGAAATATGGCTGATCTTGTTTGCGAGTCCCGCCTGTGTGAGCGCGGCGACGGTATCTCCACCGCCAGCCACGCTATAACAGTTTGTGGTGGCAACGGTCTCAGCGAGGGTGCGCGTCCCTTGATCGAACGGTGGTATCTCGAAGACGCCCATCGGACCGTTCCAGAGTATGGTGCGTGCGGAATGGACCGCATCGCGAAATGTGGCAATGCTTCGCGGTCCGATATCAACACCGAGACGATCATCGGGAATGTCAGGCCCAGTTGTCGCTGTCGAACTCGCTCCTGCTTGGATAGCCGTGGCGATGATGTGGTCTTGTGGGAGGAGAATCTTCACTCCCCGTTTCGCGGCTTCGCTGAGAGTGACTTTGACTTCGGCGATTTTGTCCGGCTCCACGAGGGATTTGCCGATGCGCACGCCTTGTGCTTGCAGCAGGGTGTAGGCCATGGCGCCACCGATGATGATGGTATCCGCGCGCGCGAGTAAACTGCTGATTAAGGCGATTTTGTCCGACACCTTGGCTCCGCCGAGAATGGCGACAAACGGATGTGCTGGATGTTCGAGTAGACGCGAGAGGGCGGTTACCTCTTTTTGCATGAGGAAGCCGATACCTTTGTGGGCGACGTGCTGCACCATGCCAACCACCGACGCATGCGCACGATGAGAGGAACCGAAGGCATCGTTGATGTACACGTCCGCGACACTGGCGAGCGTGTGGGAGAATACGGGGTCGTTCTTTTCCTCTTCCGCGTGAAAGCGGAGATTTTCGAGTAGCAGGACCTCTCCGTTTGCTAACCTTGCCACGCGTTCTTGGACGAGGGGACCAACACAATCGGGTGCAAGTGTGACCGGGTTGGCGAGCAACGTGGCCAACCGTTCAGCGGCCGGTTTGAGACTCAATGCGGGATCGCTTTTTCCTTTCGGGCGTCCCAGATGTGAAGCGAGCAGTATCTTCGCGCCTTGCTGACGAGCATACTGAATCGTCGGGAGCGCTTCGCGAATGCGGGTGTCGTCGGTGACCGCGCCGCTCTTGTTCAGCGGGACATTGAAATCGACACGGATGAAAACGCGCATGCCGGTGAGCGCTAACTGCTCAATCGTGGTCAACCCGTTCGTGGTCGGAGCGGAAAAGCTCACTTGATCTCCCTCATCCTAGCCCTGTCCCATCCGGGAGAGGGAACTCAGATATGTTCACTTTTGGTTGTTATCGATCTCGTCGCGGAGTTCCCGCAGCAAGACGCGCATCCGGTCTCGTGTTGTGGGATTGTGCAGACCTAAGCGCAGGGTCGTTTCTAGAAAGCCCAGGGTCGTCCCGACATCATGACGGCGCCCGGTGAATTCATAGCCGTACAAGCCATGCTGTTGGCGTAATTGCCGGAGCCCGTCAGTGAGCTGAATTTCTCCGCCCGCGCCTGGTTGAACGTGATGGAGAATGGGAAAGATTTCCGGGGGGAGGATGTAACGGCCAATGATCGCGAGATCGGAGGGCTCCGTGCCGGGTGGTGGTTTCTCCACCATATCGGTAATCTCGTAGGTGCGCGGTTGGCGTTCGTGCCCGGCGATGACCCCGTAGCGGTGAATCTCGTTACGAGGAATGCGTTCCAAGGCGACAACGCCCGTCCCGGTTTGTTCGTAGACCCGCATCATTTGCACAGCGAGCGGTGGGTCGGCTTCTCCTAGATCATCGGGCAAGATGACGATACATGGTTCTTCTCCGACGGCCTCTTGGGCGCAGAGGACCGCGTGTCCAAGACCGCGCGGCTGGTCTTGATAGACACAGGTTGTGCGGATCCGCGCCAGGAGTTGATTGAGGGGAGTGACAAGGGAACCTTTGCCTTGAGCCGCGAGCCATTCGTCGAGGTCGCGATTGGGGGTGAAATAGTCGCCGATACTCTCCTTGTTACGGCTAATGACGAAGATAATTTCCTCAATGCCAGCGGCAACAGCTTCCTCGACGACATATTGCGTAGCCGGCCGGTCAACAACGAGGAGCAGTTCTTTGGGGATGGTCTTGGTGACGGGGAGCAGACGTGTACCGAGACCGGCGGCGGGGATCACCGCTTTCCTCACTTTTGGTTTCACACTCATGTCCTTGCTTGTTGGTGGGAAAGTGTTCAGCGGTCAGCCTCCAGCTTTCAGCGAAAACCAGGAGGGCGGGGCCCTGAAAATTCTGATTCGATTCAGAAAGATGAGCCCCTCTCCTGTGTTGCTTGTCTGGCTGATGCCTGAACGCTGATAGCTGACCGCTGACGATTTACGAAGAGACCGTGAGCTGCGGGAAGCTCGCCGGTTTCGCATCGACAGGAATTGCCGCGGGTTCCAGGGCGACATCAAGGACATCGTCCATCGTTTCCACGAAGCGGAACTTCATTTCCTTTTGCACGTTGGCGGGGATGTCTTCTAAATCCTTCTCATTCCGTTTTGGCAGAATGATGGTGGTAATGCCTGCCCGTCGTGCGGCCAAGACTTTTTCTTTCACGCCACCAATCGGCATGACCTTCCCGCGCAGGGTAATTTCTCCGGTCATGGCTAAATTCGAGTGGATTGGCCGCCCCGTTAACAAAGACGCGAGTGAGGTGGCCATGGTGATTCCGGCGGACGGGCCATCTTTAGGGATCCCGCCAGCGGGGACATGGAGATGGAGATCGCAGTTCTCAAAGAAGTCGGGTGCGATGCCCAAACGATCAGTCCGCGAACGAATATAGGATAACGCGGCCTGCGCGGACTCCTTCATCACATCGCCGAGATGTCCGGTAATGGTGAGCCCTTTTTTCCCAGCCATCTTGGTCGCCTCAATGAAGAGAATCTCGCCACCATTAGGGGTCCACGCGAGCCCGGTCGCCACTCCCGGCTCTTGCGTGCGTTCGGCCACTTCGGAGAAATACTTTTCCGCGCCGAGCAACTCACGGACCTTGGCTGCGGTGATAATGACTTTTTCCGTTTTGCCTTCGGTGACGCCACGCGCGACTTTGCGGCAGACACTACCCGCCTCGCGTTCGAGGTTGCGCACGCCAGCCTCATGCGTGTAACTCCGCGCCAGTGACAAGATCGCCTCGTCCTCGAAGGCGATATTGGTATCCAGAAGGCCGTTCTCCTTGATTTGTTTGGGGATCAAGTGGCGTTTGCCGATTTCGAGTTTTTCTTCCTCGGTGTACCCAGCCAGCTCAATGACTTCCATCCGATCTCTGAGCGCCGGGGGGACAGGTTCGAGATAATTCGCCGTGGTGATGAACATGACCTTCGAGAGGTCGAAGGGCACATCAAGGTAATGGTCGGCGAAGGTGAAATTTTGCTCCGGGTCGAGCACTTCGAGCAGTGCCGAGGCTGGGTCGCCCCGGAAATCCGTGCCCAACTTATCGATCTCATCAAGCATGAACAGGGGATTGTTGGAACCCGCCGTACGGAGGGACTGGATGATCCGTCCAGGCAGCGAGCCGATGTAGGTCCGACGGTGGCCCCGAATTTCCGCTTCATCGCGGACGCCGCCGAGTGAAATGCGGACGAAGCGACGGCCAATCGCTCGTGCGATCGAACGACCCAAGGATGTTTTACCGACCCCTGGCGGTCCAACAAAGCACAGGATTGGTCCTTTGGGATCTTTTTTCAGTTTGCGGACCGCGAGGTATTCGAGAATACGGTCCTTGATCTTCTCCAGGTCATAGTGATCTTCGTCGAGGACTTGGCGCGCATGGAGAATGTCGAGGTTGTCTTCCGTCGAAATCGACCAGGGCAGATTGACCAGGCATTCGAGATAGGTGCGGACCATCGAATGCTCGGCTGACTCCGGTGGAATCAGCCGCAGCCGTTCTAATTCATTATCAGCGGCTTTGCGTGCCTCTTCGGGCATCTTGGCGTCTTCAATCTTTTTGCGGAGGTCTTCGATTTCGTTGGAGCGTGTATCCCCTTCGCCCAACTCTTTCTGAATGGCGCGCATTTGTTGGCGCAGATAAAACTCTTTCTGGTTCTTATTCAGCTCGCTTTGGACCTGCGTCTGAATTTTGTTGCCTAGCTCGACGAGCTCAATTTCGCGGCTGAGGATAGTGGACAGTTTCTCCAGACGGGTCCGCACTTCCATGCTGTTGAGCAGGTCTTGCTTTTCGTCCACCGAGATATTGAGGTTTGATGTGATCAAGTCGGTGACCCGACCTGGGTCCTTGATGTTCATGACAACGCCCTGCAATTCATCCGGCAAGTAGGGCACCATTGAGACGAACTTGGCGAACTGACTCACCATGTGGGCCTGGAGCGCATCCAGGTCTTTCGATGGCGTGTAGGTATCTTGCAGATGAGCGACGCGTGCGCGGAGATAGGGCTCAGCCTGGAGATACTCTCGTATCTCGATTCGTTTGAGGCCCTGCACGAGGATACGCACGCTGCCGTCCGGGTACTTGAGCATCTTCAGAATACGTCCGGCACAGCCACGCGCGAATAACCCTTGCGCGTTCGGGTTCTCATCGTCGGGGTTTTTCTGGGTGAATAACCCTAGAATGTTGTCTCCCTTACGACAATCATCGACGAGTTTCAGTGACGCCCCGCGCGAGATCAAGAGCGGGACAATAGCGGATGGAAAGATAACGACCCCGCGTAGTGGCAAAATCGATAGTTCTTCAGGAACCACCACTCCGCTTGGGTCATCTTCGAAACCAACTGGACGATGCTCCTGAAGCTCTTCGTCCCCACTGGCACTGACTTTTGGCTCTGCCATTCCAGTTTCCTCCAATAAAACTATCGGGAAGTCTTTGTATAAGTAAAATAGATAATACATGGTCTCTGCTTGCACAAGGGGTAAAGAGTAGGTTACAACGTCGGCGCGTCATTTAAGGAGTGCGGTTGAAACATGCGAGAGACGGAAAAATCGTACCGTGCGGTCCTGTTCGACTTGTTTGGGACAGTGGCGCTTTTCGCGCAAGAGCGGTTGCCGCTCTTCGAGTGGCAGGGGAAAACGACGCGCTCGACGATGGGACAATTGCGGACGGTGATTGAGGAAAAAATCCCAGCGATCCCCTTTGCGCGGTTCTTTACCGCCATGTCGGCGGTGAATCAGGAACTGGGCGTCCTCCGTAATCGAGACATGCGAGAATTTTCTTCGACGTATCGCTTCAATCGGGTGTTGCTGCATGTTGGATTGCCAGAGGCGACGGCGACGCGACAACTGGCCAGGGAGCTGGCTGACGCGCACATGGAGGTACTGGCGGGGGTCACGACGGTTCCTCCCGACCATGTCAATCTTCTGGCGCGCGTTTTTTCGCGCTATCGAGTGGCGTTGGTCTCCAACTTCGACCACGCGGCTACCGCGCGCCGCATTATCGAACGCGACGGCGCTTTTCCCTATTTTCATCATGTTGTGATCTCTGACGAACATGGATGGCGCAAGCCGCATCCTCGCATCTTTACTGACGCGCTCAATGTCCTACAGGTGAGCCCCTCGGAGGCGCTCTTTGTGGGCGATTCTCCTTACGATGATATTGTTGGCGCACGCCAGGTCGGAATGGACATCGCCTGGGTGAATGCGCTTGACGCTCCATTGCCGGAGCATATCCCTGTTCCAGACTATACCGTGCATGCTATTCCCGAACTGCGACACGTACTCAACATCTCGGGTCCTGAACGCGCATGATGAAACGCAAGCCGCACATTGCCGTCATTGGAGACAGTAACCCTTCACCGGAGGTCTTACACTGGGCTGAGGAGGTGGGGAGACTGGTTGCGCAAAACGAAGGGGTGCTGATTTGTGGTGGTCTTGGCGGAGTCATGGCGGCGGCGGCACGTGGGGCTGCTGACGCTGGGGGACTTACCATTGGGATTCTGCCGTCGTATGACGCGACCACTGCTAATGCTGCTATTGGGGTGACGATTCCCACTGGTCTGGGGCATGCGCGGAATGCGCTCGTGGTCTCTTCTGGCGATGTGGTGATCGCTTTACCTGGTTCGTATGGCACGCTTTCCGAAGTCGCGCTTGCCTTGACACTGGGAAAGTCGGTGATCGGCGTGAATGCCTGGGCGGATGTGCGCGGCGTCGAGGCCTCCGATTCCCCTGCTGCGGCGGTGGCGTTAGCGTTCGCGGCCGCGCATCGGATTCAGCAGTAATAAAAACAGTGATCAGTTGTCAGCAAGGTGGGCTGAGATGACCAACGGGAATCCCAGCGTGGCGAGCCCTGACTACCAGACCACTTCGGCGGACTACCCTTGCTGCGATCCCGTTCCCCCTTGGCGCAAACGCTTGCGGAGAATTGGGATGGCATTAATCTTTATATCGCGGAGAAGATCCCAGTAAATGCCGCGTGGCCGTGGGTAGATTGCTCGTGTGGCAATGACCTCGGTCGGGGTAATGATGAAATCGACCGGGAGGTCATGCGGGAACATGGGGATTTTGTGCAGGATTATTTGTAGGGGATGAATCGTTGTGATGATCGGGGTCAGTTCGCGAACTTTTCCCTCTTCACGGAGCAGGCCGTATTCGAGATCGGCGAACCCTCCGCCTTTGCCCAGCCTTGCCCCGTCGCGACTCGCGGCGACGGACCCACAAATGATCAGGTCGGTATGACGCATCTCGCGCGGAGAGACCAGTCGTCCATATTTCAGTGCTCCGCGAAGGCTCGTGGTTGCGAGTACGCGGTTGCCGAGCTTCTGCGGGTCCAGTTCGACGAAACACTTCTCCGCAGTGAGGCGTGGGACAGCCAGGTAGACGATTTTTCCGTCAGCGAGGGCGGCACGTCGGATCAGGAGGTGCGGTGCATCAGCGCTGAGTTTAATAACGTGGGCCTTACGCCAGACCGTCAATTCGCGCAGGAGGCGTGCCGCACGGTCAGCACCAACGAAATTCGGGATCCGCCCCTGGGGGGTGGGAAAGCAGACAGCACCGTGCTGGGTAAGAAGCTGCCAAATCGCCTTGCGAATTTCGGCTTTCAGCGTCGTGGCTTGGAGATTGTTTGGGTACCGCTCTTGTGTCGCCATTTTTGCGGTCTTTCCTAGAAAAACGTTCACACCATCAGTCTTTGGAGCTGTGGTCATACACACCATAGAACGCGGCAAAACACAAGTCGGACCATGACAGAAGTGAAAATTTCTCATAGAATCCCACAAGAAAATCCGCGCCCCGAGGTACACATGAATAATGAAGGAGTAGAGATGCCAGCAAAAGAGACACGTCCTGACCCAACCCTGATTCCTGTACAGCCGCCACAGAATTTCAAAGTAATCGAACGGTTTCTGCGGATATTAACGTGGCAGATGTTTTTCTTACTTGCCTTTTTGTTCTATATCGCGGCTCGTCCGCAATCCGGTCGTTATCAAGTGATTCTTGGCAAAGACGAGATCATTGTGTTTGATACCGCCACACTGCGAGTGGTGCCGATCAAGCCGCAATCGATCAGTGAAGCCGCGGCGGGTAATAAAACCGCGCCCGACGCTCCACGCACCCCAGAGAATCCGCCGCCAGCGACACCAGAGACAAAATAACCCATGGCTGACCGTTGACGACCGACCGCCCAGACTACTGACTACTGATTTAAGGAGGAACTATGCGTCGTTTTGGAGTCGTGCTTTCGACTGCTACCGAGGGGTCCCCGCGGGAATTCATTGACCTTGGCAAACTCGCTGAAGATCAGGGGTTTGAGGCCGTCTTGGTCAACGAGGGGAGGGGAGATGCCTTGGCGTGCGCCGAAGCCATAGCCATGTCCACCTCACGCATCAAGGTCGGGACGAACATTGCCAATATCTATTTTCGTCACCCGTTTCTGGCGGCGATGACTGCTCGGGCGATTGACGAAATTGCTGGTGGTCGCGTCGTATTGGGGTTTGGGATGAGCCATCGTCCGTTGCTTGAATCGCTCGGTATTAAGATGGACCAACCGCGCGAGCATATGCGCTCGTACGCACGCACGGTGAAAAAACTCTTGACTGGGCAAGCGATCGGATCGTTCTTTCGTCCGCAACCTTCGCTTCACCCGGTGCCGGTCTATGTTGCCGCCGTAACGACGGAGAGTGCCGAGGTCGGTGGAGAAGAAGCAGATGGGATCATGCCGTTCCTGCCCGCGCTTCCGTATTTACCGAAGTTAGTCGCGGCGGCGAAGGCGGCCGCCCAACGGGTGGGCAAAGATCCCAATGCGGTCGATTGTATCGTGAGTATTCCGACCTTCATCGCGGACGATATCGCACAAGCCCGTTCCGCAGCCCGATACAATCTCGCGTTCTTCGCGCAGTTACCTTTTTATCGCAAGCAGTGGCGCCGGTGTGGATTTGTCGAGGAGATGAATGCCATCCAAAGGTTGTGGCAAGAGAGAGGAGACCGGAAGGCCGCGGCAGCGCTGATCCCAGACCGGATGGTGGAAGAAGTCTGTGTGTTTGGTCCGGTGAATCAGTGCCGAGAACAACTGGAAGCATTTCGCGAGGCCGGGGCCGCGATGCCCGTGCTGGCGGTGAGTCCAGTGAATGAAGAACGACTGGCCGCGACGCGAAAGGCGTTACACCTCTTACGGCCATAGCTACAGCGGTTCTCTTCTTGAACGAAGAGAGCAGAACAGGTGTAGTAGGAGAATGGCCACATACTCAGAGAAGGTGGGGCCCACCTTCCTGTGATGAGTGCCATATCAAGGAGCCTCCGCGCGCGGTCAAGGCCCGGACCCCGCGCGCACTGACTCCCGCGCTGGCCCAGGTTCTCGACACAGTCACGTGCAGTGACATTCGGGGTTGGGGTACTCATTGTGGCTATGTCTTCCCCCTCGAATGAAAACCGCTAGAGCGGGCGATTAAAGTGTTGCGGCAATCCCGCGATAACTATCTGAGAGCGTAGTCCGAGTGAACACGAGAGTGCGTCTCAAATATCAATAGGAGCCGTGACGAGGAACTCAGTCTCCCCTTTTGCCCCCTATTGGAGCTTGAGCGCAGCCTTTCTCAAAGCGGAAGTGAAAGGCAAAAAATTAACTTCCTGACTCACCTTACGCGGCGCCTCCGAGTGCAGGCGAGAGGGTCTGTAAGGTAGCGAAAGCGGAGCGGAGCGCATTGACGTAGAGTTTAGACTTGCGGGCGAAATGGTTGAGCTTGGTCTTCATCTTCAAGCGTTCCAATTTGACGA
>SHZE01000073.1 GCA_009692435.1 Deltaproteobacteria bacterium | reverse complement strand
AAGAGCAGAGTCGTCATTCCCGCGTAGGCGGGAATCCAGGAATCCCGCAATCCACAGGGCTCTGCGCCTGGATGCCCGCCTGCGCGGGCACGACGGACCAGGAAAATCATGCATGCGGAAAACCCGCAAAATTGCGGATAACGAGAAAACCCTACCCCTAAAAGGAGAGGCCCCCCCGCTCCCGGTCCTTTCTTTCCTCATTTCCGCCTTTTGCCCTTTGATTTTTCTCCTTCACCCGTCAAGCTCGGCCAACAGCGCCCGTGCCTCCCGTAAGTCCACACTCTCAAATCCCTCGGTGAACCAGCCATACACCTCCGAGAGTATGCGCCGAGCCTCATCCACCTTCCCTTGATCTCGCCAGAGATAACTCAGACTCACCGCCGCGCGCAGTTCAAATAGCTTCGCGCTCTGGCCACGGGCAATGGCAATGGCTTTGAGAAAATATCCTTCGGCCTCGCTTTGGGAGACAGGACTCAGCGAGAGGAGATCATTTTTGCCTTTTGCCTTTTGACTGTCCTGTTGCAAGGTCAGTGTTCCCTTGAGACGATACAGCTCGGCTTCGTAAAATCGGCTACGATCACGAGCGATTCTCTCTTCCGCCTCATCCAAGGTGCGGAGCCCTTCATCAATATGTCCCAGGCGAGCCAGCGCGGCGGCAAGAATGACCGACCAGGCGGGCACGCCGAGGTCAGCACCATTCGTCTGGAGATCGGCCAATCCCTGACGCATCTGCGCGATCCCCTCTTCGGTCTCTCCCCGCTCAACCAGAGCGCCGCCACAATGCAACACGCCCTGCGCTTGATAGTGCGTCAATCCATGCTCCCGCGAGAGCGCGATCAACTCCTCCGCCCACTGCTGGGCCGTAGCACTGTCTCCCCTCAAGATGTGGCATCCAGCGCCAGCGGTGAGCGCCACCGCGATCCAATACGGAGGGCCGGCTTCGCGCGCCAACGCGAGGGATTCCATACTGTGTCGCAACGCTTGATCGACATATCCCAAGCCACACAGCGTGAGCGCCAAGAAACCCAGACAGCCCACTTTCGGGTCCGCCAGATAATGAGGATGTTGTTGCGCTTCGTAAAGCACGAGTGCCTCTTCCAAACGCGAAAGCGCCGCGACCAAGTCACCCCGATAGAGCAACGTCGCCCCTAATGTGTAATGCGCCCAGAGGTGAAAGACCGGCTCGTCGCGCTGCCGCGCGAAGACAAGCATTTCCTCGCCCAAATCGTACGCTGGTCGCAACTCTCCGCGAAACAGATGGAGCAAACATAAGCCCGTCAACACCCAAAAGGATTGCGTGGTTTCCCCCAGTTGCCGCGAGAGTTTGTCAATTTGGGTGTAGACGTGCTCCAATTCCGAAGACGACTCGCCCTTGAGCGTCATCAGCGGACCAATCACGGTAATGTAAAGGGAGAGTTCCTGTTGAGTCCGCGTGGGCGTATCGGACCAGTGGGTCAGCAGCCCAAGTCCCTTGGTGAAATGCGCGATCGCCTCTGGAAATGCCGCCCGGCGGATCGCGTTTTCCGCGGCTTGCTGTAAATACGTCACCGCTCGCGTGTAGTCCCGCCCTTGCTCGAAGTGCATCGCCAATTCCGCCGCCGGCTCCCCCACCCGCTCGCCATAGCCCGCTTCGGCCCGCTCGCCAATCCGCTGATGGAAGCGGGCGCGGCGCGCGCCAGTCACTCGTTGATACAAAGCATGTCGATACAGCGCATGGGTAAAGGTATACTGCGCCGCCACCGTGCCATCCGGCCATTCCTCCACCCCACCAGGCCGTAAAAACTGATTGTGACGCGCGAGAGCCTCGCACCACTCCTCAACCTGGACGACATCCACGTCCAATCCAGCCGCGACCGCGGCCGTTGAGAACTCGACGCCGGCGACACTGGCCGCTTCCAACACGCGCTGTTCGTCAGGACTAAGCCGGTCAATGCGTTTGCACATCATCTGGCGAATACTTTCCGGCACGCCGACCTCAACCTCGGCCAACGCTCTCGTGAGCTGCCAGCGTCCGTCACATTCCGCAATCACGCGCTGCGTCACAAGATCGTCCAGCACGTTCACCATGAAAAGGGGATTGCCGTCGGTCCGCTGATGAATCAGCCAAGCAAGTCCCGCAGGAAAGGCACTCTTCGGAAAGCGTTCGGCCACATAGGCCGCAACTGCCGCCTCGGTGAGCAGGGGTAAGCACAGCTCTGCCCCCTGCCGATGCATTCGCAGTTCCTGGATCACATCTCGTAGGGGGTGATCACTGGATGTTCGTTCCGCTAGCCGACAGGTGCCGATCAGCAACAGCCGTCCGCGTTCACGCCGTCGTGCGAGAAACGTAATCAAATCCAAGGTTGAATAGTCGCTCCATTGCAGGTCCTCCAGAACAAGGATCAGCGGTCGTTCATTGCTCAACGCTTCCACCACCTCGGCCATCTCCCGCACCATGCGTTCCGATGTCGTCCTTTGCGGCTGGTGTTGTGGACCCGCACTAGAGGAACTTTCGAGCAACCAGGGGATCTGCGCCAGCCATGTGGGCGCATAGCGACCAAGCAACTCTGGCACCCCTTCCCCGCCAGCGGCATGGCACAGACGTCCAACGGCATCGAGTATCGGCATATAGGCTTCGCCCGCCCCGTAGTGTTCGAGGCATTGGCCACGCGCAATCCATACCTTCTGGCGCTCAACCGCTTTCAGAAACGTCTCGACCACTGCCGTCTTCAATCCCCGTCTCGCCCGTCACAAACACGACCTGCCGTTCGCCGCGTCGCGTCTCCTCCAAACATCGACGGAGTTGGGCCAATTCGTGCTCGCGCCCAACCAGCGTCGCTGCCCGCAGTGATGGCAAAAGAGAGAATTTTGCTGGAGATCTGAGAGATCTCTGGGGTCTCACACCATGGGATCGTTGAGTACTGATCTTGCCAATGAATCGGTACCCGCGCCGTGGAACAGTCTCAATGAACGTGGGCGCTTCGGCGCGATCTCCCAGGGCTTGACGCAATTCCCGTACGCACACGATAGGAACACCATCACTCACCGACGTGTCAGGCCACACAGCATCAAGCAGTTCGTCTTTCGTTACCAACCGGCCCGCACGCTCAAGCAAGTGACGTAAGACGGCAAAAGTCTTTGGTCTCAGCGCAATAGGGTCAGACCGGCGCCACAAACGCTCACTGTCGAGGCCGAGACGGAATGGGTGAAAGGTAATCGATTGTTCTTGCTGCACTTTTTTCTCCTACCAATGGAAGAATTCTTGAATCATATTTGAAGGAAAATCAAAGTGAAATTGTAGCGTTCTGTTAGGACTTCCGGCTTCGACTGTGGTTATTTAGTCCGAGCAGGTGCGGGAATACATCAGACGTGGGGCGCTATAGCACAACGAGAGAACCTCTGTAAAGGAAAATTGCGAGCGCACAGCGAAAAAACGAATCACACACGGTGCATAGCCACAACGAAATCACAACGAGCAAGGAGGGAACAAGTGTATGCGGGCAAGACTAAACGGGAGCAGATGGGTGTGCGGTGTCCTCTTGGCAATCACAACCTTGGCGGGGTTGAGCAATACCGCCTGGGCCTCAACGCGTATCGGCAATGCCGAAATGCAGATGTGGTATCGTACGCGGCATATGTTCCATAGCTCAGGCGGGGATAATCTCAACTGGGTGCAGTGGCGCAACGAAGTCTTTTTTTGGTTTGTGTACGACGATCTCGTCAAGAACGGAAAAGTTCTCAACCAAGACAACTTAGCCATCCCCTTCATCAAAGGCGCGACGTTCAACGCTCGCTATCGCTTCCGCGCTGACCCTATGTATTCGATCCGCAAGCACTACCAAAACATCTACGACGACGAGGAACGCGAGAGTTTCATCTTTCCGGAAAACGGCTTTCGCGACCTCACCCTTGATATGGACCTCGGCCAGGTCGGGATTGGCAGTCTGGCCCTTCGCCTAGGGAACCAACAGATTGTGTGGGGTGAGTCGGACCTCTATCGTTCCATCGACATCATCAACCCCCTGCGCATTGACCAGGGCCAGGGGGTTGGAGAAAGGTTCGATGAGTTCCGCACGCCGATCTGGGCGCTCAAAGCGCTCTACAACGTTGGCAATGTCGGTTCTTGGTTCTCGAACGTCATAATCGAGCCCTTCTGGAGCCCGCGGTACCGCTCTGGCACCTCGGATCTGATTCTGGAAGGCGGGTATCGGTTACCCTTTCACATCCGCGGGTGCCTTGATCAAAACAACCGGGAAGTGGCGTATGACCCCACCACCTGTGCCAAACTCCGCTCCTCGACCGGCGAACGGGTCATCACACAGTATCGGCCTGGGTGGCTGGGTCAAAGCGAGCGCATCCGGCATCCCTTTAGCTATTTTTCCGCCGGCCCGAATCCACAGAAGACCCCGGACTACGCCTGCTTGAATCAGCGTTGCAGTCCCGACATTTACGGTGACCGCGCCAGCTCGTTCGCCAACCTCAAGAAGGGCTCATTCACCCACGTTCTGAATGGAGCCTTCAACAAAAACCAGGCGGGCGGCTTACGCGTCCAGGGCACCAGTATCTGGGGCGTGGATTGGTCGCTGGTCTACATTTTCCTGCCGACTGGGGAAAGTGGGACCTATGATTACAACAGTTTCCTCAATGACTCTGAAAGTCCGACGGGCACCGCGATCTACGGGGATCCCGCGCTGGTGCAACAAAACTTTCCTGGGGCGCCGGTGCGTGGAACCTTTGAAGAGGGTTTGCGGCGCTGCCTCTCTGACGGGGGGAAACAACATGAGACCCAAACAGGTCCTGGGAAGAGAGGGTTCAAAGCCGGGGGCACGGTGTTGGTGGGAGCAGACCTGTTTGGCTACAATAATCCCGGACGGTACAAGAGCAACAATCGCAGAGGGGCGCTCGGATCTGATGGGAAGACTCCGGTCGCAGGCGCGCATAACGCCAAACGCCCGCCGTTCACCTTCTGTCTGGCCGCGCAGCACGATTATGTGTGGTCGCACGTGCCGGGATTCACCCTTACCTATAATGACTTCGAATACACCGGCATGGTCTTCCGCGTTGAGCAGAGCTTTAGCACCAAGGAAGTCATTCGTAAGAATCCGACCACGCCTGGTCAGAAACTTCGACTCCAGAGCGATAACTTTGACAGATATACTGGGATATGGCGGTCGATGGTCGGGTTTGACTTGATCAGGACGATACCGGCCTTCCGCTACATTCCTGGCATTCACCACTCCTTTTATGACCAAGCCTGGTTCATTACCGGGCAGTGGCTGATGCAGAACCACTGGAACAACATGTCCAACAACTTCTGTCAGAACGTGGATAAGGCTGGGAACCAATACACAAAGGAGCAGGTAAAGGCGGACCGGGTGGTAGGCCTGCGATCCTACAGTACGCCTTCATGCAAGCGGGAGCGGTGGAACAACCTGTTCACGTTCGCCCTGGTGAACCAGGGGTTATTCGCCAGCCGGCTGGAAACCCGGAATGCGGTTGTCCTTGAGCCGAGCGGTCAGCAGACCTTGCTGTATTCGCAATGGTGGTGGCGCAACGTGCTGGGGTACGAAAACGTCGAACTCTCGACCGGTGTGGGCTGGTGGACCGGCAGCAACCAGAGTCATAGTTGGTCCGGCGTCCAGCATTTCTCCGACCGTGACCAGTTCTGGTTTGAGTTCACGTATTATCTGCTGTAGCAAATCAAGGTCAGTCATGTAGCGTGTAGGGTGGGTCTCGACCCACCCTACACGCTACTGACTACTGAGCACGAGTCCCCCATGCGCCCTCGTAAACGAGCATCCTGGCCTATCACCGTCTACCGCTACTGGGTCAACCTTGAGCGCGAGACCTGGGTGGACCTGCCCACCAGCGTCACCGACGAAGCCGAGGCGATGCGGACACTCTGGAACCAACTGGTGGACGCTTTCGCCCAATATCAAGCCGTGTATCAGAAAGCCCGACAAACCTCACTAGAAACCTCCGTGGACGTCCAGAGTGAATCTCAGTCTCCGCAGGCGCAAATTTTCAAGCAACTACGGGAATCCTTGGCGTTAGAAGCCCAGCGGTTGACGAGCGAATGCCCGGCCGGGTGGGCGAACAGCCGCTTCATTCTCACGCAATTTCAAGCGGCGCTCAGCCGTTATTTCGGGCGGCACGGCAACCCACCTCATTCGAGGACCGCTCCCTTTCACAAGGTCCATTTTTGTCATCAGTTTACCGCCGGTGGCTTACCGGTCGAACGTATTTTTGGCCAACACGTCCAACGACTCCATCTTGAACCGGTGCCACCCGAAGCATTCCAGCCAACATGCCCACAGCGGCAACGCAAGCGCCTCGCCCGCACTTCGGGTCTGTTCCAAGTGGGGGATTCGCTCCTCCCTCTCAAAACGATCTTGCACCGACCCTTACCGGCGGGTGCCTATCTCAAGACCGCCGCTCTCGTTGGGGAACAAGTCGAGGCCGGTGGCTATCACAACGGTCAGAACGGTGGCCACCGTATTCAACCCCGGTGGCAATGGTCGCTCCATCTCACAATGGAAATTCCGCCAACCATTGCCCAGACATCACCAGAGCAAGCGACAACGGTCGCGGCGCTACGTCTCGAAGGCGGGTTATGGGAAGATACGCAACTGCGCCTCGGCATGTTGAGCGATTCCACCGGACGCGAAGAAGCCCTATTGCTCCCGCATGCGATTCTTCAAGAGTGGCGGCACAAACGCGCGCTTCAGAGCCAAGCCGATCTGTGTCTTGAACAGACCAAGTTACAACTGCAAACCCATGACGAACGCGAGCAACTCCCTACACCCGCGCAAAGAATTTTCGCTCAGCTTTGGGCAGTCCGTGCTCCAGGGCTCTGGCGGTTATTGCAAGTAGTGGAGGGAGAAAGTGGAAGCCCCGGCATCCTGAAACTCCTGCATGCCTGGGCGGAGCGTTCGACCAACATCCTGCGAGAAGCACGAGGGCTTGAACGACGCTATCTTGGCCATCGTGATTGGTTCTATCATAACCTGGCGACCAATCTCTGCCAGCGGTATCAGCAAATTACTCTTGTCTTCCTGGATCAAGAAGACTGCGAGGAAGAAGCGACGCGAACCGCGTCATCCTACCGCCACCTTCTCGCCCCGGCACGTTTTGTCACGTTGCTGCGCCAGACGGCGGTCAAAACCGGGACTGAAGTCAAGCTGCAATCACAGGGAACAACTCAGCATAAGGTCCGTGCAGACACAAAAAGTGTGGTCTGACCCAGTTCAGCGGGGAAAAAGCTGAAACATATAGTAAAATCCTTTGCTTAACGGAAGTTCCGTCGATACGCCACATAAGTGGCGTGGACGAACGCGCCGAGTTTTTCCGCCGTGCGGCGCGAGGGCCGGTTGTCGTCGAGCACAAGCGTGTAGCTGAGATGCGTCGCCCCTCGACGTATCAGTTCAAGAAACCCATACGCGGTCATGCCAAGGTTCACGCCGCGTCCACGAACCGGTTCACGCACGCCGATCGCGAGGATATTCAGCCGCTCCTCATCGTGCAGAGCACGACCCGGTTGCAGCAGCGCATCGCTGCTATGCTCCGGCACGACCAGTAGCATGCCCACGGGCTCCTCATCTCGATATGCAATCACCGAGGTGTCCAAGATACCGACCCGTGTCATTGTCTGGAGCAGCGCGGCCAATTCTAGTTCACTATACGGCGTCCAGCCCCAATGGGCTGAGAACGTCTCATTAAAAGTTGCCGTGAACTCGCGCACCCGGCGCTCTTCAGGAATGTCGCGTAACGGTACGATGTCATACCCGGCGCGACGCGCTGCTTCGAGCATACTTTCCCACCGAGTGATCAGTTCTGGCCGCACCACGACCTTGTAATCGACAAACCCCTTTTCGGTTTCGAACCCGGCCTCTTTGATCAGGACATGATAATAGGCGGGATTCTGGCGCAGCGCGTTTGGTGGCAACGCTTCGTAAGCGTCAATCACAAACGGAAATTCCAACATGCCGTGTCCGATCCGCGCGGCGATTGCCCCTTGGTTCTTCAGCCAGGCACACGCGTCATCCAACAATTGTCGGACCGCCTCACGGGTGTTGGGCACGGCTTCAAACCAGCAGAGATGTCCTAATTGGTCATGCCAGTGGCGGTTGTAGCGGTTATCCATCACCGCCAACACGCGCGCGACAATGTTTCCATCCACCCGCGCCACGAACGGACGCACGACTCGGTCTTGGTTAAATGGACTCTCCCCGGCCATAACCGCGATTTCGAGCCGCGTCGAGCCACGCCAGCGGACAGCACGTGATTCATAGACGTGGTCATAGAAGATGGCGAAGTCACTGAGTGCGCCGCGGTCGTGCGGAGTTTCGATATGGAGAGTTCCCATTAGATTTTGTTACCAGGGGATTTTCGCTGAATTGCTTTGGCCACGGTTCGCAAATCTGGATCGCCTAACCATTGGTGTCGTTCCTCAGTGTAATTCCCCCAGCCTGTTTCCGTTTGCTGTAGGAAGCGTACCATGTCGACGATGCCTAACCGTTCTCTGAGCACTTGGATGCCTCGCTCTCGGATTTGGCCCAACGTCAGTGCTTGTTCATTCATGGCTCACAGTACCTCCTGAAGCCGAGTCAAAGGGTTCTTGACCGGCACGTTTACCTTGCGGGCGTTTCGGGTAGCTGCCCGTACCAACCTATCGTCTGTCGTCAGCAGAATATCGACTTGAGCGTGCTCGGCACACGCGACATGGAGCGCATCATAGGTCTTCAATCCCAGCTTCTTCAGTTCTTCCCCGCGCTCAACCGCCGAGTCGGTCAAGGGGAAAACCTCTTTTGCTCCTCGAAGTATCTCTGTCATGCGGTGGCGACGTTCCTGATTAGGAATGCGATCGACTTCGTAGCTGACGACCGTGCTGCTGACCCAGTGCCATTCTCCAGACTCACAACGTTTCAGAATTAAAAGCACCGCCTCGGCTTCGAGATATACCCGGTCTTGCCGTTGACATCAAACGGACGGTTAAGACAACACACATCCAAGTACACCCTACGCATGATGAAGATTCCATAAATAAAATGCGCTATCGCACGCCCATCAGCGGCCCTTGTTGCCGCTCTTTCACGAGGTCAGAACGCACCAGCCATGCACCAGCGGCAAGAGCTTTCATCTTACCGCGAGCAGATGCACGTGAACGGGGAATCATTCCACAGTCGGTACACGGGTAGAGATGGTCAGGCTCAATATACGGCAGGAATCGGCGAATCCGCGCAGCCACGGCCTCAGGCGTTTCAACATCCTCCGTGCCAACGTCAATCACACCAACCATGACGTCTTTGCCTTTGGCCTCCGCCACTACAGCGGGATCAACACCGGATGCCGCGCATTCAATAGAGATCATCTTGATGGTGCTCGTGCGGAGGAGTGGTAGTGTCCGATGATAATGACTCCAGTCGGTATTCTTGGTTTTCCAGTTCAAGACGATCGGCACCCCGTAGCCATAGCAGATATGCACGGCGGTCTTAGCGCGCACGCCTTTGGCGGCGTCCTCTAACGTCCGAATGCCCCATTCTTCCACTTCATCGAGATAGATATTGAAGCAGGGTTCATCGAATTGGATGATGTCGGCTCCAGCCTCGGTCAATTCAAGCGCTTCCTCGTTCAATTGCCGCGCGAGCGCCGCCGCGAGCTTGGGGCGGCTGCCATAGAATTCATCAGCTAAGGTGTCAGTCGTGGTCATCGGTCCCGGCAGGGTCACTTTGATCGGTTTGCTCGTATGAGTTTTCAGAAAGCGGACGGCGTCGCGCATGATCGACCCACGCCGCCGCACGGGACCAACAACCCGGGCGGCATCAACGAGACTCTGACCGTACCGACCACCTCGAGTGGTGATCTTCACCAAACGGCTGGAGTCAATGCCCTCCAATTCATCAGTGAATCCCGAAATATAATGTCGCCGGCGTTGTTCACCGTCCGTGAGGATGTCGAGTCCAGCCTCGTCCTGATCGGCGATCACCAAGGTCACCGCGTCATCTTGCGCTTCTTTCAGCTTCGCCTCCTCGACATTCCAGTTCAGATACATTTGCCCAGAGGGAGCCAACCAGGTCGGTCTTGGTAAACTTCCAACAATCATAGTTTGCAGCATGAGAAACTCCGACGAATTAAGAATGAAGAATTAAGAATCAATACTTCGGACATTTTTTGAGTAAGGTGAAGGGGAGTAACGAAAAAGGCCACGCCCTGCTTGAATAGGAGTGCACAACTCTAGTTCCCGCAGGGGATGGCCGATGACAATTGCCGCGAACATTTTGAAGCAGATGCCCGCC
>SHZE01000072.1 GCA_009692435.1 Deltaproteobacteria bacterium | reverse complement strand
TAAAAAAACACTCGCGCGAGAAATCAAAGCATGGCAAACCTACCGTAACAAACACCACTCAAAAGCAGATTGGCAATTTACAACCGCCGATGCCCGCATTACACTCAAACATCTCTATCCTATAATTTAGTTAATACAGGCCACTAGGAGAGGGTCGGGGTGAGAGGAATCACAAAATGAGTGCCGATTGTGGTGGCCACAATTCATCAGAACCGCGTCGTCACGATCACGCCACTAATGACCATCACCGTCCCGACTATCTGCACCGACGTAATCCGCTCTCCCAACACCAGCGCGGAGAAAAGGAGAACGATAATGGGCATCAAATTCATGAACACCGCGGCTTGATGCGGGCTCACTTTGGCCAGCGCTTTGGAATACCAAAAATTCGAGAGCGGCGAGAGAATGCAGAGATAGGCCGCCGCGAGGAGCACCGTTGGTGACAAACGAGGAACAAGGGCAAGCGGCGATTCCAGGAACATGAGTGGAAAAAGGATCACCGCTCCAGTCAGATAGGCACTCGCGGTTGCCGCGATCGCCGAGCGTCTGGCTAACACGATGCGCCCGTAGACCGTGAAAATCGCCCAGTTGAGCTGGCCAATGAGGATCAAGAGATCGCCCCAATTGAACGAGCGATTGAACAATGTTTCCAGCGACCCCTGGCAAATAATCACCACGAGACCAGCAAACGACAGCAGCACTCCGCAGACATTAATCAGCGCGAATCGTTCGGCGACAAATATCCACGACAGCAGCGTCACCCAGATCGGTGTGGACGCGGAGATAATCCCCGCGTTGGAAGCCGTGGTCATTTTCAGACCAAAGTAAAAAAGGATGCCTGATGAGACCACGCCGGTCAAAGTCAAAATGAGGGTACTGCGGAAATCAGCACGCAGAGCGGCCCCCCAGTTGGGGGTCGAGTTGCGTCCCATCACCGTCAGCATGATGGCTCCGATGAGCGTACGCAGCGCAATCAACGGGAGAGGACCGATCACCTCAAGCGCGATTTTCCCTGCCGGAAAGTTGCCCGCCCAGATGAGGGTGATCAAAAAAAGAAGAAGATAAGCCAAGAGGAAGTAGTGTCTTTCTCTACTGGGGATTCCGCGGACGAGTGCGGCTTAGGAAATGCGCTTCGTCATCAGATAACGGTCGTGGTCAACAAACCCAACCTTGCGATACAGCGCATGAGCGTTGGTATTATCGCGCTCCACTTCAAGATGAAGCGCGCGAACTCCCACAGCTCGACACTGGGTTTCGGCAAACGCCATTGCTTGTCGTCCAATGCCATGTCCACGATACTCAGCACGAATGTACACCTCATCAATGAACGCGTCACGCCCACCATACTCAAGGCTGTAACCAAGGGTGAGGACAAGGTAGCCAATCGCTTCAGCCTCATCGTAGATCAACCAGACACGTCCGAAGGTCGGATCGTCAATGAAATTTCCCAGCGCGGTCCGGGCGATACCTTCGTCAAATGCGAGGTGGTCAAACTCATAATAGGCACGCACAAGCGGTAGCAGTGAGTCGAGGTCAGCACGCGTCGCCACGCGAAAGATCAGTTCCATGATTTCCTCTCTGGCCAAGACTCGCAGCCACTTCGCCAACCGTCGTGAGCTGAATGCCCCACTGCCTCCACTTCTCCAGCGTTGCCTGCCCCTGCGCGGCGTTCAGAGCAGCAATGGCATCAACCACCACATGGATGCGCGCCGGGCGGTCTTTGAGTCCAGCAATCGCGTGGTCGACGCACACCTCTGTCACGACACCATAGACAACAACATCTTCTTTTCCTCGCAGCAGGACATCGAAGACTCGTGCGGCATTGCGGTTCCCAGCGAACACATCGAACTGCTGTTTCTCTATGTACCTTTCGCCGGGCCGTTGCAGCAATTCCAGCAGTTCGAAGTCTGGGTAGACGCGATTCTCGATCCACACCGGTTGTTGAGGTGTCGTCGCCGCAACTTTTGTCTGCCCCACCGTGTCGTTCATGCAATGTTCGGGATAATCTCCGCCGTTGGCGTGCAGTTCTGGGTCCGTGGGATAATGACGATCCACAGATCCGGCAACCGCAATGGCGTGCTGTCGCGCGAACTGGGTCAATGTGGCAAGCTGAGGGGAAATCCATTCCGCCCCAGGAACATAGAGCTTTCCTTCTGACTCCATGAAATCGCGCTGCGTATCAACATCATAGAAAAGCGTCGTCCGCGGTCGCATGGTCATTTAGCCTTTAATAACCGCCAAGGGCTTGAGTTTGACAACTTTCTTGCTAATGCCCGCCCGGTCCACCACATCCACAACGTCAGCGACATCCTTGTACGCATACGGCATCTCTTCCGCAAAAGTCCCTTTGCCACGGTAGCGAGCGATCACACCCTGTTTGGCCAATTCTTCTTCCAAGTCTCGCCCCTTGCCCACTTTCTTGGCTTGCATCCGGCTCATCACCCGACCGGCTCCGTGACAGGTCGAGCCAAACGTTTCTTTCATGGCCCGGTCAGTGCCCACGAGGAGAAACGAATACCGGCCCATGTCCCCAGGGATAAGGACCGGCTGACCAAGTGCGCGTACCGAGGCAGGAATGGCGGGATGTCCAGGACCAAAGGCGCGCGTCGCTCCCTTGCGGTGCACCCACACGTTACGACTGACACCGCCAATTTCGTGCGTTTCTGGTTTAGCGATGTTATGACAGACATCATAAATCAGGCGGAAACCAAGCTCACGCGGCGACATCTGTAACGCCTTGAGAAAGGCTTTCTCCGCGATGCTCATCATCACCTGACGATTGACCCACGCATAGTTGGCGGCACACGCCATCGCCGCCAGATACTGCCGCCCTTCCGGTGAGGGGATTGGCGCGCAGGCGAGCTGACGATCCGGCATCACGATATGATATTTCTCCATCGCCTTGCCCATCACTTTGAGGGCATCTTCGCAGGTCTGATGGCCGAGTCCGCGTGAGCCGGAGTGAATAATGATCGCCACTTGTCCAATCGACAGCCCCAGCACCTTCGCGATCTCGGGCTCATAAATCTCCTCAATGCGATCCACTTCGAGAAAATGATTGCCCGACCCTAATGTCCCAACCTGCGTGAGCCCACGACCAAGGGCTTCGTCACTCAAGGCGGCTGGGTCGGCCCCAGCAAGACATCCATTCTCTTCTGTATGCTCAGCATCAGCTTCCGAACCAAATCCGTTCGCGATTGCCCAGCGCACCCCCTCCGTGGCTAGCTTCTTTTCCTCAGTCCGGCTGAGCTTGGGAATCGCGCCTTCGGCACCAACACCGCACGGAATCATGGCGAACAAGGCATCGGCGAGCAGCGGCAGTTTGGCTTGAATCTCGCTCGCTTGGAGATTGGTGCTGACGAGTCGGACGCCGCAATTGATGTCGTATCCAACTCCTCCAGGAGAAATCACACCGTGTTCGGCATCGACCGCCGCCACTCCACCGATGGGAAATCCGTACCCCCAGTGAATGTCCGGCATTGCCAGCGAGTAGCCCACAATCCCAGGCAGGTGCGCAACGTTGACGACCTGCTCTACGGCGGCATCCTTGCGGATGTCAGCCATGAGTTCGGGCGTGGCATAAATACGCCCGGGTACGCGCATACCGCCACTCCGCGGGATTTCCCAAATGCAATCGCTTATCTGCCGAAGATAAATGTCTGCCATACTGTGTTACACGTCAAAAATGACCCGCGCACGACACCGCCCCGGCTCGCAGGTCACGGAAAGTTGATGATAGGTGACGGCCTTAATCTCGGTCTCGAACTCATGTCGCTCATAGTCCAGCTTTTCGCCGATGAGACGGGCGTGCACATGGTGTTCGTCGATCTCTAAGACCGCAATGGTCGCCGCGATAAATCCGTCTTGCAAAAACCGATGTAAGACGTGGGAAAGCCAATCATGAAACAATTGCTCCCACCCTTCAGCCTGGACAGTTTCTTCCCGCACTTCGCGCGCCTGAATCCCCTGCGGTTGCACCATCAGCGATAACAAAGCCAGCCCGGCGCACTGAAACAGTTCACCCGGGGTATCGGCTTCAACTTCGATGCCGATGTCGGCGGTGTGGTCAATTTCACGAAACACAGGTTCTGCCATGACGGCATTATACGCTGACCATCCGTGAGCGAAACCAGTAACAGTAACTATAATGTGAGCAGAGTCGCTAATTTGTCCCTGACCGCGTTGAGCGAGGGGAAGGGGAGATCAGCAACCGAGAGATCAAGCTGGCGCGTATGCCCGTTGGGAACCGCGATACACCGCATCCCCGCGGCTTTCGCTGCCTGCACCCCAGCAGGGGCATCTTCCAGAACCATGCACTGCTGCGGTTCTACCTGTAAGGCATGTGCAGGGGCGAGAAAAATGTCAGGCGCGGGCTTCCCATTCTTTACTTCATCCCCAGTTACAATCGCGGAAAATCGACCTGTCAGCGCCACCGCCTCTAGCACCGCCAACACATAGGGGCGTACGCCACTACTCGCAACAGCAAGACGCAGTTTGTGCTGTGCGCACTCCTCAAGCAAGGCAAAGAGTCCAGGCATGGGTGGGACCTGCCCGGATAAATGCGTGATCTGATACTCCTCTTTCTCTCGCGCAAGCAGTTCAGGAGACTCCGCAAGACCATAAACATCGGTCAGCATCCGCGCGGCATCAGTCTGACGCAGACCAAACATGCGGTCAATCACCAGTTGTTCTAGAACAATCCCACGAGTCGAAAGGCCGACACGCCAAGAGTTGAGCGAATGCGGCTCGCTGTCCACCATCAAGCCGTCGAGGTCGAAAAGAAGCGCACGAATCACGGTTCCTCTTCCCAACAATCAGGGACTTCCGTTTTCTGCTTCACGTTTGACGCACTCACTCACTGTCATATTGTACGAGCGAGAACACCTCACACGATGCCAAGCGTTTCCGGCCATTGAGAAAAGTCAATTCGATCATAAAGGCCGCTTCCACCACGTTGCCACGGAGTTGACGGGCAAGCGAAATCGTCGCTTCCGCCGTGCCGCCGGTCGCTAAAAGATCGTCAATCACCAACACGCGACTGCCCGCGGGAAATGCGTCTTGATGAATTTCCAACGTATCGGTTCCGTATTCGAGCGCATAACTCGCGCTAAAGGTCGCGGCGGGCAATTTGCGCGGCTTACGCACGACAGCAATCCCACACCCAAGTGCGTAGGCGAGCGCCGAACCAATCAGAAATCCGCGCGACTCGACGCCGAGCACGACATCAATGCGTCCGCGGTAACGATCGGCCATCAGATTCACGGTTTCGCGCCACGCCGGCCCATCGGTTAACAACGGCGTGATGTCACGGAACATAATCCCGGCCTTGGGGAAGTCAGGAACGTCACGAATCAGTGTTTTCAGATCTCGCATGCTCTCCTCTCCTTACTTCAACGCTCTCGTGATGCGGTCCGGGTCTCGTCAGGAAGATACCGCAATGGATTCCGGGCTTGATTGTCCTTTCGAACCTCAAAGTGCAGATGAGGCCCAGACGCTCTCCCAGTTTGGCCCACTTCCGCGATCACTGTTCCGCGCCGGACGCGCTCCCCTTCTCTGACCAGATTGCGCTGATTATGGGCGTAGACCGACACCAACCCATTGCGATGGCGAATAAGCACGATATTGCCATAGCCGTGTAAGGCGTTACTAAAGATCACTTCGCCATCGGCCACCGCACTCACGGGAGTTCCCTTCGGTGCGGCAATGTCGATGCCATCATGGGAGCTGCCACCGCGAGGACCAAACCCTGAGGTCAATCGGCCCGTAATCGGCCAGCGCGAAAATCCTTCGCCATCATGGTACTCACGCTCTTGGGGAAACCGCCGGATGTCTTCCGGCACCTCTTCTTCTGGTACTCCCCGCGTAAACGGCCGATTGACGAAGGCCCTCCTCCTTGCCTCACGCCTTTCATTCGTTTCGAATCGCCGCGCGCTTTGCACCGCCGCTACTCGATGTGAGCGAGACCCACTTGAGAGAAGCCGCAATTCCTGACCTACCTCAAGCTGATTGGGATTGCGCAGCCCATTGTGGCGTGCCAGGTCATAAGTCGACATATTATAGCGTTCGGCTATTTCCGACAGCGTTTCTCCCCGACGGACGGTATGCATCTGGCTACTGGCGGAACAGCCCGCCAGAGCGGCACCCGTGAACAGGAAAATAAGGGAAAGATTACGAACTCCACACCACCACACCACACTCGTCTCCTCGCCTGCGACCTCATCAATATGCCCGCTCCTCCCACTTTTGGAGCAGTGCGGCCTATTGTCGTGACACTTCGGACATTTGTCAAGAAATAATCGAGCGCCACGCGGGAATTCGGATCGGCACAGCCACAGGTTTGTCGAGCCCCTACGGATCGGAATTGCGCAAACGATCTCTTCGCCCTGCATCGGCGCGAAACCAAAGATGGGACGGCACACGGGATTTGACCTGGAGTCCCACGGTCACAGCTGACTTCGCTCTCAATATCATATACACAAGACCGATTGATGACACGGATGCACAGCGTATTGAGGAGGACTGATGATCACTGAGATGTTAACCGGCGACCCAAAGGAAAAATTAGGATTCAGCCCCGACGAACTGCGGGCCAAATATCTCCACGAACGGGACAAACGACTGCGAACAGAAGGAAATGCGCAGTATCTCGAAGTCGCCAACGAATTGGCCGACTATAACGATGACCCCTACACCAAGTGGGTGGAGCGTGAGCCCCTCAACGATGAGGTCCAGGTGGCCATCATCGGCGGCGGGTTCGGAGGACTCCTCATGGGCGGACGGCTGCGCGAGGCGGGTTTTAACGATCTTCGCGTGATCGAGAAGGCCGGGGACTTCGGTGGCACGTGGTATTGGAATCGCTATCCTGGTGCCGCGTGCGACGTGGAGTCGTACTGCTACCTACCGATGCTGGAGGAGTTGAACTACATTCCCAAACACAAATACTCATTCGCGCCGGAGATATTTGAGCATAGCAAGGCCATCGCTCGTCACTACGACCTCTACAAGAACGCGTGCCTCCAGACCGGCGTGAAGGAGATGCGCTGGGACGACGACAGCGGACGTTGGATTATTCAGACCGACCGCGGCGACACGATTCGCGCCCAATTCGTCGCCATGGCCAACGGACCACTCAATCGCCCCAAGCTACCCGGCATCCCTGGGATCACGAAATTCAAGGGGCATACCTTCCACACCAGTCGCTGGGACTACAATTACACAGGCGGAAACTCCACGGGCAACATGACGGGCCTGGCCGACAAGCGCGTCGCCATTATTGGCACCGGGGCCACGGCGGTCCAATGTATTCCGCATCTAGGCCAGTCGGCCAAACACCTCTACGTCTTCCAACGCACGCCCTCGTCCGTCGATGTGCGCGCGAACCGTCAAACCGATGCGGACTTCGTGAAAACTCTCGATTCGGGATGGCAGTATCGGCGGATGGAAAATTTCAACATTCTGGTCAGCGGTGGCGATCAAGAGGAAGATATGGTCGCCGATGGCTGGACGGAGATTTTCCGCAATCTCACAGGCATCGCCGCGAAGACCGCCGCGCGTGAGTTGGGCCGCCGCCTCTCCTCCAAGGAGAAGGGCCGGATGATGGAGCTGCTCGACTTTCAGAAGATGAATCAGGTCCGCGCTCGGGTCGACGAAATCGTCGCCGATCCCGCCACCGCCGAAGCACTCAAGCCGTGGTACCGGCAGTTCTGCAAACGGCCTTGTTTCCACGATGAATACCTGCCCACCTTTAATCGACCGAACGTGACCTTGGTCGATACCAGCGGCAAGGGGGTCGAGCGGATCACTGAGCACGGTATCGTGGTCGACGGAACCGAGTATCCGGTGGATTGCATTATCTTCGCCACGGGCTTCGAGGTAGGCACCAGTTACACCCGCCGAGCGGGCTACGAGATCATTGGTCGCGAGGGTCTCAGCCTCACCGACAAGTGGGCCAACGGCTGGCGCACGCTGTACGGACTACAGGCCCACAGTTTTCCAAACTGCTTTTTCCTCGGCTTCACGCAAACGGCCATCTCCGTGAACGTCCCGCATGCCCTGAACGAACAGGCCAAGCACGTGACCTATATCCTCGAGCAGGCACGCCAGCGGGGAGCGCAGCGGATCGAGGCGACGCTCGAAGCCGAGGAGCTGTGGCTGACCGAGATGAAAAGCAAGGCCAAGATCGCCGAGCGATTCTATGCTGAATGCACGCCTGGCTACTACAACAACGAAGGCAAGCTGGATGTGACGAACGGATTTTTCGCTGGCACCTACGGCGCCGGCCCCATCCCGTTCTTCAACATTCTCGAACAGTGGCGTGCGACTGGCCGTCTAGAAGGCGTGGCATTTCGCTAGAAACCGCGGTAAATCAAAAGGCGAAAATGAAAAACTGAAGGAGCGTGGAGGAATTGGGGGCAGGTCTCGCAATCGTGCGCAATAGGTTCATGCAAGACCCAAGACTTCCCCCCTTTCCCATTCGCGAGGACACGAGGGAACCGGCTTGCGGATTGACGGTCTGTCCAGTCACAAGAATCGCTTGAGCAAGTCAGTGGCTTCTCGCGGTGGGAACTTGGTCGCGGCACGAGCGCTTGTCGTGCCCGACCGGCAGAGAGCGTTTATCAGTCGGGTCCCACCGGCGAAACCGCAATCTCTACCCGTGTACGGTATAGAAACTGGGGACTGGCAATTTTTTCCAATTGTTATGGCAAGTTCAACGGCGGCGGGGGTGGACAGAAATAGAGACCGCATGCGCGGTAGGCTTTTTTGACCACCGTCCAATCGGGTGTCGGATCAACCAGCGCAAGCCCGGCGAGAGCGTGACAGGCTTCGGCGTGATAACCGTAGCGTTGGGACTGCTCCAAACTCTTGGCAAATGCGGCACGCGCGGTTTTCTTTTTGCCCTGGAGAAAGGCCAACTCCCCTACCCCTAAGCGGCAATAAATCGCTCCGCGACGGTCACGGGTTTCGCGAAACAGTTTCCGCGCACGGAGGACAGAGACCACATGCGTCCGCTCTGCCGAACGGCCGAGCTGGCCGAGCGCTTCAAGCACGGGAAAGTAGGCTTCTCTTTCGGCATGCTGGTCCACACATTGCCCACGGGCGATCCTCACCGTGAAAGCAGAACCGACATCCTGAAGGAAGGCCTCGATAACCGCCGTTTTGCCTATTCCTACTTCTCCGGTCACAAACACAACCTGCGGTTTCCCCGCTTTGGCTTGCTCAAACCAGCTTCTCAACTGCGTGAGCACTACTTCTCGCCCGAACAGGGAAGCACGAAGCGAGACGGAGCGAGGCGAGACAGCAGGAACTGGCACCACCACTTGGTGCCGTCGTCTCCGCTCAAGACCGGAAGCAGGGAAAGCGGCGTGGACCGGACGGAGAAGAATGGTCGCAGCATCTGTGGTCCGCTGAATTGAGCCAATAAACCAATATCCTCGCCGTGGAAGCGTGCCAATGAAGGAAGGGGTTTGCGGGTGATCACCGAGTGCCCGTCGCAATTCCCACAGGCAGGTTTTCAGTGCGCCTGCGCTCACTGTTGTGCCCGCCCACACGGTGGCCAGGAGCGTCTCCTTACTCACCACCTGTTGGGGGTGTTCAATGAGCAACGACAACACCGCGAGAGCTTTAGGAGTGAGAACGCGCACCTCCCCTTCTCGTCGCACGTGTCCGGTATCAAGGTTGAGCCGAAGGACGGGGGAAGTCCTGGCGGGAGGTGGCGGTACCGTCATGATTTTTTCCTGACTAAAACCTGACTATTTTTCTATATCATCTTTTCTACGGTTTACTAAAGTCTCTATACCATCACGATGGAATTCAGCGCCCAAACGCTCCCGCCACTCTGGGCACTACACCCCTACCGAGCAGGAGAAAGGAGGACACAAGGCGGAAAGCAGTAGAGTTCCAAGGATGATCTCTCACACTGGTGGGCGATGGATTGTACCCCCCGGGAGGTCTGTTGCCCGACGTCACGTCGCATCCGTGCATTCCAGAAGCGTGACGGCAACCCGTTCAGCCACACAGGAGACCCATATCATGGATACGAAGATACTGAGAAGTTTTGGCACAGCAGCGCTCCTCATCAGCCTCATCGCCACCTCCCCAGCACTGGCCACCTCGACTGGCCTGCAAGCGTTGGGGACATCGGCGAACGCCATAGATGTCTATACTTTCACCTGCCCTGCGACGGGTCTTGGTCCTAGTGGCCTGTATTAACTAAATTATAGGATAGAGATGTTTGAGTGTAATGCGGGCATCGGCGGTTGTAAATTGCCAATCTGCTTTTGAGTGGTGTTTGTTACGGTAGGTTTGCCATGCTTTGATTTCTCGCGCGAGTGTTTTTTTA
>SHZE01000071.1 GCA_009692435.1 Deltaproteobacteria bacterium | reverse complement strand
TTGCGCAAAGGGGGCGAATACCAGTATCATCTCAGGTGGCAGCGAGGGCATCGGACACCTCCCCAGAAAGAGTTTGCCGTCAGACAGCTACTCTATCCTAAAGGAAGTCTCGCCCTCCTGCTATCCAAAAATGGCCAAAGTCGAGTTAACGAGGCAAGAGCTGCGCGCGAAGTGAAGCGGGCGGTGCGGGTGAAGATGGGGGGGCAAGGGGTGAGTCCCGGGCAGCTGAGCCCGGGACTCAATGTCTCGCTGCCGTAGGTGAGTAAGCGGAAAGGGTGGGAGGAAGCCGGAGGCGGAGCAGTCCTCCGGCTGGGACATGGGGGGAGGGCGCGCTATGTAGGAGAAGAGGAACAGCACGCGATTCCGCAGTGGAGTGGCGGGCGAGAAACCGTCAGTGGGGAAGCCTTACGGGACGATAGCGCAGAGCAGTATGGCGTCGGGTCTCGCTCCCAGCAATCCTCCTACGAGCTACGGGATGCGCGGGGGGGATGAGTTACCCTCGGAATCAGAAGAAGAACCCCAAGCGGGACGAGAGGAAAAAAAGCTGGCGCCGCGCTGGGCGGAGGGTGAGCGGGGGGAGCGGTGGTAATCCTGCGCGAAGATGAATGTCCCTGAGAGTGGGGCGAGGTCTGTGGCAGGGTGTGGGGGAAACGGCAGACGGGAATCGCGGGCCCGATGCCCACCGAGCGTGAGCGGCAGACCTCTTATGGGGCGATCAATCCGCTGACTCAGCCCGCGCATCGCCCAGAGCGCCCAGTGGGGGATGGGGGGAGCAGGGGAGCGTCTCTGCGGGGGTGTCACCCGCTCTCCCCGGACCCAACGTTCCTTTTCCCGTGGGCCGGGGCGCGTGATCATCGGGGGCAAGAACGGCCAAGTTTCCTCGCGCGGGAGCAGGCCGGGGTAACCGAAGCGGACTGGAAAATCACGAGCCTGCGCGTTGCCCCCACCGCGCCGGAGCAAAATCCTGTCGACGCCTTGTGGTTAAAAGGCCAGACCTCTCTCCGCAAACAATTTGCCGTCAATAACACCTTCGCTGCCGTGACACATTGCTGCCCAGCCGTCCTCCGCGCCCTCCGCTTTGAGTCGATCAAATGCCGCTGGTATGGGCCCGATCCACCAATGATTTGGGAAAGCTCTAGTAGGAGCTTGTTAACCATAGAGTGCGCGTAGCGAACGAGCCATACGCCAAGGAGCAAGCCAGTGCCATCCACGCCACGCATTATTTCCCTGCTCACGGACTTCGGTACCCAAGACGGTTTCATCGGTATTATGAAAGGGGTGATCCTGGGTATCAATCCGTCTGTCACAATTGTCGATCTTTCCCACGAAGTACCGCCGCAAGATATTCTGACGGGGGCCCTCATTCTGCGCAGTGCCATTGCCTTCTTTCCGCCTGGCACGATTCATGTCGCGGTAGTGGACCCTGGCGTGGGGAGTACGCGGCGGGCGCTCATCGTGGAAACAGCAACCGCGCTCCTCGTTGGTCCCGACAATGGGCTCTTGAGTGTGGCGGCACCACCGGAATCCGTCCAGCAGGTCATCCATCTCACCGAGAGTCGATATTTTCTCCCGCGCGTGAGTCAGACTTTCCATGGTCGAGACATTTTTGCCCCGGTGGCGGCGCATCTGTCTCGTGGCGTCCCACCGGAAGATTTCGGACCGGTCGGCACAGCGATGGAACGGCTCGCACTCCCGATCACCTCACACACTCCCCACCAGGTCACCGGGAGTGTGATCGCGGTTGACCGGTTTGGGAATATCGTCACCAACATCACCGCGACGGACCTGCTCCCCTATCCAACGGAAACCCTTTCGGTTAGCATCGGCCCCGTGCACATTCATGGCCTCTCCTCCACTTACGCCTCGGTTCCGGTCGGTGCGGTTACGGCATTACTCAATAGTTGGGGAATGTTAGAAATTGCGGTTCGCGATGGCTCCGCCGCTCAACGGCTTGGAGTACAGCGAGGCACCGCGGTGGTCATCACGGACCAAGAGGAAAACTGATGGCGCTCCCGATGCCCCCTGTTGATTACTCCGAACCTCGCTCCCCCCACGTCTATTATCCAACTCAGGATTTCTCGCCGATCTTGACTCCTGAACCATCTCGTCAGAAGCGTCACCTCGTTCTCCATGTCGCCCTCTTTCTCGCAACCCTTGGGACGTCCACTTTTTTCTACACCGTCGCGTTCAGTGGTGATGATCCATTCGCGAATCCCGCGTCGCTCCTCAGTGGGTTACCGTTCTCCCTCCCGCTCATGTTCATCTTGTTGAGTCACGAGATGGGCCACTATCTTCTGGCTCGTAAACACCACGTGCAAGCAACCCTGCCCTATTTCATCCCCGGTTTCCCAACTTTCGGGGCGTTTATTCGCATGCGGTCGCTCCCCGCGGATCGTCGGGTGTTGTTCGACATCGGCGCGGCTGGCCCGTGGGCGGGCGTGGCGGCAACCATTCCCCTCCTCATTCTCGGACTCTCACTCTCTGAAGTGCATCCCTTGAGTCCGCTGGACGGCGGGTTGTACCTTGGTGATTCGTTGTTATTTCTCGGCTTGACCCAACTCGTGCTTGGAGTGTCAGGGAGTGAGGTAAGCATCATGTTGCACCCCATCGCCTTGGCCGGATGGGGCGGTCTGTTTGTCACATTCTTGAATCTGCTCCCGGTCGGACAGCTTGATGGTGGGCATGTCGTCTACTCGCTGGTGGGGCGGCCACATCGCTGGATCGCACGTGCGTTCCTGGTGATTATGGCCGTGCTGGGGACCCGCGGGTGGACGGGCTGGTTTTTCTGGATTGGACTCCTCGCCCTTTTGGGAGTCGATCATCCCCCAACACGAGACTTCGCGTCTTCTCTCGACCCGAGGCGCAAGGTGTATGCGTGGTGTACCGTGGGGTTACTCGTGCTGACCTTCATGCCCGTCCCAATCGCGCAAATTGACCCTATCGACATTCCGGATATGAAAAAAACTCAGGTCGCTTACACTCCTGACCGTCCCGAATCAAAACCACAATCTCCTTTTCCTTTGGTGTACCAGCCATGAATGACCGACCATCGTGGGATCAGTACTTTCTGACGATTACCCGCCAAGTCGCCGAACGGTCGACCTGCAAACGCGCGAAAGTCGGCGCGGTGATCGTCCGCGACAAGAACATTTTAGCGACGGGCTATAACGGAGCACCGGCAGGGCTGGCGCATTGTACCGAGGTCGGCTGTCTCATTTATGAATCGAAAACGCCGAGTGGCGAGGTTGAAGAAAACTGCTATCGCACGATCCACGCGGAAATTAACGCCATCGCGCAGGCGGCGAAGAATGGCGTCAGCATCCGTGACGGGGCGATTTATGTCACCCACACGCCCTGCATTCACTGCATGAAGGTGTTAATTAACACGGGAATCAAGCACATCTTTTACGAACGCGACTACAAGGCCGCGACTGTGCGGGAGCTGCTGGCATCGACGGATGTGGTGATGAAAAAGGTCGAGGCGTAACCGTCCGCCTCAATAAATGGGCGCTTCCCCATCCGGGCGGCGCTTCCAGCGTTTGTGAGTCCACAGCCATTGCTCTGGATATTGTTCCACCATGCGCTGAAACACGGTGGAGAATTTCGCCGTGGAGGCAAGAATATCCGCCTCTTGGTCACCGGTACGCACTGGTTCAACAGTAGGAAGCAGCACAATCCGATGTCGCCACGACCCATGTTCTCGCACCAAGAAGGCGGGAATCACCGGCACCCCCGAAGCCAAGGCCAGTCCCGCCAGGCCACTCGACGTAGAGGCCAAGCGTCCAAAGAATGGGACGAACACGCCCAGACGACCTGAAGCGTTTTGATCAATCGCCGCCACCACTAAGGCTTTCTTGCGAATGGCGCGCAAGACCTCTAAACCGGCCGTCGTTTTGCGGATGACTTTGGTCCCACACCGCTCACGCTCCCGCACAACTAGATCATCAATCAGGGGATTGCGGAGGCGGCGGTGAATAATATGCAAGGGAAATCCGTAGCACGCATGAGAGTACGCGGACAGTTCCCAATTGCCAAAATGGCCCGCGAGCACTAACGCGCCGGTCTCCTTGGCCGTGCTCACCACCGACTGCCACTGCGCGAAATCGGTAAAAGACACACGCTCGGCAATGGTTTCTGGCGTGAGCGTATGGGAATGACAAAATTCCGCGACGAGACGTCCCAAGTTGCGCAAGCTTTCGCGCAGGATAGCATCCCGCTCCGCTTCGCTCTTGTGTGGGAACGCGATAGCGAGATTGATGCGTCCGACACGACGGTGGGGCCAGTCACAGACGTACAGCAACCAGCCAATGACTTCCCCACAGCGAAAGGCGACACGAAAAGGGAGCACCCGGAGGAAGGAGAAGAGGGAGAGAAAAAGAATGTACTCGCAGCGCGCGACGAACGGGTGTTTCTCGCGCGCTGGACGGATGACCTTTTTCTTACGTACCGGGTTCTGGGGTTGTCCGTCCGTATCCGTCGTCGCGAGTACCGGAGAAGAAAGGGGCTTCCCTTTCGCGCCACTACTCATAGGACTCCCACACGCTCCCGCACTATGGGTGCATCGCTTCTTCGCGCACGGTTACTGGTGCGGCATCAGAAAAGGAAAACCCGAAGGCGGCACGTTCCTTGACCACCATATCCGCCACTACTTTGCGATCAATGGCACGATACCGTTCAAGTGTCGCTTGCATCTTTGCCTCGCCACCATTGGCTGCGGCGAGTTCCTTGAGTTTGTTTTTGATCCAACCGATGTGCCACTTCTCATCTTTGGTCACTTCGTGCAGCAGGGCCCGGGTTTCCGGATCGACATCCGGTCGGCACGCATGTTCGATATAGCGTTGTTGCGCCCGTTCCTCGACCACGACGGTCAAGGCAAAAAGATCAATCAGCGTGCGCGGAATACCGACTTCCTTGCCAATACGAGTCTGGTAGCCATCATCGACTGGCACCGGCGTACTGCCAAGATCCGCGATTCGTTTGGTCCAGAGCCACGCATGACGGGTTTCGTCCGCGAGGTGCCGAGAGAGTTTGATCTGCGATTCAGAATCGTCAATGCGCATGATGAGTTTCAGCAGGAGTGTCGCACCCCGTAATTCCGCGTCGCGGTAATAGCTATAAAGATGAATCAGTCGTGCATCCACTAGCATCCTCCTAAACCTCCCCGCCAAGCGGCTTTGTTATCCATGTGTCAGCCCTCTCCCCGTTTCCCACAGCCTCTTAGTGTAGAGGAACGAGCCAAGAAAAGCAACGTCCCTGAAGAAAAGTCTAGTTTCCATAACTATCTATTTTTACTTATAAAATCCACAAAATAGTTTGACATCGCCCTGCCAACCAACTATGACCTCCCCTGTATGAGAAAAGAATCGGGGAATCGGGGAATCGGGGAATCGGGGAAAATTCGCCTCCTCTCTTTCGTCTTCTGCCTCCTCTTCTTTGGTTGTCAGCAGGAGCGGGAGACGGTGCTGGTCGGCAGACCGGAAGGCCCCTATCGGCTGGAACTAACCCTAGCTCCGCCCCAGCCACAAGCCGGACAGGAAACCGCGCTGACCTATCGACTGACGGACACCAAGACGCGAGAGCCAGTATCGGACCTCCAGATATTGCACGAACGCGCCATCCACACCTTTATTGTCAGCCAGGATTTCCGCACCTTTATCCACACCCACCATGAAGATTTCTTTCCCCTGACGCCACAGGATATTGCCGTCGGGCAATTCCATTTCCCCTATACCTTTCCCTATGCCGGCAGCTATCTCGTCGCGAGCGAATTCACCCATAAGGACCGGAGCTGGGTGAAACAGTTCACCGTGCCGGTTGTCGGCAGTATTGAGGGGCCGCCGGGCGAGGTGATCGCCGACCTGGTCCGCACGAAGACTTTTGGTCAATATGAGGTCTCGCTCTCCACTTCTCCCGACCCACCAGTGATTGGGCATGATGCGGAACTCGTCCTCCATCTCACGCGAGCAGGGACCCCAGTTTCTGATCTGGGACTCTATCTTGGCACGGAAGTCCACATGGCGTCCTGGCGACTCGATGGGGCGCACTTCGGACATCAGCATACCTACACCCCGGCGATGGCAAAGATGATGGCGATGATGAGGAACCACACCAGCAATCCCAACCACATGGCAAAGATGATGGTGCAACTGATGCGCGGCCCAGCCCAGCAAGCCTACTGGGGACCGACTCTCCCGGTCCATCATGTTTTTCCCGCCGCTGGCGTCTATAAACTTTTCTTCGAATGCGCCCCCGCTAGAAAACCGCTCGTGCTGGATTTCATGGTCCGCGTGGAAGACTACAGCGAGGGCGCGGATACCACCGTGCATTCGATTGTCCCCCCGTATGTGGCGACTGCTGAGGACACTTCGTCATGATGGAGCATACGAACCGCGAAAGTCTGGTCGCCCACCCGCCCCTCGATTCCGCTACGCTTCATCAAGGCGACCTCTCCGTCCCCGGTCCTTTCAGGGGTAGGCTTTTTCCCGAAAGAAAGGCAAAATCGTCATTCCCGCGAAGGCGGGAATCCAGTAATCCCGCAATCCACGGGGCTCTGCGCCTGGATGCCCGCCTTCGCGGGCACGACGACAAACGGGAGGAACTAGGAATGCGGAAAACCCGTGAAAATTGCGGACGACGAGAAAAACCTACCCCTGAAAGCGTCCCCGGTCCTCGGTCTCCGGTCTTCCGTCCTCAGTATTTTTGCCTTTTTCCTTTTGCCTTTTATTTTTTGATTTGCCTCTTTCTGCCCTCCCTAATCCTAGCCGGACACGGGTTCTCCAGTTCGTTCGGCAACATTGAATGGCTCCCCGAACCAGGTCGTACTCCTGACAGTGCTCTGTATCGGCTTGATGCCGTGCGGGAAGAAGGGAAGTTGTTCCTCGCACGAACGGATGCGGAAAAAGTACGACTCTGCTTGACATTCGCGCGCGAGAAGCTGGCGGAACTCGAAGCGATGGTCAAAGCGGAAAAGGCCGATGCCGCGAAGATCGCGACGGAACGCTATCACCTCTACGTTGACCGTGCGCAACAACTGACAACTGAAAGTACAAATGACAAGGAGTCGCTAGCCGACCTGATGGCGAATGCGTTTCTTGAGCATCAATACATTCTCTCGGTGATTTACGAAGAACTCCCGGCCAGCACCCGCGCGGTGATACTTGAGGTGATCGCCGCGGCGCAAGAAAAGTATCAAGTAGGGACGAAGCTCTTGTCGGCCAAGAAAAAGGGAGCGCTGTTCTTCAAGGAAGAGGAAGTCCGGTGGTCAGTACAGATGGCGACACGGGTGGGGGAAGGGGAGTAGGAGTCAGTGAAACACCCACCCGTCACACCAGCAGAACCTCCAGACCAAGCACGGAACGGAGACTCGCCATTCCCCGATCCAGTGGTCTTACCACTGGAGGACGTCCTTGATCTGCATCCGTTCGCGCCCAAGGACATTCGTAGCGTGGTTGAAGAGTATCTCACGCAGTGTCGCGAAGCCGGATTCTCATCCGTGCGGTTGATCCACGGCAAAGGGCGCGGCGTCCAACGCGCGAGCATTCGCGCACTGCTCGCGCGTCTCCCGTTTGTTACCGGATGGGACGAGGCTCCGCCAGAAGCTGGAGGTTGGGGGGCGACGATTGTCTCGCTCAGCGTCGAGCGGACGAAACCCGCTCTATGACAAATTTCGCAAATCCCCTATAGTTTGACCCGTTGGGGGCTAGGGGCTGAGGGAAGACTCCGAACTCCGTACTCCGTACTGAACAATTTTTTTGGGAGGTTCGCATGAAAATCTCGATGTTTCATCTCATGCCGTACCGGGATCTGCCGGATGATTTTGAACAGCGCTATCACTCGGTGTGGGTGGACCCGCCGTGGAAGGAATTGGGCAATGCCGAGAAAGTCGGGCAATACTACAACTGGACACTGGATGAACTGATTTACGCGGCCAAGTCCGGCATGGACGGCATCTGCGTGAATGAGCATCACCAGAATGCCTACGGCTTCATGCCGAATCCCAACCTGATGGGGTCCGTCCTCGCGCGCGCCACTAATGGCATGGATGTCGCCATAGTCCAGATGGGGTCGACGTTGCCAACAACGAATCCACCCACTCGTATCGCCGAAGAGTATGCCATGCTCGACACGATGAGTGGCGGTCGCCTGGTCGCGGGCATGCCGCTAGGCACGGCGATGGACGCGACCCTCTGTGCTGGCATCACGCCCATCGAACAACGAGAACGCTATTACGAGGCCCACGACCTCATTCTCAAAGCCTGGACCGCACCGGACATCTTCGCGTGGAACGGGAAATACTTCCAGTTGCCGATGGTCAACGTTTGGCCGCGCCCGATTCAGCAACCGCATCCACCGGTGTGGATTCCCGGGCTAGGCAGCCTCAGCACCTGGGAGTTCGCGGCGCAGCATAACCACTGCTATTGCTTTCTCAACTACTATGGACCGGTTGTCGGCAAAGGCGTGATGGATGGCTTCTGGCAGTTCATTGCTCAAAAGGGCATTGAACCCAACCCCTATCGGGCCGGATTCCTCCAACTCGTTGCGGTCGCCGAAACCGACGCGCTGGCGGAGAAACTCTACGAGAAACATATCCGCTACTTTTACAACAAGTCACTCCACATTCCCGGCGAATTTTTCTTCCCGCCCGGACATCAAGACTATCGCAGCCTCGAGAACAGTATCCGCAAAGGGCTGCTCAAGAGTCAGTTCGATCAATTACAAGCGATCCCCAACTACAAATTCAAGGATTTCGTGGACAAACGGCTGGTGATCGCGGGCAGCCCCGCCACCGTGCGCGACATGCTGCGTCAGGGAGTGGAAGACCTGCGCGTCGGCAACTTGATGGTGCTGTTGCATATCGGCTCGATGCCGCACGATCTGACGCTCAAGAACATCGACCTGTTTACCCGTGAAGTCATGCCGCATTTGCACGACAAGTGGGATGACAAATGGGAAAATAAATGGTGGCCGGAAAAACTCCGGGCCAAACGTCAGACCTCACTCGCCGCCCTGTAAGGAGTCACGGAATGGTTGCAGTACAAGAACGCACGATCAGTGTCTGGGAAAATAAGATCAAGCCCAAGGTGCAAGTGGCTGGCAGTGGCCCACCGGTGGTATTTCTGCATGGGGCCTACGGGCTGACTTGGGACCCCTTCTTGGATGAGTTGGCGAGAAACTTCACTGTGTACGCACCAGAACATCCGGGCACGACCTGGGGCGACCCGGACGGCATCAAGCCGCTCGATAACCTGTGGGACTTGGTGCTCTACTACGATGAAGTGTTTGACCAACTGGGGCTGCAAAACCCCGCCGTCGTGGGGCATTCATTTGGCGGGATGGTCGCGGCGGAGATTGCCGCGTCGTATCCACACCGCGTAGGTCAGCTCGTGCTGCTCTGCCCGATTGGCTTGTGGCGGGATGACGCGCCGGTGAAGAACTGGATGATCATGCCACCGGAAGACGTCATCAAAGCGGTCTTCCATGATCCTACGGGGCCGCTTGCCCAGCAAATGCTCGCGATACCGGAAGACGAAAAAGCCCAACAAGATGCGCAGATTCGCACGACCTGGGCTCTCGCGTGTACGGGGCGGTTTATCTGGCCGATTCCCGATAAAGGCTTAAAGAAGCGAATTCATCGCATCACCTCGTCCACACTGCTCGTGTGGGGGAAAAGCGATAAGCTGGTCCCGCCCGTGTACGCGCAAGAGTTCGCCAGTCGCATCAAGAACTCACGGATTGCGATGATTGACCAGGCAGGCCACGTACCGCAGTTGGAACAACTGGGGGAGGTGTCCACCCTCGTGCGCGACTTTCTCAAGTCCTAACGCGCCATGGATTTTTCTCGGTGGGCATTGTCGGGGTACGGTGGGCCGTGCCCCTCTCGTGTGGTTCGCTTGAGTCCCAGCGTCCGATTTTCTTCTTTGGTAGTAGGAGGAATATGCCCCTTCTTGAGTCCGCCGGTGAGCACCGTCCAGTATTCTATCATCCACAAGGAACAACGCCTCGCCGCCTTGAGCTGCCTGTTCCTGAGCAATTGGATGTGATCAATCAGATCCCGCTCTTCGCCGACATCTTAGACGAAGTGTTCGAGAAACGGCCGGTGGTGGCGGCAGACGGAAAAAAGCAGATTCGTGACTTGTTGGTCCGTGACGCACTGCTGGAGCATGCCGAATATTACGAGGTGCCCACCGGCACGGTGATCTTTCAGGAAGGCAGCTTCGGCGAGCACCTCTTCTTTATTCTGAAGGGAGAAGTGCGAACGAGTACCCATGTCTCGGTTGATACGGAACGCCAAGCCGAGGTCCTGTTGGCGGACCTGCGGCACGGCGAGTATCTCGGCGAAATGTCGGTCCTGTCGATGAATGCCCATCTCTTCGCCGCGACCACGAGTGCGCCGACCAGGCTCATGTTGGTGCCACAATTCATCGCGCAAGAATTGACGGCGACGCAGGAACGGTTTCGGGTGCCGATCATGCAAACCTATGTCAGCCGTGCCGTGCAGACGCTCATTCGCCGGATCCCCATTCTGCGCTTTAGTGAACCGGCGGACATCACGCGCCTGCTCTCGACCGTTGAGCTACGCACCTTCGAGGTCGGAGAGATTATCTTTGAAGAGGGCGATCCCGCGGATAATGGAGACTGTAGTAAAGACACCGGGTTTATCCAGCCCGTGCATGATGCAGTGATGCGAGGGGTTGTTGACGGCCTTCACGTAGGGCTTCTCGCCACATATCCAGCGCCAAGCGTGCACTGATCTGTTCTTGCGTGCGTACCCGGTAG
>SHZE01000070.1 GCA_009692435.1 Deltaproteobacteria bacterium | reverse complement strand
CATCCACGACCGCGCGCTGATTGCCATACGTTTCAACCGAGACGAACGCGGCGCGGTGCATCTGCTGCGAGCGTACCATCCAGCGGGCGAACTCGGCGGCGAGCGCGGTCTTGCCTTCTCCCCCCTGGCCGCGCACCACCGCGTAGCGGACAAGACCGCCTTGATGGAGCAGCCGCTGGAGCGCGAGCAGCTCCCGGCTACGACCGATGAAGCCGGTGTCCGGTATCGTCGGTGGCAATTCGCCGAAGCGTTGAGCGAGACCAGACTTGAAGTCTTCCACCGTCTGTTTCGTCGGCGTGGATCTGAAGAGTTGTGGGTCGTCCTTTTCCTGGAAGAGCACGGGCACGAACCAATCTTCGAGCCGCAGCGCGCCCGCGCCGAAGATGCGGCCACGGAAGGTGTCGTCCTTGAGTTGGCGCTGGCCCGCGAGCATGGCGTCGCCCACGCGCTTGCCCACCGCCAAGGCCTGGTAGAATACCGCCACGAACCGGCGCGCGGTTTCGACCAGCACGCTGTGGCTCATGGCCACTACCGAGGCCACGCCGATCTTCAACAGTTCGGAGGCGACGGACTCGGACGCCTGCTCGGCCTGCGCGGTTTGGCAGGCTTCGAGGAAGACGAGCGGGATACGATGATCGCGCAGCAGCGGGCCGAGTTCGTTGGTAAACACGGTGACGTGCCGACGCTGCTCCAGCTTGCCGATGTCTTCCGGCTGCTCGAAGCACAGCCCACCGAGGCCGACGGTAGGGTCATAGACGCCATGGCCATCGAAATGGACGACATGATAGGGCTGCCGTTCGTCGCGGGCGCGGTCAAGTTCCGCGCGCAAGGCTGGCAGCGTGGGCGGGCTGAGGACGTGGAGATGAACCAAGCCAGGCAGAGCTTCCATCGCTTCGACCAGCGGTCGCGCGCTAACGCGATGGTCAAGGTAGCGGCAGGCATCGTCCTCCGGCCGCGCGGTGACGAGCAGGATACGGATGGGCGTGGCGACGACAGGCACGTCGAGCACTCTGATGTTCGGCAGGCGACGGCGGACGCGCGTGGGCTTCGCGCCCTGGAAGAGGTAGCTGTCACCATCGTGGAGGAGTTCCCACGGCAGCTTGAGCAATGCGGTGGCGGCTTCCTTGGCGATCCGCATGTCGGCCTCTCCCGCGCCCGCTTCGAGCGCGGAATCGACGTGGACGGAGAAGCGGCGCTCGGCACGCTCATTGGTCTTTGCCCATGCCTGCATGACGTTGGCAGTGTAGGCCACAGGCATCGCGGCTTCGTGCAACCGTCCCCATTTGATGAGATTATCTTCTGCCTTGCGCGCCCGATTCTGGAAGTGATAGCTTGGCCAGACCGGGTCTTGCTCCAGATACCATCGAAGCTGGAGAGCTGCGCTGGTATCTGGAGCAAGAAAACGCCATGACTGCGCACTGACGACTTCGCGCTGTTCCTGTGTGGCCGGTTCATACACGAGCCGGGCGCGGGCGGAGGCGCGGCGGACGCCGTCCTGTTCGTGGAACTTCAGATCAGTGAGTTCGAGCACCAGTTCTTCCAGCGGCGAAGCCGTGGGCTGTGGCGTGGGAGCGACGTCCGCCGGGCGCCGTTTGCCCAGGGCGACGAGAATCGCATGAAGTGCTGCCTCGACCCCGCCTGCGTCGCTGGTCACGGTTTCGTTGAGGGGTTCACCGTCGAAGTATCCCTCAAACGAGCCGAGTTCCGTGCCGCCGAGCAAGAGCGCGAAAACTGGGAACTTCTCCCGATCCGACCGTTTTTGTACATCGAGCGCATGCCGCAGCTCTCTAAAAACCCACCGCGATTTGTGCGCGGCAGGGCTGACTACGAAGACAAACGCTTCCGCCTCCTCGATCGTTTTCGTGATATCGGGCTCAAGCAGACCACCTGACCGGAGTTCGCGTGAATCGATCCACGCGTCCACGTCGTGAAGTTGGAGCGCCGCGCGCAGTTCGCGCACGAACCCGTCGTCTTGTGAGCTGTGAGAGATAAAGAGTGTGGTCATATTGTCACATCCCCCACACCTGAATGCGCGTCCCTTGGACGGTCTCCGTCCGCTGAAACAGCTTCTCCTCCCAGGGTTTTCCTGGCGTGCGGTCGAAGATGACTAAATGGCCTTCCGCTGCCCCACACCGGTCCAGATACTGCCACGTCTGCTCTATCCCCGCGTGTATCGTTTGCTCTAAACTCTTATGCAGCACTTTGAGTTCGATCACCGTCCGCTGCACCCCTTCGGGGTATGGCCAGATAACCAGCAAATCGGTGCGCAGGTGGCCTAAGCCGTACTCTCGCTCAATACGGCCACCACCATTCACAATGCGCTGAAGGAATGCTTGCAACAGCAGTTGTGGCCCAGCTTCCTTGTACTGGAAGCGCTCGACCCAATGTTCGGAGTGCTCGCGAAAGAAGGCTTGAAACGCCGCCAGCAGCTTGCTCATGTCGAGTCGTCCTTCAGGCGTCACATACCACTGCGTTTGCTCGCTCATACCGGACTGAATGTTCCAGCCGAGCTCGCGCGGGATCACTTCCTGATAGATCAAGTTGGCGATACGGATCGCACCGGCGCGGGTCTGGCGAATGAGTCCCAGATCGAGAACGTATGACACATCGTCTTTATCAAACCCAGTGGTGAGCTCCTCACCGGCGAGGAGGGGTTCAATGACGCGCTGCACGCGCGGCTCCTCGAGTTTATCCGCGAGCTGATCGAGATGGGTCTCGCGGCGTAGGATCAGATTTTCCTTCCCTTCGGCGACCTGCTCCTCGGTGATGGGTTGTGTCCGATCCCGTCCGGCTTTCATCTTGAAGCAGGTCTCATAGCCCAGGGCATTGACCAGCCACGGCTGCCCTTGGGTCAGTTCCCAGACGTACGTCAACGCTTCGGGGGTGAAAATTTGGCCGGTGCCCTCGGTGTGTTGATGATAAAGGGTTTCGACATCGGCACGAATGAAATCTCCTAAGCGCAGCGATTCCGCCTTGACGTTAAAGGCGCTGCCGCCGGTGATGATGGCTTTGTCGCGGCTAGAGTGGATACGATAGTCACGCACGTCGCGCACGCCGCAGAGGATCACGCTTTGCGGAAACTGCGCGGGGCGACGTTGGTAGCCAGCACGAAGTTGCCGGAGAACGGCGATAAGCGTGTCGCCAATTAAAGCGTCAATCTCATCGATCAGCAGCACTACCGGCTTTGTCTCCGCCGCCGACCACCGGCTTAATACTTCCCCCAGTGCGGCGAAGGGACCATGTTCTCGCAGGATATCCGGCCAGATCCGCGCAACATAGTCATCCTGAATCGTCATCTGTGTCCATGAGCCCAGGGTGGAAAGTATCGCTTGCATGGCGGCCGAGACATCTTCGCGAGCCGCCTGGGCTACTTCGACGTTGACGTAGACACAGCGGTACTCGCCACTCGTGTTGAGGTGCTCCATCAGCGCCAAGAGTGCCGAGGTCTTCCCCGTCTGCCGGGGCGCATGCAGGACGAAATACTTCTCTTGGTGGATTAATCCCAGTAACTCCTCGACATTCAGCCGCGCCAAAGGTGGCAGACAATAATGCTTTTGAGGATTCACTGGTCCAGCAGTATTAAAGAAACGCATGGCCGCATTGTAAGGCGAAAGGACGAGTATTGGTACACCAACAGCCCTTCTGGAGGGGTAATGACGTTCAGTTAAGCCGAAGCGTGATTGCCAACGGATTGAGGCGTACCGTGAAGAATAAAGGAGAATTCACTCGATCCCCCTCCCTTTTGGAGGTAGGTTTTTCTCGTTGTCCGCGATTTTCGCGGGCTTCTCTCCGCTTGGGTTTTCTGGTCCGTCGTGCCCGCGCAGGCGGGCATCCAGGCGCAGAGCCTCGTGGATTGCGAGGGTTCTGGATTCCCGCCTGCGCGGGAATGACGACTCTGCTCTTCGTGTGGTGAAAAACCTACCCTTGAAAGCATCCCCCTTACCCTAGCCTTCTCCCATCCGGGCAATGGCATTAAGTTAAGGCGAAGCGTAATTGCCAACGGATTGAGGTGTAGCGTGAAAAATAAAGGAAAATTTACTCAATCCCCCTCACCCTAGCCCTCTCCCAGCCGGGAGAGGGAACTGCGGACCCTGCTCACTTCATGCCATTGCCCTGAAAGAGATCCGCCCCAGGCACGCTACGCTTTCGCCGCTGGCAAGCCAAAATCATACGCAACCGTGAAATACGGCTGCTTCATAACGGTCCCATCAGGTGCGGCCCCTGGCTCGTGCCGCGCGAACTTCACGACGAGAGAATCCTTCACTCCAAAGACCGCATCTGAGTCCAAGTATTGGTCTCCTTCAGCAAAGACATGCGTTGTGACGGGTTCATAGCCTGAAGCCGTCACAATCGCGTGAATATGGGCCGGTCGGTACGGATGCCGCCCCATGTTGAGCAGTATCTGTCCCACCGGTCCGTCGGTGGGAACCGGATAGGCCGTCGGGCGCACGGTCCAGAACCAAAATTTTCCCTGCTCGTTGGTATGGACTTTGCCCCGCAATTGCCTGCCATTGAGGTTTGAACGCTGAACATCGTATAAACCTTCGGCGTCTGCTTGCCACACATCAAGTTGAGCGCCAGCGATGGGGTTGCCCTCCATCGTCAACACATGTCCAGAAAACAGCGCGGGCTCACCAGGGAATCCGCTGGCTACATTCGCGCCATTTGTCAGCGCTGGTGCACCGGGAACATGGAATGGCCCAAGGACGGTGGATTCCGTCGCGCCAGCGGGAGTGCGATGGTTCATGGCATCCACGAGCATTGAGGCACCCAGGGTATCGGACAGTAAGATGAACTCCTGCCGTTTGTCATCGCACTTTTTCCCCACCGCGGTAAGAAATTGGATCGCCGCGAACCATTCGGCCTCCGTCAATTCGACTTCGCGAATGCAAGCATGGAGGTGCGTAATGACGCTGCTCATCACTTGGCGAAAGCGGAGATTGGGCGCGCTTTCGAGTTTGGCGAGAACCGCATCCGTTAAATTCGTTTCCGTTAAGTTTCGCATGGCGTCTCCTTTTTTCAGACTAAGGTGAGAGCGAAAATACACGACCGGAGTTGTTCCACTCTGCTTGTCGGAGAATTTTTGTCAAGCACAAACACGGGAATAGCGCTGACTGCGCTTTACAAAGTCTAGGGCCTTGGTCACAATATACCCCATGGCAAAGAAGCAACCGTCAGCAGGAAGAGGGACAGCTCTCCTGCAAGAGTTGAAAGGACTCGCCGAGCAGCTCGGCATCCGCGTCCGGGAAGAGAAGCTCTTGCGTGAGGTGGGCTATCATGTGCGGGGTGGAGGCTGTCGGGTGAACGGACAGGAGATGGTGTTTCTTGATCGTGACCTGCCGTTGCCGGACCGAGTCGATCTCCTGGTCGATGAACTGTTACAGCGGAATCTCAATACTGAGCATCTGTCACCCGCGTTGCGCCGAGCCTTGACTGGGAGGACAGCCCAGTGAGTGATCGGTTGGTGGTGTTCCGGCAGTGGATCAAGGAACAAGGGCTCAAAACGACGGCGCAACGAGAAGACATCGCGCAAGCCTTTTTCTCAACCAATCGTCACATCAGTGTCGAAGAACTCTATGGCGAGGTGCGCCGTCTGAACCCACGGGTGGGCTACGCGACTGTGTATCGCACGATGAAGTTGCTCAAGGAGTGCGGACTTGCGGCGGAACGCCACTTCGCCGATGGGCAAGCCCGTTTTGAGAACGTCGAAGCTGAACGTCATCACGATCACATCATTTGTGATCGCTGTGGGAGGATTGTTGAGTTTATCCAACCGCAAATCGAGCAATTGCAAGAAGCGGTCGCCCAGCGGTTCGGTTTTGTCGCGACCAATCACAAAATGGAAATCTACGGCATTTGCAAGGAATGCCGCGAAGGCAAAAGCGAGCGCATGGAACAGGACCACTCAGCGCCGCGTGATCCCTTTCTTGTGGTGGGGCGACCGTCGGTTTGACTCACGGGACTAACCGAAACAACCGCTCGGTATTCCGTCGTGTTGCTTCAGCCACTTCCGCGAGCGGAATCCCTTTCACCTCAGCAATGATTTTGGCGACCTCGACAACATACGCGGGCTCGTTGCGTTTCCCACGATACGGAACCGGTGCCAGCAAAGGGCAGTCGGTCTCAATCAAGAACCGGTCGAGGGGAGTGAAGCGTGCGACCTCGCGGAGTTCCCGCGCCGTCTTAAAGGTCACAATTCCGCTGAGAGACAAGAACAACCCCAAGTCGAGTAACATCCTTGCCTCTTCCATACTGCCGGTGAAGCAGTGCATGACTCCCTGTATCTGAGTGCCCCATTCTTCGCGTAGCGTTTGGGCGGCTTCAGGATAGGCGTCACGCACGTGCATGGACAGAGGCAGTGAGAGTTCCCGCGCGAGACGAATAAACGCTCGGAAGTGGGCGCGTTGGTCTTCGCGCGGGGAGTTGTCGTAGTAAAAATCGAGTCCCGTCTCACCGATGCCCACCACTTTTGGCTGACGCGCTAACACACGTAGCCGCGCATACATTTCCTCAGTGATGGTTTTGGCGTCATGCGGGTGCATACCAATGACGGCGAAGACATCGGCATGTTCCCGTGCCAATGCGACAGCTTTTTCATTGTGCGCGAAGTCGCCGTTCGCGCCAATGACGATAAAGCTCGACACGCCAACGTCACGAGCACGTTGCAGCATCGCCTCGCGGTCCGTGTCGAATTTCGCGTCCGTCAGGTGGCAATGGGAATCGGCGAATGTCATTGGCATTATTGGAGTCGCGGGAAGAGGGCTTGCGGTTTCTGAATTTGATGCCCGACCGCAAAGGCTTTTCCCCAGGCCAAGGAATACGCTGTCAGTTGTTCAGCGGGCAGGTTGAGGAGCGCGAAAAGTTTCTGACTGGTCTCCGGCAAGAACGGCAACAGCAACTGACAGGAGACCCGCAAGGCTTCCAGCAAATTGTGCAATACCGCCCCCACGCGTGGTAACGACGCCGGGTCCTTGGCGAGCGTAAACGGGGCGGTTTCGGTGATGTATTTGTTCGCATGATCGGTGGCACGGAAAACCGCCTCTAACGCCCGATTCAGGAGCAAGTTCCCGACTTGTGTTTCAACTTCCGTGGCCGCGTGCGTGAACGCCGCCGCCAGTCGCTGGTCTATTTCAGGGGGTGGATCGTTCAGCGGTTGGACGATCCCCTTGAAGTACCGGTCTTGCATCGCCAGGGTCCGACTCGCCAAATTCCCCAGATTATTAGCGAGGTCCCCGTTATACCGAGCGGTGAGGCTCTCTTCACGAAAGTCCGCATCCTGCCCAAACGCACTTTCGCGCAGCAGGAAATAACGAAACGCATCAAGGCCGATCTTGTCCTTCATCGCCAGTGGCGAGATCACATTGCCCAGGCTTTTGGACATCTTCTGCCCTTCGACGGTCCAGAAGCCATGCACGTTGAGGTGCTTGTACAACGGGAGTCCGGCGGCCATGAGCATCGTCGGCCAAAAGAGGCCATGCGGCTTGAGAATGTCTTTGCCGATGAAGTGTTGGGCTTCGGGCCAGAATTTTTGGAACACCGCTTCGCCTTTGTATTTCAGCCCGCTGATATAGTTGATGAGCGCGTCGAACCAGACGTAAGTGACATAGCGTTGGTCGAACGGCAATTCGATCCCCCAGGTCAAGCGGCTTTTGGGGCGAGAGATGCAGAGATCGCCGATCTGTTCGCGCAACATGCCAAGGACTTCATTCTTGAAGCCTTCGGGGCGGATAAAGTTGGGGTTGGCTTCGATGTGCTTGAGCAGGCGCTCCTGATATTTGCTCATACGAAAGAAATAGTTCTCTTCCTCAATGAGCGTCGGTGCGGTGAGATGATCGGGGCATTTTCCGTCACGGAGTTCCTTGGGCGTGTAGAAACGCTCGCAGCCGAAACAATACAATCCTTCGTAGCGATGAAAGTAGATGTCCCCGGCATCGTGCACTTTCTGAAGAAATTCCTGAACGTAGCGAATATGGTAGTCATCCGTCGTGCGGATAAAATGATCGTACGTGATGTCACAGGTATCCCACGCGGCGCGAAAGGAGGCACTCACGCGATCCGTGAACTCTTTCGTTCCAACACCAGCATCGGCGGCGGCCTGGGCGATCTTGTTGCCATGCTCATCAGTGCCCGTCAGATAAAAAGTGTCCCAGCCGCGTGCCCGATAATAGCGGGCGATGGTATCGGTAATAATCATCGTGTACGCGCTCCCCAGATGGGGGTCGCCGTTCACATAGTAAATAGGTGTGGTGATGTAGGTGTGTGACATAGTTCCTCAAATGACCGGGGACCGGGGACGGGAGACCGGCTTCAAGGTCCAAGCCTTCAGTCTTCTGTCCCCGGTCCCCGGTCTCCCGTCTATTTCAATTGCAACAACATATCTTCTACCGCGAGCTGACGGTTAGCGTTTCGTCCGAGCGCCTGGATCGTAGCATAGACGACCGAGAGTTGTCGGAGTGCTCCATCCACACCCAGCCTGGTGGCGAGCTTGGCAATGGCGCCCAGACACTCTTGGTGACGGACGACGCCCTCGGTGCCGAGCACCGCGTACCGTAGTACCTCTTCATACCAGGACAAGACAATCGCCAGCCGATCACTTCCATTCGACCGTTCGCTCGCGGTCTCGGCATTCTTTGCCGATTTTCTCACGCGGTCGGCCACTAACCACTCGGCAACCCGTGAGAGGTCCACGAACGAAGCGGCGTCCAGCTTTTGCAGTTCTTCTTCCACATAGCGACGCTCTTCGGTGAAGACTTCCGGGTCGAGCACGAGCGCCCGGCCCATGCTGCCCCGACTATACAGGGCGAGTGTACGCGCGAGGGCTGGGTCTTTATCCTGGGTGCGCACTAATATCTCTTCAATCACCGGAGTCGGCAATGGCGCGAACCGTACTTGCTGGCAGCGTGAGAGCAAGGGGCGTGACAGGGAGGCGGAGTTCAGGGTCAACAAGACGAGGAGCGCATCGCCTGATGGCTCTTCGACCATTTTCAAGAGAGCACTTTGGGCCTGTGGTGTCAGAAGGTGCGCCTCTTCGAGAATGGCGATCTTCTTCTTTCCTTGCACCGGGCGCAGACTTAACACCCGCTGCAAGTCGCGTACTTGATCGATAGCAATGGACTGCTTACCCGCTTCTGGTCCGACGACTCGCAGGTCTGGGTGCGTTCCCGCAGTGACCTGGACACAGCTCCCGCAGGCCCCACATCCATCTGGAGGCGACTCCTGGCACTGCACGGCGTGCGCGAGCGCCAGTGCCGTTTGCTTTTTGCCAATACCCGCCGGGCCAATGAACAAATAGGCATGGGCTAAACGATCACGTGCTAAGGCGTTACGCAAAATCGCAATGGCCGCATCCTGTCCGCGGATACCACTAAGTAACATGGAAAATCACTCGTTGGAGTGTCGAGAGAATCTCTTGATGGAGTAATTCTTTCGGACGCGTGGCATCCAGAACCTGTATCCGTTGCGGTTCGGCACGGGCGATGGCCAGAAATCCTTCACGGATACGCTCGTGAAACGCGACCGACTCTGCTTCAAAATGATCGGCGGTCTCCATTTCACCTCGGCGGAGACGAGCCCGCTGAAGTCCTTCGCTCACCGGGAGGTCCATCAGAAAGGTCAGGGCTGGTAGGGAGCCACCACAAGCAAGCGCATTCAACTGGTGGAGGAGCGCCCGGTCAAATCCACGCCCATATCCTTGATAGGCGGTGGTCGAATCCACGAAGCGGTCAGTGATGACGACTTTGTTGGCCATCAAAGCCGGAGCGATCACTTCTTGTACGTGTTGGGCACGGTCGGCCAGCATCAGCAGCAGTTCAGCCCCGGGTGCCAACGCGGGCTGGGTGGCGGGATCAAGTAAGAGACCGCGTAGCACCTGTCCTCGTTGCGTGCCACCAGGTTCACGGGTGATGACGACCTCGTGCCCATGCGCGCGTAACGCGTCAGCCAGAAGCACGGCTTGGGTGCTCTTGCCGCTACCTTCAATGCCTTCAAAAGAGAGGAAAATGCCCGACATGCGGGGAAACTTACCGGATTGTGGTTCGTTACAACAGCCCTAAATACCAGGCGATGATCCGCTCCCCGTAAAAAAGATAGGCAAGGGCACCAAAGGACAGGAACGGCCCGAACGGCAGAGCAAGCTGACTGTCCGCCTGACGACGGATCATGGTCCCGACTCCAATGAGGGACCCTATACATGAGGCGAAAAAAATCGTGAACGGGATGGAGCGCCACCCAAGAAAGGCCCCGATCATCGCGAGCAGTTTCACATCGCCGCCTCCCATACCCTCGCGGCCAGTGAAAGCTTGATAGCCGAGCGCAACGGCAAGCAAAAAGCCGGCACCGGCTACCGCTCCCAGCAAGGATGTCCATATCGTGAGCGTGGGTAACGGGGAGAGGAGCGAGAAGAGTAGACCGACAAGAATCCCAGGGAGGCTAATCACATCAGGAATGATCTGGTGGTCAAAATCGATAAACATGATCACGATCAGGGCGGCGACAAAGGCAAAGTAGCCTACGGTGACCAGTGTCAGTCCGAATTGCCACGTCACGGCGACCGCCATGAGCCCCGTGAGCAGCTCCACGAAAAAATAGCGCGCGGAAAAGTGGGTGCCGCAGAAGCCACAGCGGCCACGTCGGATGAGATAACTCAGGAGGGGGAGATTGTCGTACCACGGGAGAACCGTGGAGCAGGCCTGACAATGCGATGCTGGGAACACCACCGATTTATTCAGCGGCATCCGATAAATGCACACGTTGAGAAAGCTACCAATGCACGCGCCAAAAACGAACGCCATCGCCAGCACTACACTCGGATTGATCTCACTCATCAACAACGTACCCCCTCTTTCTGAATCAGGCCATCGGGACTTTCCCAGTTTGCCAGGACTTACGCGTAAGGGCAAAAAATAGCATTTTAGGGCAATGCTTACCAAGAAGCAGTACGTCGAGTACCTGATCAGCACGCCCAAGAATTGTACGTGCACGTATTGGGCGGACCACTTGGAGGACGTGAGCCAGGATGTGGTC
>SHZE01000069.1 GCA_009692435.1 Deltaproteobacteria bacterium | reverse complement strand
GACTTCTCCTTCCAGGAGTTCGCTCAGCCCCGTTGCCGTGGTGGCCCCAAAGGACGCCACCAAGTAATCCGAATATCAATCCGCTATCGCGTGGGCTTTCATGTCGCTGATTCTACACCTTTTTTGCACCGGGCGCGTAAGGTGAGATAATCATTCGCTGACGCTCCCGAGGCATCCGACCATTGCAAGGTAAAAAGCGAAGGGGAATCGACGGTGATCGTATTAAAGTTCTGACCACCCCCAAAATTGTGAGCCGTCCCTCCTACCACACCCGGTGCGGCGATTGCCACAAAGTCCCCCTCCCACACGCCCGAAGTGTTATCGTTTTTATTTCCGGAGTTTCCGGCTGAGGAAAAATACAACGCCCCGGCGGCGGTCACCGTATTCACCGCTTGAGCAATGATGCCATCTTGGAACACCGGCTCAGCAAAGTACCCAACATCATCCACGATGATGTCACAGCCCGCGGCTTCTAACGCGAGAATGTTCGTGGCAAATCGCGCCTGGCCACTGAATGCCGTCGCGAAATACAGGTCCGCTCCGGGCGCGAGGTCGTGGACAATTTCGAGCATCGCGGTCCCTTCGTCTCCACTGCCCGCTTGCCCCGCGAGCACCGTGACGACCGGGGGCAAATCTCCAGAGGCTTGGCGGCTCGCCAGGGTATTCACCCCATCGGACAGCACGCCAATCTTGATCCCCGCGCCATTCACACCAAATGTCGAACGTGCCAGGTTGGCCCGATGAGCGACATCCCCTTGAGAGGTGTTGACGACGTTGGTAATCGGGCCATCCGTGATACTTCCCGTGCGCGCTTGGGCGAACCGAGGTAACGCCTCGCCGAGTTGCGCCCGAACGTTCGCTTCCCATTCAGCTCGACTCGGCCGCACGTTCCGCGGCAGGAAGGACCCACGATCTTCTGGTAACAACGTGGGCGGAGGTGGACTCAGTTTGTTCGTGGTCGCTTCATCGGCGGGGCGGATCAATTTGACTTCAGGTAAGTTCGCTAGGGTCTCCATCCGCGTTATCGGCAGCCGCACGCGGATCGCACCATAATCCGGAAAACTACTCAGCACTTCACCCCCCCCACGGCTTTGATCTGTTGCAGAACAGCGTCGGTCACCTTGGCCTTGATATCCACCAGCACCGTTCCGTCACGCGCAATTTGGATACTGGAACGCAGGGTGGGCATCCTTTTGGTAATCGGTTCGCCTCGACGCATTTTGAGGGCATAGAGCAAGCGCGAACTGATTTTGCGTTGGGCTGGAGTGCGCGCGGCCTTCTCATTCTGCAACGCTTGGATTTGCGCCAAGGCTTGCGGGCTAAGTTCACGTGTTTGCGCAGCGGCCAATCTCGCGCCACTCCCGATCGCCCCGAAGATGGCGACGCCCACGATCAAGCACGCGGACCAATACCGCAACCGCGGATTCTTCATAGTTCCTCCCATTAGGTTACAGGTTTCGGGTTTCGGGTTGGGAATCTCTTTCAGCAGCAACGCCGCCAATGGTGGTAACGTCAAAACCAACGAGCATGGCCGCCCCTGGGTCGGCTCGGCTTGGGCCGCTACACCACCGCCATTGCCCAAATTACTGCCGCCATACAATGCCGCATCAGTATTCAACAGTTCCGTCCAATAACCAGCGGTGGGCACGCCAACACGATAGGCTTGACGTGGTACCGCCGTAAAATTGCAGATCATCACGATCCGATCATTCTCATTCTTCGCGCGCCGCTCAAACGACACCACACTCTGGTCAGCATCATCACAGTCGATCCACTGAAAACCCGTGGGATCGTCATCTCGTTCATGCAAGGCGGACTGTTCACGGTAGAGTCGGTTAAGGTCCTGGACGAATCGCTGAAGTCCGCGATGATAGGGACCCGCCTCTAACAAATCCCAATCAAGACTGCGTTCGTGGTCCCATTCCGAGGTCTGCCCAAACTCGCCTCCCATGAAGAGCAGCTTCTTCCCCGGATGCCCATACATGAAGGCGAAGAACAGCCGCAGGTTGGCGAACTTCCGCCAATCATCACCCGGCATCTTGCAGTGCAGCGAGCCTTTACCGTAGACCACTTCATCGTGTGAAAGCGGCAACACGAAATGCTCGGTCCAGGCGTACAGCAGTCCAAAGGTTAAATTGGTGTGGTGAAATTTGCGGTGCATCGGGTCCTTGCGCATGTAGTCCAGCAAATCGTGCATCCAGCCCATGTTCCACTTGAGGCCAAAGCCCAACCCGCCCACGTAGGTTGGGCGCGACACCATTGGCCAGGAGGTCGATTCTTCCGCGATCGTTAGGACATCGGGATGATACTGATACACCACTTCGTTGAGTCGTTTGAGGAAGGCGACGGCTTCGAGGTTTTCATTCCCGCCGTCGCGGTTGGGAATCCAGTCGCCCGGTTCACGGGCGTAGTCGAGGTAGAGCATCGACGCGACGGCATCAATGCGCAGGCCATCCAGATGATAGCGATCAAGCCAGAACAACGCATTGTTGATGAGAAAGTTGGCGACCTCAGTGCGGCCATAGTTAAAGATGAGCGTGCCCCATTCCGGGTGCGCCCCTTGGCGCGGGTCGGCATGCTCATAGAGGTGCGTGCCATCGAAATAGACCAAACCATGCGGATCGCGTGGAAAATGGGCGGGCACCCAGTCGAGAATCACACCAAGCCCATGCTGATGGAGATAATCGACAAAGTACATGAAGTCGGTTGGCATCCCATATCGACGGGTCGGCGCGAAGTAGCCAATGACCTGATACCCCCACGACCCATAGAAAGGATGCTCCATCACCGGCATTAATTCGACATGCGTGTATCCCAGCTCTTGCAGATACGGCACCAAGGCATGGGCCAGTTCACGATACGTGAGAAAGCGATTGCCGTCCTCGGCGACACGTTTCCATGAGCCCAGGTGAAGTTCGTAGATCGCCAACGGGGCACTCAAGGTGTGCCGCCGCGCCCGCGTGGCCATCCACTCGTGATCGCGCCACTCATAGCTCAGGTCGGCGACGACGGACGCGGTGCGCGGAATCTCTGGCTCGAACGCGAAGGCGTAGGGATCAGCCTTGAGCGCCAACAGTTCGCCGTCTTGCGCGAGGATTTCGTATTTATAATGCGCGCCAACCGTGACGTCAGGAACAAACACTTCCCAGAGGCCATTACTAGAATGATGGCGCATGACATGCACGCGCCCATCCCACTGATTGAAATCGCCCACGACGCTGACTCGTCGGGCGTTGGGTGCCCACACGACAAAGACGACACCAGCGACACCGTTCAGCGTCATCTGGTGCGCGCCCAATTTTTCGTACTGTCGGTAGTGCGCCCCCACCCCCATCAAGTGGTGGTCGTAGGCGCTCAGCGTCGAGGGGAAGCGGGAGGAATCGTCACTCATTATGGCTGGCTACGGTAGCGAATCTGGTGGGCGGAAGCCATGCCATCAGGGAGACGGGGCAATAGGGAAACGGGGCAATAGGGAAACGGGCTCAGAAGTTCCCTCTCCCGGATGGGAGAGGGTAGGGTGAGGGGGCTCAGGGGATATTACTCCTTACTGCAACTGAAACCCTTCATACCCCTTAGCCGCCACTTCCGAGCACTTGGCCCGATAGGCTGGGGCCGTGTTGGCGTAGAGGAGAATGGCGCGTTTCTTACCGGGGATGTTCGCCCCCATGAACCAGGATTTCGCGTCACTCAAGAGCGTGTGAGAGCCCAGTTCGTTGGCGTGCTCGACCCAGGCTTCTTCCGCCTGCGGCGTGGGCACAATGCGCTTAAAGCCTTTGTCACGCATGTAGTGAATGCAATCGGCGATCCATTCGACAATCGACTCAGCGCAGACGGTGTAGTTACAGAATGCGGCGTTCGTGGCGATAAAGAAATTCGGGAAGCCAGCCGTCTGCAACCCCAGGTAGGTGCTGAGCCCCTTATTGGCCCACTTGTCTTTCAGCGTCTGCCCGCCTTCGCCGCGAATGTCCATCGAGGTCAACGCTCCGGTGATGGCGTCAAAACCCGTAGCATAAATGATGACGTCGAATTCGTATTCCTTCTCCGTCGTCTTGACGCCCTTCGGAGTAATGGCTTCGATTGGCGCATTACGCACGTCAACCAGCAAGACGTTGTCGCGATTGTAGGCCTCGTAATACTCGGTCTCCAAGGGAATCCGCTTGGAGCCAAACGGATGGTCCTTCGGGCAGAGCAGTTCCGCCACCGCGGGATTCTTCACCCGCGCACGGATCTTATTGCGGATAAATTCCGCGAAGTCCTCGTTGGCCACCCGATCGGTCATAATGTCGTGGAAATTGGCCAACCATTTCGAGAATCCGGGTTGCGCCCATAATTCTTCGTACCGCGCCAGCCGCTCGGCCTTCGGGACATCAAAGGTCTTGCGCGGGTCGAAGTCGTGCATGAAGGCAGCGGGGGTTTCGCGAATGCGTTTGTGAATTTGGTCGTAGCTCGCCTTCCACTTATTCTGGGTCTCCGGGGAAACCAGTCCATTGCGCAACGGCGCGCAGTAATTCGGCGTGCGCTGGAAGACCGTGAGATGGCCGACTTCCTTGGCGATGATCGGGATAAGTTGAACGGCGGTGGCGCCGGTGCCGATGACCGCGACGCGCTTGCCAGTAAAATCCACCTTTTCCTTCGGCCAGCGAGAGGTATGAAACGATTGCCCCTTGAAGCTCTCGACACCAGAAAATGGTGGCATATAGCGGGCGGATAAGATGCCAGCCGCCGAGACGACAAATTGCGCCTGGGCGCGCCCACCATTCTCCAACTGCACGTCCCAACGATTCGCCTTCTCGTCGTAGACCGCCGATTTGACCCGAGAATTGAATTGGATATTGGGGCGCAGATTAAACTTGTCCGCCACGAAATTGAGGTATTGTTCGTTCTCCGGCTGACCTGAATAATGTTCCTTCCAGTTCCATTCTTGCAAGAGTTCCTTCGACCACGAATAGCCGTAGGTTTCACTTTCAGAATCGAAGCGACAGCCAGGGTAGCGGTTCCAATACCAGGTGCCACCCACGCCGCTGCCATCCTCGAAGCAGCGCACCGAAATACCGAGCTCTCGTAAGCGGTACAGTTGATAAAGTCCGGCCACTCCGGCTCCAATCACGACCGCATCGAATTGCTCGACCGCCCCCGTGCTGGTTGTTTGTTGAGCAGTTGCCATTAGTGTTCCTCCTTTTTGTATTACGAAAATTTTCAGATTGTTCCGGTCTCATCGCCGACGAGCATTCATAGCGCAGGATAAAAGAGATCGAAAGGTGGCAGGTCCCAAAGGCGCAACACGTGCTACGCCGCCCCTGGCGCGAACGCCTCAAGGGCACGAGCATCCGGTGCTCGCCCACCGCTGGGATCAATCGGCAGAATACTGACGTGCGTCGCCCCGGCTTTGAACTGCTCGGCGATGCGCTGACGAATCTGGGATTCACTCCCCCATGCGACAACCGCATCGACGAGACGGTCGCTACACCCATTGGCGAAATCCGCATCGGTGAACCCCAAGCGCCGGAGCCGATACAGATAATGCTCAATCGCCATATAGGTGGCCATGTAGCGCCGGGCGATGGCACGGGCTTTGGTGGCATCGGATTCTAATATGACGACTTGCACGGCACACAGCCACGGATGCGGACCGAGTACTTCGCGTGTTCGTTTGACTTGCTCGGTGGTCGTGAAATAGGTCAGCGTGCCTTGGGTAGCAGTCGCCGCGAGTTGCAACATCTGAGGCATCATGCCCGCCAAGACGACGGGAGATTGATGTTGCGGAGCAGGCGCGACATAGGGAGCGGTTTTCATCTTCTCCAAGTAGTCGCGCATAAAGGCGACCGGCTTCTCGTAGGGAATGCCCCGTTTCTCGTTGTAGGCTTTGTTGCTCACGCCTAAGCCGAGGATGAAGCGATCCTCGAAGAACTCGCCAAGGGTGCGGGTCGCGGCGGCGACGGCGATCGGCTCGTAGGCATAAGCGATAGCGACACCAGTGCCAACGATGAGCCGTTCCGTCTGCCCCAGGAGATGGGAAGAGAGCGTGAAAATCTCACGCCCCATCACTTCCGGCACCCACAACACGCTATACCCCAACTGTTCGATCTTGCGCGCGAACTGGACCGCTTGTGGCCCACGAAAGCCGTCAACAAACCCCAATACCCCAAGTGTGCTCACCTCCATGACTCGCTCCTTTTCCTGTTTCCCGTCAGGCCTGACGTAGATAGAGCATACGTGTTGTAGAGAAACAAGGTTGGCGGGAGAAGCACTCCGAGACACGAGCAGAGATAAACGACATCCAACCTTCATTGCCCATCCGTAAGAAACAGTATGAGGGCCACACCATGAGAACAGAGGCGCAACTCACGCTTACAGGAACTTCGTCCTTCACCTCGGACTCGCAAAGCGCTCTTACCACCTGTCTCAACCGATTGTCGTACCAGAGGGGTGAAGAATGTCTGATGCTCGCGATCCTCAAGGATGCTGTCGATTGTATTGCACGCTATTGTGGAGGGCGCCGGGCCGGAAGTCGCTCGGACTACAAGGCGGCCCTCGCATGGGTGCGTACCCATGACGCGGTGTGGCTCTTCTCGTTTGAAAATATCTGTCTGGGGTTAGACCTTGATCCCGATCGACTGCGGGCGTCAATAGAATCGTCAGCGCTCCCACGGCGCTCCGTTATAAAGACCCGCGCAGATACATCTCACCTGACGGCTTCGGCAACCCGCCGGCTGGCTCTAAGGTAACGGCAACCGCCCGAATCTCCCCGCAGAGCTTTGAGGGTGGCGCGGCGAGGACTTGTCCGACTCCGTCTTGGTCTGGCGAGAACACTCCGGCGCTCACCGGCCCTTCCCTTTCAGTCATAAACCACACCTGATACTCCTTGCCCTCTGGCACGGGTGGCATACCAAACGCATAAAATACCCAGGCTTTCCGTTGCTCGTTCCATAACACGTGCCCTTTGGTGTTGAGGCCGCGCCGGGCCTGCCGAAGCGACCGCACTTGCAGGCCCGGTGCCGTCAAGACCTCAATCACGCCGTGTTGCCGCGCGACCGCCTCGCGTAACGCGACGAGCTCACGAGTGCCTGCTTCGGCCTGTTGGAGTTGCCCCGCAAGTGTGGTTTGGACCTCCCGCAAGGTGCTTTCCGTTTCGCTCATCTTTTCTCGCGCTTGGGCAAGCGCTGTTTTCAGGTTTTCGATCTCCCGTTCGTACGCTGCCACAGCCTGGACGGATGTCCCTGTTTGTGAGGGCGGCACCTCTTCGGGCTTCCGTGCCGTCAGTTGTAGCCGCAAGCGCGCGAGATCTTGGTCTCGCTGACTGAGAAGTTGCTGCTGCGCGGTCAATGTCGTTTGCAATTGCGTCACTTGTTGCGACTTATCCGCGGTCGTGCGTTGTTGCTCCTGTATTTGGAGAACAAGCTGCCGCCGCTCTCGCTCCTGGTGAGCGAGTTTTTCCTGCTCCCGTGCCAGCAAGGCGGTCACATGTTCCGTCTGACTCTGTTGATCGGCTGCGGTCTGGAGCGCGGCCTGATAGCGCAGCCCCGCGAATGCGAGAAGTACGACAGCGGCTGCCGCAAGCGAAAGACCGACGGCCAAGGGACGCCAGCGTCGTGGCTGCAACAGGACCACCTTTGCCCCTCGGTCTTCACGGATACGATCGAGCAATTTTCCTTTGATTGCCGCACTTGGTTCCTCCGGCGTCACACCGAGCGGAATCAGATCGACAACCCCCCGCCACTCCCGTAGTTCCCCCACACAAGATTCACACGGTTGGGCGAGATGCCGCTCAATGGCAGTGGCGGACTCCAGTTCCAGTCCACCAACGACATACAGCGGGAGCAATTCTTTGATCTCTTGGTGAGTCATGAGGTTCCACCTAGCAACGGACGTAGACGTGCTTGTAACCGTAACATAGCCGCACGAATGCGCGTTTTGATGGTTCCTAAGGGTTCCTGTAATCGTATGGCGATTTCAGCATGAGTAAGCCCACGAAAAAATGCCAGCTCCAACGCAAGTCGCTGCTCTGCGGGAAGGCTTTCGAGTGCAGCCCGCACAATGCCAGCGAGTTGTCCGAGGTCCATCATTTCTTCCGGACTCTCTATGAGATCAGTGCTGAGGGGATGAGTCTCCAGATCGTCCTCCGGGATCGGATCGTTGCGGCGGGCGCGGAGCGCATCAATGGCACGGCTTCGGGCCAACGTTGTCAGCCAGGCTCCGACACTCCCACGGTGTACATCGTAGTGGGCGGCCTCACGCCAGACCTGCCAAAACACCTCATACACCACCTCTTCAGCATTCTCGCGTGAGTTGAGCACCTTAAAGGCAAGGTGGTACACCAACGTCTGGTACCGGTCGTACAGGCGCTCAAAGGCATCCTCTTGTTGCTGCGCAATGGCAGTGACCAAAGCCCCGTCGTCCAGTGCTTGATCCTCCTGCCCTATGTTACGAACGGGGAGAGGGAATTGGATTCAGGAAGAGTGCCGAATGGGAAGAGGTGCGAGTAACGAGTTGCGAGTTATGAATTAAGCGTTGACAATACATCAGAAAAATTTCGCTTTCAGTCATAACCTTTCATTCTTCACTCGCGACTCGTTACTCGTTACTTTCTCTTGCAGTGCCTTTTCCAGCCGTCGTATGCGACGAGCGAGTTCCGGTAACCGTGGCAGCAGGACCGAATAACGCCGCCAGGAGTGGATGTCGGTCGCTGGATACCCGCCAACCACGGAATTCGCGGGCACGTCATGCGGAATCCCGCTTTGGGCGGCGACTTGGCTATTCTTTCCTACGGTCAGGTGGCCAGCGGCCCCCACCTGCCCTCCCATGCGCACGCCTGCTTCGAGCTTGGTGCTGCCAGAGAGACCAACCTGTGCCGCTAACAACGATCCTTCGCCCACGTCACAGCCATGCCCAATCATCACCAAGTTATCGAGTTTCGCCCCACGTCGAATCACCGTCGCTCCCACCGCGGCCCGGTCAATAGTCGTATTCGCGCCGATTTCAACCTCATCTTCCAGCACAACAATCCCAGTTTGGGGAATGCGGTAGGCCGTGCCATTCGGGAGTGGCACATAGCCAAAGCCATCCCCCCCAATGACAACGCCCCCCTGGAGGATCACGCGCTCGCCAATGCGGGTACCTTCGCGAATCACCACACTCGCATGAGCGGTAAAGTGATTGCCAATGTGGACATTCGGATAGATGACCACATGGGCATGGATACGCGTATGATCGCCGATCACCACGTTGTCACCGATCACTGCGTACGGACCAATGGAGGCCTGCGCGCCAATCGTAGCCGTGGGCGCAATCACCGCCGTTGGATGAATACCCAGAGGCGGCTCTAGTGGTGGATGGAACAGCTCTAACGCTTTGGCGAAGGCGAGATAGGGATTGGGCGTTCGTAAAGAAGGCAACGGCACATCAGGATCGGTCGGAGCGAGAATCACCGCCGATGCGTGGATCGTGGCCAGCTTGGCAAGATATTTCTTATTCGCGACAAAGGTCACTTCGTTCGCTTGCGCGTCATCAATACTGTTGACCCCGGTGATCTCCACCGCGCCATCCCCGCGCAGTTCGCATTGCAGGTGAATTGCCAGCTCAGCAAGTTTCATCAGGACATCCTTTACCAGTCATGGCTTGTCAAAACTTTGGGCGTGCCATATCTAGCAGAGTCCACGGCGAGCGACTATGGACGAGGTCGGCGAGGAGAGGTGATTTATGCGGGTGGGGTTCATTGTACTGGTGATGCTAATCTCAGGGTGTACGTTTGGGGCCAAGGTTCAGCTTCCCCCACCTCCGATGTTGCCAGAAATCGCCTATGTACAACCTTGTGACCCCAAAGCCGTGGCGGGGCTGACCAACGAGGCAGTCGAAGCCCTGCGCAATCGCGATATTCTGCTACGCCGACATATTCAGACGCTCGAACAACAGATACGCGGACCCCAGTAACACAATCTTCATATTCCGCGGCTTGCGGCCCTATCTCCCGTGTGTTAGGAAACCTGCTCTCTTATGGACAAAAATGATCAATTAAAATTGGGCATCCCCAAAGGCAGTCTCGAATCCGCCACCATCGACTTATTCAAGAAAGCCGGATGGAAAATCACCACTAGTTCGCGGAGCTACTTTCCCACCATCGACGATCCTTCGCTGCGCTGTATGTTGGTCCGCGCTCAGGAGATGGCCCGCTACGTCGAGTCCGGTACCCTGGATGCCGGACTCACCGGCAAGGACTGGATCATGGAGAATGATTCTCAGGTCGAAGTGGTCGCCGACCTCGTTTACTCCAAGGCCAGTTTTCAGCCAACCCGCTGGGTGCTCGCGGTCCCGCATGACTCCCCGATTCGGGCACCGGAAGATTTGCAAGGAAAACGGGTCGCCACCGAACTCGTGCAGTACACCAAGCGGTACTTCGCCGAACGCAACGTCAAGGTTGATGTCGAGTTCTCGTGGGGTGCGACCGAAGCGAAAGCAGCGGAAGGACTGGTCGATGCCATTGTCGAAGTGACGGAGTCAGGCTCGACCATCCGCGCGCATGGACTCAAGATCGTCTGGGAACTCTTCACCTCGAACCCACAGATCATCGCCAACCGTCAAGCCTGGAAAGACCCGGCCAAGCGCGAAAAGATCGAGCAAATCTCCTTGTTGTTACAGGGCGCGCTGGCTGCCGAGGCGAAGGTCGGCATCAAGATGAATGTCCCGAAGGAGAAACTCGATACCGTCGTCGCTCTCCTCGAACGCAAATTGGGACGCATCACGTCACCAACGGTTTCCCCGCTCTATCGTTCAGGGTGGTTCGCCGTGGAAACCATTATCAGCGAAGACATTGTCCGCGACCTCATCCCGGAGCTGATTAAGCACGGCGCGGAAGGCATCGTCGAATATCCGCTGAATAAGATCGTGTGACCCCACGGCAATTACGAACGCAGCACCTGCCGAGACTATAGCATCTTTGCCGGGTTTTATTATGGCCTTCGAGGAGCATGTATCGTATAGTTTGGGTCCCAACATTCAAACAAGGGAGGCAAAGCCGTGTTTGGTCCAGGTGCGTATCGACCCGATCTCAGCGAAGGGATTACTACG
>SHZE01000068.1 GCA_009692435.1 Deltaproteobacteria bacterium | reverse complement strand
ATCGTAGTAATCCCTTCGCTGAGATCGGGTCGATACGCACCTGGACCAAACACGGCTTTGCCTCCCTTGTTTGAATGTTGGGACCCAAACTATACGATACATGCTCCTCGAAGGCCATAATAAAACCCGGCAAAGATGCTATAGTCTCATCAGCCTGTTCCCGCAGAAGCTCGCTATCTCGTTGCGCCTGTTCTCTTGCGATTTTGGCATAGTATGGGGCGCTGGTGACGAATACTTCCCACGCTACGATGTGACGGTCGAGAGCCTGGCATACGAATGCTGCTTTCTTTTCCCGCTCACCCAGAGTCTGTAGCGCATTGCCGAGGTTGTTCTGGGTCATGGCCCATTGCAGCGGCACGCGCTCGCGGGTGTATTCCTTGAGGGCCTCCTGATAGGCGGTGACGGCGGCCTGCAAGCGCTCGGGGCTGTTCTCGCGCTCACCCAGGGTCCGCAGCGCATTGCCGAGGTTATTCTGGGTTGTGGCCCAGTCCAGCGGCACGATCTCGCGGGTGCGTTCCTTGAGGGCCTCCTGATAGGCGGTGACGGCGGCCTGCAAGCGCTCCGGGCTGTTCTCGCGCTCACCCAGGGTCTGTAGCGCATTGCCGAGGTTATTCTGGGTTGTGGCCCATTGCAGCGGCACGCGCTCGCGGGTGTATTCCTTGAGGGCCTCCTGATAGGCGGTGACGGCGGCCTGCAAGCGCTCGGGGCTGTTCTCGCGCTTACCCAGGGTCTGTAGCGCAATGCCGAGGTTGTTCTGGGTTGTGGCCCATTGCAGCGGCACGATCTCGCGGGTGTTGTGCGCAAGCACGATCTTGTAAAGATTGATTGCTTCCACCAGTGGTTCAGGCGTTCCCGTCTGCGTGCCAACCGTAGAAAGGGCATTGGCAAGGAGCAACCTGACGGTTGCGAGCGTGTCCGCATTCCAGCTTTGATTTCGTGTATTCGTGTCCGCCAGCAGTTGGCGCACTTTCTTCACGAAAGGGGCCAGTTGATCGCTGACGAAATGCCCTTGCTGGGCAGTGAACTTCGCCGATTCATGAGCGATCAACAATTGCAGGACCTTGGTCAAGTCCCGCCAAAACAGATCCGGCAGTCTAAAGTTCTCTGGAGCGTGAGCGGTTTGTGAGCGCTGGGTGTCGCGCGCGGTGGTCCAGTACAGCCGTGACGCGCTCTTGCCGTCAATGGTGTGCACATATCCCCATATCAGAGCATCGGCCTCGGTGGTTGCCAGATATGTGCGTGCTTGGTCGTGCGCGGTCCGCTCTCGGTCTTGTTCTGACTGTGAGCCGTGACCGAGCGTGATCGTTCGTTCGAGCGGCAAAATCTCGATGTCGAGATGCTTCAGTTCTTCAATGATGACGTGCTCATGCTCTTGGTTTGGGTCGTTGGCAAGGTGTACGACGGCGATCGTGAATCGCGAGGCGTTCCGTCGATGGGGGAGCGTCGGTTGTAGACTTTCTGGTAGGTAAGAAACAAGGAATGGGAATCCGTACCAGAGCACCGGGACGATGACTAAGAGCCCAGCAAGAATGCCGATGACCCAGGAAGTTGCCTCAGTCCAGCGAGAGAATCGGCCTGGGGTATGGGGACGTGGCAATCGCGCCGTCACCCATCCGTCGATGTGGATTGTGAGCTGTAGGATGACGTCCTCACACATGGTCATCAGGTCCTCCGGCTTTATCGGTGGGAGGGCATGATGAGACAGCAGCGTGAGTCTGGTGACACTTTGCTGGATCGTCGCGGTGAGCCAGGAGGCGGTGGCATGAAGCTGTGTCGTGACTTCTTGCTTGAGCAACGGGGCGAGGTCGGAGGAAATATCATGCTCTGTGTCGTTCAGAATCGTCTCAATTTCCTGTCCAAAGAGGCTGGCACGGTCACGAAGCTCGGCGAGACCGCGGTCGTGGAGTTGTTGTGCCACCGACTCTGGTGAGTGGGCGCCACTTTGGGCGGTTTCTTCTAATTGGTGAAGCTCCGCTTGGAACTGGGGATTGCGTTCGCGTTCACAAGCGGTGAGCCGATTGCGCACTTCGGTGAGGAGATCAGTGCTGGGCATGTGACTTGCCTACCACGGCCACACGGTTTGACAAGAGGTACAGTAGGGTGGAGCGTATCCATTTTCCTCACTGCTGGACAAGCCCACAGTAGCATCCGAACGATCCGCTTGCTCTCCGCTAGTACTGCTGGTAGGAAGATTTTCGTGACAAGGACATCTTCTCGCCAAGCTGTGGACTCCACGAAGGTCCGCCAGGCTAAAGCCGCTCTGGGGACACGAACGACACAAGAAACGATTCACAAAGCCCTCGATATCGCCATTGCTTGGGAGGAGATGCGGGACGACCGCCCCCTCGCCTTATCCGCTCAACAGCAGCGCCGACTTCATCATCTCCTTGACTACGCTAACGAGGGCAGGCTGACGGTTCAAGAGAGTCAAGAACTGGAGCTTCTCATTCGTGCGGCGCAACTGCTCACCATCCGAAAAGCGCGCCTTCTTGCCGACGCTCTTGCCAAATGACGCGCTCCCGTGGGCTCTCACGTTTACGTAGCCAGGTGATTGCCCGCGCCCGTTGACGCTGTGAATACTGTACTGCCCCGCAAGCAGGTTCCGCTTACACCTTCCATCTTGATCACATCTTCCCCCGAGCGAGAGGGGGGCTGACGGTTCTCGCAAACCTCGCATTGGCGTGCGCTCCTTGTAATGGAGCCAAGCGGGAAAAAGTGAGCGCGACCGACTCTCGCACGGGAAAAGTCGTGCGGTTTTTTAATCCCCGCGTTGATCATTGGGAGGACCACTTTCGCTGGGATATCGCCGGTACCCGCATTAGGGGGCGAACGGCTATAGGGAGAACTACAACACTGGCTCTTCGTTTCGACGACCCGCTCCAGCAGGAAGCGCGACACTTCTGGCGGTCAGTTGGGCTCCTCTGAAAGAGCGGAGAAGGCTTATATTGACGGTTACTTCTCAGGTTTCAGCTTTGCCCCGTGCTGGGCAAAGTACGCACCCACGCGCCCGGCTTCCGCATCGGTCATACTGTCTGTGAGGTGACGAATCCGGTCACCGGCAAACTCGGCGCGTTCCTCGCCTTCCATGCGACACGTCGGTGCACCAGCCAGAGTGTAGATTGCCGCCCAGCGCATCCAGACGGTGCCATCCTTTTCGGTGGGACCTTCCAGCACCTCGACTGCACGGGAGTCGAACCGGCGGTCTAAACTGTTGACGGAATTCTTGAACTGCGCGAGGACCGCGGCGCGGCCTCCATACTTCCCACCGAACGGCGCGGGCGCGACAAATTCATACACTGCGTCTTCGGTGAAAAACGGTTCGATCTTGGACCAATCGTCATTCGCGTAGGCTTCCTCGAATGCCGTGGCGTATGCGACATACCGGTCAATTGTTCCCATAACTTTCCTCCTTGGTCAAAGATTCTGATGTGTGACTATTGGGCAGCGACAGTAGCAGATGGGGCAAAGTGCAACGAGGGCATCGACGGCACGAACAGAGAGCCGAAGGTGGAGGAAAATTCGCGGGATTCCAACCACGTAGGAATGCAGACCTCGACTCGCAAAAATCACCGTGGTACGATGCGCGAAAATTAACGGTACCAATCTGTGTCGCAACTCACAAATCTGTTTCGTGGTTCGCCAAAACCTCGCTGCCCGTCGTGTCATAAGTGGAATCGCATCTATTTGACCGGTGGGTCGTCTCTTTCGCACTGTGTCTCTTGTGGCGCAGCGCTCGAATTGCGCCGTCCCACGGTGTTGTGGGGAGTGCTGCTGCTGCTTGGCGTTGGTCTGGCGCTGGCCGCGGCGATTCCGCTGTTGAAGCGATAGGACGTGTATGCCTCTCGGAGTACAACTGGCGCAGATTGAGCGGATTTTTGTCATTCTGGATCGGCTAGAGATTTCTCGCGAAGCCGTTGTTATCCCTTTGCGACCGCAGGGTGCGGGGAGTGTCAAATCGCTCCCGAACGGCAAGTTCGAAATTATTGTTCCCGCCGACGTCCCATTTGAGCAGTGGTATGCCTCACTCGAAGGCACCCTTCGACAAATCCACACCGCTTAAAAATTTCCAACTCGTCTTCCTGCTCATGCTCACGCTTGGGCTGATGATTCAGAGCTGGGGGGAGCGTGCTGATTTTTTGGCTCACCCCGCACGATTAGGATTCCTAGCCGTGGTGGCGATCAATGTGCTCGTCCTTCTGTTCATCCCATTTGAGTTCTTCACTCCCGGTGTGAAAGAAATTCCACGGCAGCGGTGGGCCACGTTTCTTGCGTTGGGGGCCGTCGCGTTGTTGTGTTGGTTTTTGCCTTATGCAGACCGACGAAATCTGTGGGTGTGGCCTGACAGCGACATCCTGCGGTACTGCGGCTTAGGTGGTGTTGTGGTGGGCTTGGCGCTGCGGGTGGCAGGGACGGCACAACTAGGACCGCACTTCAGTGGGTTCGTCGTTATCCAAGAAGAGCATCCCTTGGTAACCACGGGGTGTTATCGTTGGGTTCGTCATCCGATCTACAGCGGATCGCTCTTGGCTTTTGCCGGCTTTCTGTTGGTGTTTCGCAGTCAGATGGTACTCGTGGCGTTCCCGCTCTATCTGGCCGGGACGCTGTGGCGCATTGCCGACGAAGAGCGATTCCTCGCAGCGGTGTTTGGTCCCGCTTACGAGGAGTATCGTGCGCGGAGCTGGCGGTTGGTACCGTTTGTCTATTGAGGAGCCTCCGAATATCCATCGTGCAGGCTCAGGTTTTTCAACTCGCTTCGAGTGGTAAATCTTCGCGGTTGCCCCACTCACCCCAGGACGCATCGTAGTTGCGTACTTTGTCGAACCCCAGAAGCCGAAGGGTGAAGAGTCCGTGCGCCGCACGGATGCCACCCTGTCAATAGGTGATGACTTCTCGCTCTGGTACGACACCGGCCTTTTGGAACATCGCGCGGAGTTCGGCGGCTGGTTTGAATTCCTTGGTCTTGCTATCGACGTAGTTGAGCCATTCAAGATGGATCGCGCCAGGAACACGCCCGCCCCGTTTGGTGCCGCGCTTATTGGCGCCGGTCCATTCTTCATCAGAACGCACGTCGAGAATCGTGCAGGCGGGTTTGCCAATCGCATCGCGGACGTAGTCTGCCCGTGCAATGAGCTCCTCATGCGTCCGAGAGGTAAAAGTTGCTTTCGCCGGACGTGGGGTCTCGTTGGTGATGGATCGTCCTTCAGCGAGCCACTTGTCCCACCCGCCATTGAGCACTTTCACCTGCGCATGTCCGTAATAATTGAGCGCCCACCAGAACCGCGCCGCATACAGACCGCTGAAGCTGTCGTAGGCGATGACGAGGGTGTCATCGCCTATTCCTAGCGCACTCATGGTTTCGGCGAATTTCTCCGCTCCCATGATGTGGAGTGCGCCTTCTTCTGTCTTTAAGTAATGGTGCCCGCGGAAGGTGATGGCACCAGGAATATGGGCACGACGGTAGGCGTCGCGGTTATCGCAATCGATAATCCGCAGATTTGTATCGGGCAAATGGCTTGCAAGCCACTCGGTTGTGGTGAGCATTTCTGGCCGGGCGTACCCTTGCTCTGCCATAGTGTCCTCCCTCTTCTGACGTCATAGGAATCGCACGGGGTGCGGTTGACTATCGGTCAGACTCTAGTCGTGGCTGAGACGAATCGCAAGGGACAACGAGGTACCGGAAGAACGCCTCACTGCTCTGAGTCAAGCTCTGGAGATGGGGATGTAGAGGCTTGGTGGTGAGGTGAAGAGCAGTCGCGACTCTCGGGGAGGAGGGCGCGGAGGCTCTTCATCTATTGTAAAATTTGCGCGACTTTTTCGAGAAGTTCGAGGGGGCTGAACGGTTTCACCAGATACGCGGTCGCGCCAACCGTTCGGCCTTGCTCTCTGTCCGCTTCTTGGCCCTTTGAGGTCAGCATGATAATTGGAATGTCCGCGGTCGCCGGGTCTTGACGAAGTGAGCGAGCCACTTCGATGCCACTCATCCCAGGCATCATCCAATCAAGCACTAGGAGGTCGGGATGTTCGGCACGGGCAAGTTCTAAAGCTGACGTGCCATCCGCCGCCTCAATAATACGATATTTGGGATCTTCTAAAGTGATCCGGGCGAGCATGCGCAGATTTGGTTCGTCATCAGCAAGCAGCAGGGTTTTCATGTATCCTCCGAAGCGGTAGAGTGCGGTCTTGTTGGTCTGCATAGTTCATCGACACAATCTAAAAAAGCTTTAACCAGTCGAGAGAGAAAACGGAAGAGCGGGGAATTCAGTAAGGAAAAATCCTACGGTTCGCTTGCTTTTGTGGGCCAAAATGCGGAAACACGGTGTGTCTGATGGAAAGAGCACTCCGAACAGAGGAGAATGTCCTGTCGTGAAACATTCGATCATCCCACCGCCATTACCCCCTCATACGACACTCCCGCTTCGCCTACCCTCCGCAAGCGAGTTGCCGTCTCGTGAAGAAAAGGCCGTGTTCGTACGAGCCATGTTTGATCGTATTGCTCCACGCTATGACCTGCTCAATCGCTGTCTTTCGTTTCGGCTCGATCAATACTGGCGTCGGGTGACCATTCGAACCGCGGCAGTGTCCGCCCACGATACCGTGGTCGATCTTGCCTGTGGTACTGGAGACCTCAGCGAGCTTGCCGCTCAGACCGGTGCGCGGGTCGTTGGGATCGATTTTTCCTATAATATGCTGATTGGTGCACGGCGGCGGAACATTCCAGCGACATTTGTCCACTCCGATGCCCTTTCCACGCCGTTGCCAACCACATGGGCGTCCGTTGTCCTTTCCGGTTTCGCGCTCCGTAATTTTGTATCTATCCCCGCCGTCATCGGCGAGGCTGCCCGCCTGCTGAAGCCTGGTGGTCGGCTGGCGTTTCTGGAAGTCGATACTCCAGCGAATCCATTCTTACGCTGGGGACATCAGCTCTATTTTACGCGCCTCGTTCCTTTCCTCGGCGCGCTGCTGTCCGATAAACACGCGTATGCCTATCTGCCAGAGTCCGTGTCATATCTCCCAGAAGACGCTGAGCTGTTACGCCTCATTGAGGACGCTGGATTCCAGCAGGTCACAAAGCAACGACTCTCTGGTGGGGTCGCGCAGTTGCTGACCGCGGTTCGCAAAAAAGGAGAGCCGTAAATCAAAAGGCACAAGAAAGTAGGCTGGGATTCCCAGTGCTCATCCCAACCTACGTCTCCTCACTTCTTCATCGACTCAATCAATTGGGTTGATTACGAGCGATTCCATAATCTGATCAACACAGGCCTCGGCTGTCAGATTGACTGTCTGGAGGTGAATTTCAGGTGCTTCTGGCGGCTCGTAATTGCTGTCGATCCCGGTAAAATTTTTTATCTCACCGCGCCGTGCTTTGGCATAGAGCCCTTTCACATCACGGCGTTCGCACTCTTCGAGGGGCGTGTCGACGAAGACTTCGATGAACTCGTCGGCATCGAACAGATTGCGGGCTAGTTGACGCTCCGCGCGGAATGGTGAGATGAAAGAGACGAGCACAAGCAAACCGGCATCGACAAAGAGTTTCGCAACCTCGGCGACGCGGCGAATATTCTCTACGCGATCAGCTTCGGTGAAGCCCAAGTCGCGGTTGAGGCCGTGTCGAATATTATCGCCGTCGAGAATGTAGGTGTGTTTCCCCTCAGCATGTAACCGTTTCTCTAGCAGATTCGTAATCGTCGATTTCCCTGAACCCGAGAGGCCGGTGAACCACAGACACCGTGCGTGCTGATGCTTGATCTCTGCTCGGGCGGACTTTGTGACTTGGATGGCCTGCCAATGTACGTTTACCGCACGACGCAAAGCGAAATGGATAATACCGGCGCCGACGGTCTCGTTGGTCAGTTTGTCGATGATAATAAATGCCCCTAAGCGCGTGTTGTGAGGGTAAGGCGCAAACGGCACGAGGCGGTCGAAACTGATGGTGACTGTAGCAATTTCGTTGAGGCTTAACGTCTTCGCGGCAAGATGGGCACCCGTGTTGATGTCAAGACGATGCTTGATGTGCGTGATCGTCACGCTCGCAGCCTTGGTATGAATCAGAGCGGCGTAGGAGCGGCCAGGGAGTAGGGCCTGTTCACTCATCCAAAAAAGATCTGCTTCGAACTGATCAGCGGCTTCAACTGGGTGGGAAGCTGCTGCAATGACATCGCCTCGGCTAATATCGACTTCATCTTCAAGGACGACCGTGACAGACTCCCCAGCATGCGCTTCGCTTTGCGAGCCGCCCCACACGGGAATGTCCTTCACTCGGCTCGTGACACCAGAGGGACACACACGGACGAGATCGCCGGGCTTGACCGTGCCGCTAGCGATGCGGCCAGAAAACCCGCGGAAATCGAGGTTCGGCCGGTTGACCAGCTGCACTGGCATGGAAAACGGTCGAGTAGTTTCTCGCTCACCAGTCGGGACGGTCTCAAGCCACTGCAAAAGACTCGGCCCTTGATACCAGGCGATCTCGGCACAACCAGTCTCGAGGATGTTGTATCCTTCAAGTGCCGACATCGGAATTGCTGTGATCGTCTCAAAGCGGAGTTCTCCGGCAAAACGACGGTAGGCAAGCTCGATCTCGTCAAAAACCAGTTGTGAGCCACCGACCAGATCCATCTTGTTGACCGCCAGTGCCACATGACGGATGCCGAGCATCGAGACAATGCGACTGTGGCGCTTGGTCTGCACGAGGATACCTTTACGTGCATCGATTAAGAGCACCGCCGCCTGCGCCGTCGATGCACCGGTTGCCATATTCCGGGTATACTGCTCATGACCTGGGGTGTCGGCGACAATGAAACGACGCTTGGACGTGGAGAAAAAACGGTAGGCGACATCAATGGTGATTCCCTGTTCTCGCTCGGCCTGCAGCCCGTCAACGAGCAGCGCAAAATCCAGGCGTTCCCCTTGGGTGCCGAATTTTTTCGAATCCAATTTCAGCGCTTCTAATTGATCCTCAAAGATCAATTTGGTCTCATACAGTAAGCGGCCAATCAGCGTCGATTTTCCGTCATCGACGCTGCCGCAAGTAATAAAGCGCAGCGTGTCCATTAAAAATACCCTTCCTGCTTTTTGCGCTCCATGGAACCTGCGCCGTCGTGATCGATAACGCGCCCCTGGCGCTCAGACGTTGTCGCACCGAGGGTCTCCGCGACAATTTCCTCTAGCGTCTCCGCATTACTCTCAACTGCCGCGGTCAGGGGATAGCAACCGAGCGTGCGAAAGCGAACCTTCAACATTTGCGGCGTCTCGCCCGGTTCGAGGGGAAGGCGGTGATCATCGACCATGATCCATTGGCCATCGCGTTTGACCACCGGGCGAACGGCGGCAAAGTACAACGGGACAATGGGAATATTCTCTTGGCGGATATACCCCCAAATATCGGCTTCGGTCCAATTGGACAACGGAAACACCCGGATCGTTTCGCCGGTATTGATACGTGCGTTATAGAGACTCCACAGCTCAGGGCGTTGCGCTTTGGGGTTCCAACGATGACCAGGTGCGCGGAATGAAAATATCCGTTCTTTGGCGCGCGACTTCTCCTCATCGCGCCTAGCGCCACCGAATGCGACATCGAAGCTGTGCAAATCGAGCACTTGCTTCAGGGCTTCAGTTTTCATGACATCCGTGTGATACGCTGATCCATGCGTGATCGGACCAATGCCTTCGGCGGGTCCACGGGGATTGGTATACGTGAGCAACTTGAAACCCGCTTCTCTCGCCATACGCCCACGAAACGCAATCATCTCGCGGAACTTCCAGCCGGTATCAATGTGTAACAACGGAAACGGAATCGGTCCGGGATAAAATGCTTTCTGTGCCAAGCGCAACATAACAGAGGAATCTTTGCCGATCGAATATAACATCACGGGTTTTGTTGCTGTTGCCGCAACCTCGCGGATGATTTCGATCGCTTCTGACTCAAGCTCTGAAAAAAACGTATCGCTCATTTTGAGAATCTCATCCTTCTGTCATCCTTCGTGGATCGTCAGGCGGCCTCCCGACATCATGCCATTTCGGGAGGAGCGTTTTTTTAGAATCGCGGCTACGACCTGGCTGGGTACTTTCCCGGCCGTGACGACCATACCTTCACTTCTGGCCATCGTTGAACCGAGTGTCAATGGCAGTGAGTGTGTGTCCCTCTTGGGAAGTTGGTCGTCGAACACGATGGGCAGGGAGGCTTTGAAGGCGGCAGTGACTTGGCACCGGTTTGGTAGACCCAGCGGATGATGTTGACGGTGGTTGTGAGGCCGGTCGTGGTGGCGGCTTGGCGCATCGGGCGCAAAGACCGTGTCCAGCGAGTCGAAGTGTGTAGGGTGGGGCGAGACCCACCCTACGGCGCTTGGAAGTGTCCTCTCCCTGCTGGGCAATGGCATGAAGTTAGCGGGTTCGGAAATTCCCTCTCCCGAATGGGAGAGGGCTGGGGTGCTTTTGGGGGTAGGCGTCATGAAGCAGGGCTTCACCCTGACCAATGAAAATGAGGGCGGACATTTTCTTACCAGGTTTTTCTTGCTGCTCGCAATTTTACGGGGTTTCCATTCCACATGCGTGGCTTCTCTGGTCCGTCGTGCCCGCGCAGGCGGGCATCCAGGCCGAGAACCTTGTAGATTGCGGGAGTACTGGATTCCCGCCTGTGCGGGAATGACGACTCTGCTCTTCTTGCGACAAAAACCTACCCTTGAAAGGGGCTAGGGTGAGGGAGATCAAGTGAGTGTTCCTTTGTTTTTCCCAGTACGTTTCAAGTCGTTGGCTATCATACGGCTGTGCGGCTCGGTTAAATTGCCTGACTCCCATGCTCACCCGTGCGGATGCGGACAGCATCGTCCACCGGCAAGATGAAAATCTTACCGTCACCAATGCGGCCAGTGCGCGCCGTCGCGAGGATCGCTTCGGTGACCTCATCTGCTTGGCTGTCATCAAGGAGCAGTTCGATTTTGACCTTGGGAAGAAAATCAACGACATACTCCGCCCCACGATAGAGCTCAGTGTGCCCTTTCTGCCGCCCGAATCCCTTAACCTCCGAGATCGTCATGCCATGAATACCCAATTTGGACAGTGCTTCTTTGACGTCGTCAAGCTTGAACGGTCAGGACTTACGCGTAAGGGCAAAAAATAGCATTTTAGGGCAATGCTTACCAAGAAGCAGTACGTCGAGTACCTGATCAGCACGCCCAAGAATTGTACGTGCACGTATTGGGCGGACCACTTGGAGGACGTGAGCCAGGATGTGGTCA
>SHZE01000009.1 GCA_009692435.1 Deltaproteobacteria bacterium | reverse complement strand
GTGGCTTCGTCAAATTGGAACGCTTGAAGATGAAGACCAAGCTCAACCATTTCGCCCTCAAGTCTAAACTCTACGTCAATGCGCTCCGCTCCGCTTTCGCTACCTTACAGACCCTCTCGCCTGCACTCGGAGGCGCCGCGTAAGGTGAGATCCGATTAAAGTGGCCGAGCAAGCCGCTGTGCTCGACATCATGAGCAATGGTCGCATGGACCTGGGCACTGGACGCTCAACCACCGCGCAAGAACTTGACGGCTTCAATGTGGATTATGATCGCACGCGCGACGAAGTGCGGGAAGCGCTGCAAATCATCGTTAAGGCGTGGACCGAAGACATCCTCGAATACGATGGCAAGATCATGAAAATCCCGCCTCGTCGTGTGGTGCCGAAGCCGATTCAGAAACCCCACCCGCCGATGTGGATGGCCTGTGTCGCGCCAGAAAGCTATCAGATGGCTGGAGATCGTGGGCTTGGCGTATTGAGCTTTAACTTCAACTGGGAGCAAGTACAGAAGAGCATGGAGAGTTATCGTGCCTCCTGCGCCACCCGGTCCGACCAGATTCCGAAAGTCGTCAACGAAGAGTTCGCCGGGGTGGCCATCATGCACGTGGCCGAGAACAAAGAGGAAGAGGCGATTGGCCTTGATGGGGCACGATGGTTCCTCCACAACGTCGCCAAGTTATTCGAGCCGCTGGTGGTGAAGAATAACCTCTACTCGTATGAATATCTCCGTAACGTGTTCGCGATGGAGGCGGACCCGAAGGAGGCCACGGATGCGCAACTCAAGGAGCATCACATGGTGGCTGTCGGCAATCCAGACGAAGTGATGCGGAAATTGGAGCGATTTCAGGCGGCGGGCCTGAGTCAAGTCATCTGCTTCAAACAGGCTGGGCGGATTCCGCACGCCAATATCATGCGGTCGATCAAACGTGTCGGGCAGCACATCATCCCGTACTTCAACCCTCATCGGACTATTGCGTCAGACGACATTCGAGCGGCAGCGCTGTAGGGAGAGATCCTGCCCTCACCTCTGAATACTCACTTGTTCCAGCATGATAATCTGAAATCCTAGGTCATCATGCTGGCGAAAATTCTCTCTCGCGGATTAACAAGGCTGAAGGGACGGGGCAACGAGAGACAGCCCTCCGGTTTTCGGAGAGGTTCTAACGATTCGCCGACGCCGGTGGTGGAATCTGGCTCACATCTCCCTGATTGAGATATTTGACGAACGGGTCCCATGTCGAATCTTGGCGCCACTCGTACTCGGTACCAGCGGCAATCTGCTCTGCACGGTCTTTGCCATAGAGCCGTGCAATGATCGCCAATGCCATATCAATACCAGCCGAGACTCCTGACGAGGTGGCGAACTTCCTGTCCTCTACCCAGCGCGCTTTTTCGATCCACTGCACTTTGTCGCTCTGACTGGCGGCGAGCATGAAAAACTGCTTGTTCGAGGTGGCACGATGACCGTCAAGCACGCCGGCTTTTGCTAACAGCGCCGATCCGGTGCACACCGACATGGTGATTTCCGCATGCGCTGAACGCTGACGGAGGAAAGTTAGTAACGCTTCGTTTTCTAACTCTGGTATTGTCCCAATCCCTCCCGGTAACAAAATCAAGTCGAGTGGTGGGCAATTATCAAAGCTGTACTGGGCAATCGTCTGTGGCCCTTGGGTTGAGGTGATTGCTCCCGCTTTTTGGGCAATGGTGACCAAGCGTAACTCTGGTCCAATGCTCCCGAACATTTCCAAGGGACCATAGACATCAAGAAGTTCGAAATTCTCGTAGAGCACTGCGCCTAACGTGCGGACCTGAGATTGTGCCATCGGATTGTCTCCTTTGCCGGAAAAAGTTTGCTCTTTCACTAATCAATTTGGAAGATCAAATTCGGGAATAGTAGAGATGGTGCTTTCAGGTCCCCTCTCCCGGCTGGGAGAGAGGCAGGGTGAGGGGGATAAAGTGGCATTACCGATTTTGTTTCTCAAGGTTCATTAAGGAACACACACCAGGATGTGGAGCACGACGGACCCGGGACAGACACCATGATCGGGACTGAGGACTAGCGAAACTTGGCGATCCGTTCGCTGGTATCGCTGATCGAGAAAACGCTGGAGTTCTCGAAGGCGAGCGCATCGTCAACCGTTTTGCCAATCCCTTGGTTGTAAAGCGTCTTGTAGGCGGCCAGGGACCCGCGGCTGTTGGCGAGAATTTTGTCCGCTAACGCTTGCACGGTTTGATCTAATGCGGTCAGTGGGACCGCGGAATTCGCCAAACCCCACGTCGCGGCATCACGGCCAGTGAAGGTCTCCGCCGTGAACGAGAGTTCGCGGGCTTTGCGCAATCCCACTGCTTGTGGAAGACGGGCACTCATGCCCCAGGTTGGTCGGAGCCCCCATTTGGCGTGGGTATCTCCAAACTTGGCTTCCTCGGCGACAATCATCAGATCACATGCTAACGCGATCTCTAGCGCGCCGGTGAAACAGTAGCCGTTCACTTTGGCGATCACGACCTTTGCGATTGATTGGATAGTCGCAATCACCGCTCGCGCGGGATCATCAAGAATCGGGCCGATGCCACCTTTGTCCAGGGATCGGTTTCCCAACGCTTTGAGGTCAACGCCAGCCGAGAACGCCCGCCCGGTTCCGGTGAGAACAACGACGCCGATCGTGTCATCCTTGGCCGCCTCTTCGAGCGCGTGCTTGAGTTCGGCCAGCATGGTCGTGGTGATGGCATTGAGAGCTTCGGGGCGGTGCAGCGTGATGGTGGCAACACCATTGAGGTGGTTCGTGCGGACAGTTGTGAACGGCATGCGGGTTCTTCTCCTTGGGGATTCGGGTTTTCGCTTATACCACCAGAACAATTTTGCCGAGCTGGGCATTGGAGGCCAGGTATTCTTGGGCGGCAAGGGCGTCTTTGAGTGGAAACTCTCGGTCCACGATCGGGCGCAGGCGTCCGTCGGTCAGCGCGGGCAGGACATCCGACTTAAATCGCTGGACGATCTCCGCGCGCTCATCCATCGTGCGGGTGCGAAACGTCACCCCAATCAGAGATAATCGTCGCAGAGCGAGAAAGTCGAGATTGATCGTGCTGTCATTGCCGCCCAACCGCCCAACGCTCACGAGGCGCCCACGCAACGCCATGCAGCGCAGGTTATCCGGGAACTGCGAGGCTCCCACCTGGTCGATGATGATGTCCACGCCTTTGTTGTCAGTGAGCTTCAGCACCACATCGGCGAAGTTCTCGTCACGGTAGTTGATGCCGTGATCGAGTCCTACCGACTTCAATGTCGCAAGTTTCGCGGTGACGCCGCTTGAGCCAATCACCGGCCTCGCCCCGAAGAGTTTCGCAAGTTGGATCGCGGCGACACCAACACAGGAGGAGGCGGCGTTGATCAACACCGACTCTCCGGGTTGCAGGCGCGCATTGGTGATGAGCGCATCATGTTCAGTGATGTACGCAACCGGAATGGCCGCGGCTTCGGACCAGCTCATCTTGTGTGGCACCTGGACAGCGACGCGGTGATCGACAGCGACATACTCAGCGTACCCACTGAAGCACATCGCCATGACGCGATCCCCAACCTGAAAGCCGGAGACGCCTTCGCCCACGGCTGCCACTTCACCGGCTGCTTCGAGGCCCGCGATTATCAAAGCCCCGGCGTTGGCTGGAGGTGGGGTAGGGTAGCCACCGCGCCGCTGGTACAGATCCGCGCGGTTCAGGCCCGTGGCCTTTACGCGGATCAGGAGCTGACCAGGTCGCGGTTTGGGCTCAGGAACATCACGAAGTTCAAGCGTGCCACCTTTCCCGCCTGGGATAATGACGATTGCTTTCATGGCGATGTCCTTCCAAAAGTTGGCCTAGATTTTCCGCGCGCGTTCGAGAACCGGCGTGACGCGGTCAATGCACCCAAGCGCATTTCCATTCGCGATTTCCTGCGCGAAGGGTTGTGAGAAAAGCACGATCCGAGTCGCGCCCGCATCACGAAATGCTTTGAGGGTATCGGCGGACAGCGCGCCATCTTGTGGATCGACCAAGGCGGACATCTGTAAGGCCTCGGGATTCCGCCCTGCTTCTTTCGCCGCTTGTCGAATAATTTCCACTTTTTTCTTATAATCGACGGGATCGTTGGACAGTGGGCACCAGCCATCGTAAGAGCGTGCGACCCGGTCTAAGGCTTTCGGCACATGACCACCAAGAAAGATCGGCGGCCCGGATTTCTGCACGGGTTTGGGATTGCAATACACTGGCGGAAATTGCACGAGTTCCCCCTGGTAGCTTGGTTCCGGGTGCGTCCACAAAATGCGCAACGCTTCCGCCGTTTCTCGTAAGCGTTTCCAGCGGAGACGGAAGTTCGCGCCCATCGCCTCGGTTTCTTCCTTCAACCAGCCAGCGCCAACGCCGAGAATGACACGACCACCAGAATACATATCCAACGTCGCGATGACTTTCGCCGTCATCAACGTTTCGCGTTCCGGCAGGAGGCAAATACCTGTCGCGAGTTTAATGCGTTTCGTCGCGGTGGCGGCGACCGTGAGAGCAATAAACGGATCGGCCCAGCGATGGTAATGGTCCGGGAGTTTCCCCCCGCCCGGCACTTGAGTTTGGAAACCGACCGGGATCACGGGATGTTCGGGAATCCATAAGGATTCAAAGCCCAGGGCTTCAACGCGTTGGGCAATCTCTGTCATGTTCTTCGTTTCCTGGGTTGCCGGGACGAGAATACCAAGGTCCATACTCGCTTCCTCCTTGTCATCAAAATGCAAAATGCTTATGAATGCGATGCCCCGCACGTGGTGTTGGGGCCGAACAATTTGACTGCGTTCCCCCACTAGACTACACAAGAACGGAAGTCAACGCGGAACGCAGAGGAGAATCAGCGACATGCCAAGACGAGAATCCGTGGTTCCCCACAGTATGAAAAATATCTCTGAGCGGTTTCGTTATTCGCCTGGAGTGAAGGCCGGCCCACTCCTGTATATCGCCGGACAAGTGGGACGCGACGAACACCTCAACGTGGTCGAAGGGAAAGAGGCGCAGTTCGTGCAAGCGTTCGAGAATGTGAAGAAGGTGCTGACCGCCGCTGGGGTCACGTTCGATGATGTTGTCGACATGGTCACGTATCATACCGACATGCGTGATCTGTCGCTCTTCATGCAGGTGAAAGATCGTTATTTGACCAACCTGGATCAATTGCCGACTTGGACCGGAATTGGCACAACCGCGTTAGCCATGCCCGGCTTGTTGGTGGAAATTAAGTGTACGGCGTTGTTGCCCGATTGAAATAATTGTGAAGAGGAGAGTTTTGTGTCTGATGCCCCTTTGCCCCTCACGCAGGTATGGACGCCGCTGACTATTGGGACGCTGACGGTCAAGCACCGTATCATGGTTACGGGACACACCCAGCTCTATGGGAAAGACGAGATTATCAGCGACCGTCACATTGCTTACTATCAAGAGCGCGCGCGGGGCGGAGCAGCACTGCTCGTGCTTGAGCAACAAGCGGTGCACCCCGTGGGCATGAACTACCATGCCGGGTGCGTTGCCTGGGAGCGGCGGGTGATTCCCCAATATGAAAAGCTCGCGGAAGCCGTGCATCAGTTCGGCTGTAAACAGTTCGTGCAGCTTTTCGCGTGCGGGACGCAGGGCAAAGGCACCATGTATATCGACCACTGGCGTCCGCTGTGGGCGGCATCACGGGTGCCTTCGGTGATCTATAACGAAACGCCGATGGTGATGGAGCAGGAGCAGATTGATGAAATTCTCAAAGGCTTCGGCGAGTCTGCGGTCAATGTGCAACTCGCCGGCATCGACGGCGTCGAAGTGCACGCCGCGCATAGCCAGCTGTTGGGCGAGTTCCTGAGCCCGGTCTTTAATAAACGGACGGACCGATATGGTGGTTCGGTCCGCAACCGGTGTCAGATGGTGATTGACATTGGCGAAGCGATTCGCAAACGGGTGGGGAGCGAGTTCACCATCGGTCTGCGCTTGTCGTTTGATGAATTCCTTGGGGCCGCGGGGATCACGCCAGAACAAGCGGAAGAACAGCTTGAGATTTTCGCGGCCACGGGCTTATTTAATTTCTTCAACATCTCCGGCGGTGGATACCATACCCTCCACCTGGCGGTGGCTCCCATGGGCAGTGTCCCGGAAGGGTTCATGGTGCCGTTCGGCAAGCGGGCCAAGGACATTGTTGGTGACCGCGCGAAAATCTTTATCGTGGGTCGGATCATTGATGTCCACATGGCCGAGCAGATTCTTCTTGATGGCGCGGCGGATATGGTGGCGATGACACGGGCGCACATGGCGGATCCCTTTATTGTCAACAAGACGCGTGAGGGGCGTGACGACGAGGTCACTCGCTGTGTTGGGGCCAATGTGTGCATCAGTCGGTTGATTGATAATGTTGAAGTGACGTGTGTGGTGAATCCCGTGATGGGCCGCGAGCGCCAATGGGGAGAAGGGTCGCTCAAGAAAGTGGCGCAAGGCAGAGCGAAGAAGATTGTCGTGGTTGGTGGCGGGCCCGCGGGATTGAAATGCGCCGCGGTCGCGGCCAGGCGTGGACACAAGGTGACGCTGTACGAGCAGGCAGGTGAACTGGGTGGACATCTCAATCTCCTCAAACGCTTACCGACACGCGCGGGATGGCAATCCGCTATCGACAACCTCACCCGGCCGCTGGAAAAAGCCGGCGTTGAAGTGCGATTGCATACGATCGCGACCACCGATCTGGTCGTGGGAGAAAAGCCCGACATCGTTATCTGCGCCACCGGGGCTTCGTATGATCGCACCGGGTACAGTCCGTATCGGATTGATCGCGAAACGATGCCAGGAGTGGAGCAATCGCACGTGCTCGATATCGCTGAGGCAATCCGCAAGGCGCTTGTCGATGTCACAGCGTTAGGGAAACGAGTGCTCATTCTCGATGAGACCGACAGCTATTTGCCATTGGGGCTGGCCGAGGTGCTGGCGAGTGGGGGAGCGAGTGTGGAGGTCATCACGCCACATCTCTTTGTCGGCGAAGACACGCTCAAAACCTTAGAGATGGCGCATCTGTTTCCTCGTCTCAAGGCGGTGGGAGTGAAGCTCTCGGCCCAACAGTTTGTCGAGTCCATCGACGGACATCAGGTTGAGGTGTACGACATCTGGGGGAGCGAGCGGCGGACCGTGACCGCGGACACGGTGATCTTGGCGATGATGCGCAGCCCCAATGACGCCTTGTTTCATGAGCTCCGGTCCAGTTTCAAAGCCATTCATCGCATTGGCGACGCCGTCGCGCCGCGCAAGTTGGAGGCGGTGATCTATGAGGGAGAGAAGATAGGACGAGAGGTGTAGGGAATGAAAAATGAAAAGTGAAGAACGCAGCGTGTGGAAATGAAGAGGCGAAACATTTCTTCTTGTTGTATGCGTGTCGCCGTTTCTAATTTTTCCTTCTTAATTTTTTATTCTCCATTGACTCCCCCTTGAAGTTCATGTCCACTGTCCGAATTCTTGGTCTCGTGCCGCGGCACGCTTCGATAGGAGGGGGAATGCCGGAATCACAGGGGAAGTTCTTTTACGGGTGGGTGATCGTTTTTGCCGGGCTTTTTCTGACGCTCATTATGTTTGGGATCGTCGACTCTTTCGGCATCATGTTCAAGTCGATTTCCGAACAGTTCCAGTGGAATCGTGGAACCATCTCGGTTGCGTCGATGATCAACTTTATCTGCTTTGGCCTTGGCAACCTCGCTTGTGGGGTGCTTACCGACCGTTTTGGTTCCCGCCGCTTGCTCATTGCTGGTGGCATCCTCTTTATTATCGGGACCATCTTGATGAGCCAAATTCAATCTTTGGTCCACCTGTACTTTGCCTTTGGGGTGGTGATGGCGATTGGTCGCTCTGCTGCAGCGGTCCCGCTGACGGTGCTCATTACCAAGTGGTTTACCCAGAACCAAGGACTCGCCTTGGCAATTGCGCAGTCACAAAATGTCGGACCTGCGGTATTCGCTCCGTTAACCGTGTACTTGCTGACGCAGACGGATTGGCGAGGGGTGTATCTGTGGTTGGGCGTGGGGTCGCTTCTGATCTTTCCGCTTGCCATGCTCATCCGTGATTATTCCGAAGAAGAGAGCCAGCGTTATGCCTCCAGTCGGGCGGCAGGATTGACATCAAGAATGCCGAACGTTCATCTGACGCTGCGCCAGGCAATGCAGACTCGGGTGTTCTGGACCCTGAATCTTATGGTGTTGGGCTGCTGTATTTGCCATTCCTGTATCTTGCTCCATGGTTTTAGTCACATGACGGATATGGGCCTGGTGGGATCAACGGCATCGAAAGTCGCGGCGGTCATGGCCATCTCTGGCTTGGTAGGCAAGATTGCCTGTGGGATGTTGGCCGACCGTATCAGTGGAAAATGGGCGATGGCGCTGTTTTTAGGACTGCAGGCGGTAATGGTGCCGCCGTTCATTCAGGCCCACGAACCGTCTTCGTTTTATCTCTGGGCGGTGGTATTCGGGATTGGCTACGCTGGCCCGATGCCGGTGTATGCGATGCTCTTCCGCGAGCATTTTGGCACGCGCTTCATCGGCTCCATCCTCGGCGTCTTCTTCATGATTGCGTCAGTCGGGATGGGATTCGGGGGGCTTATGGGTGGAAAGTTGTATGACATCTTCGGAAGTTATACGATCCCGTTTCTCACGAGCACGGGAACTGGCTTAATCTCCGCTCTTCTCGCGCTCACGCTCCCCTCCGCAAAGAAGTCAGAACAAGAAATGGTTCCTCCACAAGTCGTGTTGCAGGCGAGTTAAGCGAGTTCCTTTTCTTCTTTCTCCACGAGGGGAGGGGACTCTTACGTGTCGGACTTGGAGCGAAAGCCAGGATGTCCCCTTCACCTCCTCTATTCTATGGCTGGATCGTCACCGCGTGTGCGTTTCTTATCTTGCTCTTGACCTACGGCGTGCAGTATTCCTTTGGTGTTTTTCTGCCGTTCATGCTGGATGAACTCGGCTGGCACCGGGCGAGTATCGCTGGGGCGTTCTCGCTTTACAGCATGACGTATAGTGCGTGCAGTTGGCTGAGCGGTCGGTTGACGGATTCCAAGGGGCCGACGGTGGTTATCGCCTTTGGTGGGATGCTCCTGGGGGTTGGCATCATGGCGACCAGCCAAGTCTCCGCGCGGTGGCAGATGTATCTGTTCTACGGATTCATCGCGGCGTTAGGCATGAGCACGGCATTTATCCCGTGTAATACGACAGTCATGAAATGGTTTCAGCGGAAGCGGGGGTTGGCGCTCGGGCTCGCCTCGTGCGGGAGTAGCTGTGGCATTCTGTTGTGTCCCCCGTTGTTTGCCGCGCTCATTCCTCACTATGGGTGGCGTTCAGTGTATTTGACCTGCGGCGTGGTGATCGTGATTGTGCTGAATATTGTCGCGCGTTTCATGGTGCGCAGCCCAGAGCTGCTTGGCCTCGCGCCGGATGGGGATCTCCCCTCAGCCGCGAACGTTCTTTCTGAAGGGGCACTTGTCACCGCGCCTTTGACGGGCTGGTCATTACAAGAAGCTTGGCGATTCCCCGCCTTCTGGTTGTTGTTCCTCGTGTTTGTCATCATGCTTTTCTCGGTTCCGGTGCCTTTTGTCCATATCGTCGCCTTTGCTCGCGATCTGGGATTTTCTCCCACCCAGGGAGCATTCGCGGTGAGCATCATGGGACTGTGCGCCTTTATTGGAAGCCTTTCTTTGGGGGCGCTGTCTGATCGAATCGGTCGCCGACAAGGATTGATGCTGAGCTTGGTCATGCACGTGGTCGCCTATCTGCTATTCGTGAACGCGCGGAGCTTGACGGTGCTCTACTGTGGTGCCGCCGCCTTTGGTTTCTTTTATGGGAGCATGGCGACCCTCTTCACGGCGTTGATTGGCGATCTGTTCGGGCGCCGCCATGCCGGGACGATTGGTGGATTCCTCTTCGCTGGTGCCGGTGTGCTGGGGGCGTGGGGGCCAATGATTGCTGGCTATCTGCGCGACACGACGGGGAGTTATCATCTCGCGTTTACGTATGCGGTGGTGACCAGCGTGGTGTCGTTGGTGCTGTTCACGGTGACGCCCAAGCCACCACCTTATCCAACGACGTAAATTCCACGATCCGGGATTTATGTTTGTGACGAGGAATGGTATCCAGGACCCGCGCTTGGCGCTCACGAGGAGACGATGAGTCAACAATCCAACACGCTGATCGACATGGTCAAACTGGAATCTTTTGCTCGGGAAAAGCTTCCAGCGCAAGACGGTGCACTAACCGTTAAGAAACATGAAGCTGGGTTCTCGAACGAGACCTTCTATGTGTCCTGGGGACCGAAACAGTGGGTGATGCGTCGCCCACCGCGCGGGGACATCCTGCCGACCGCGCATGACATGCTGCGCGAGTATCGCGTCCTGTCCGGGCTTGCCGCGACTGGGGTGCGGGTGCCGCGCCCAGTGGTCGCCTGCGAAGACCTCTCTATTATCGGCGTGCCATTCTATCTCATGGAGCGTATTGAGGGAGTGGTGATCCGCGAGCAACTGCCGCCGGAGTTTGCGGCGACGGCGGACCGCAAGCGTATCGGTGAGGAGTTGATTGATGCGCTCGTCGAACTGCATGCGGTGAAGTGGCAAGAGACTTCGTTGGCGACTCTTGGGAAACCCCAAGGGTTTTTGCAACGTCAATTACGTCGCTGGGCTGGTCAGCTCGAACTTACCGTGCCGCGCACTCGGCCATTACCTGGGCTTCAGAAAGTCTCGGAATGGCTCACGGCACATCTGCCGGAACAGAGCGCGACGACCATCGTGCATGGCGATTATAAGCTCGATAATGTCATGTTCACGCCACATCCAGCGCAACTGGTCGCGATCTTTGACTGGGAAATGGCCACACTTGGTGATCCGTTGGCTGATCTCGGTTGGGTGATGACGTATTGGGGGCCGACCGGAGACCCGCCAGAGCCGGAACCGAAAGAGAGTAACCACATTACGTCGCAGTCCGGCTTTCACTCGCGTGACGAACTCGTGGCGCGGTACGAGGAGAAAACCGGACGGACGATGAAACATTTCGCGTTTTATCACTGTCTCGCAGTGTGGAAATTGGCGATCATCCTTGAGGGGCTCTATCGCCATTATATTGAAGGCACGGCCTCGAATCCCAAAGCCAATGAGTTCGAGTGGAAAGTGCCGCAACTGGTTGATCGGGCGCATCGGATTATTGCCGCCGCATGACTTGGCGTTCTTCCGATTTATTCTCTCCGCGCTGCCATCACTTCTTGTAAGACCTTGACCATCTCACTGTGTAACGTGCCATTCGATGCCAACGTCTGCTCGCCGGTGATGTCAAACGCGTTGCCGGAAAAGTTACTCATCCGCCCACCTGCCTCTTCAACAATGAGTGATCCAGCGGCGGTGTCCCATGGATGGAGTCGCCATTCCCAGAAGGCATCGGCGCGACCACTGGCGACATAGCACAAGTCCAACGCGGCGGACCCGCACCGTCGCACTCCTTGCGTGCGGAGCATGAAGGCGTGGTAGAAGCTGAGATAGTATTCACTCCGCTTGCGGCGGTCATAGGGAAACCCGGTGAGGACGAGCGATTGCTCAAGTGTTGGCGTAGGGGAGACATGGATTGGACGCCCGTTCAGCGTTGCTCCGTCGCCGCGCGTGGCGCGGAACAGTTCATCGCGGATTGGGTCGTAGACGACACCAACGATCCCCTGGGTTTTGTGTGTCAGCGCGATAGAGACGGCAAAATGCGGAAAACTGTGCGCGAAGTTCGTAGTTCCATCAATCGGGTCGATGTACCACCGGTAGTCGCTTGGTGGCCCCGAAATCGCCGACTCTTCAGCGATAATTTGATGCGTGGGGAACTGCGTGCGCAGGATCTGGGTAATGAGCGCATCCGAGGCTTTATCAACGTTGGTGACGAGATCGACAATATCCGTCTTGACCTCAATGGTTTTTGCTTTTAGCCAGTTATCCCTGAGTAGGGCACCAGCTTGATGCGCGGCGTCTTGGGCAACACGTAAGAATTCTTGCATGTCTGCTGTTGTGGCATAGCCGACTTGGTGTCGCAACCGCCAAAGTACGAAAGGATCGCCAATGCGAATGCTCGCACCAGCAAAAGTCAATCTCTACCTCCGCATCACTGGTCGGCGGGCTGATGGGTATCATTTGCTCGATTCGGTTATGGTTCCGGTGAGTTTATGTGACGAGATCGAGGTCACGACAGAAAACCACATCGAGAGAGCGATAGAGTCGCGGATTCGGATCAGCTGTGACGATCCCGCCTTACCGACAGATGAGACCAATCTTGCCTATAAAGCCGCGGCGCTGTTCTGCCAGGAAGCTGGGATAGTGACAGAGATCGCCATTATTCTTCGCAAGCGCATCCCCTTTGGCGCCGGGTTAGGGGGGGGGAGTAGTGACGCCGCAACGGTGCTGAAAAGTCTCAACCAGATGTTCTCGCAGCGATTCTCCGAACAACAGTTGCGCGCGCTCGCGCTCCGCTTAGGGGCCGATGTTCCCTTTTTTATTCCCTGCCAGCCCGCTCGCGTTGAAGGGATTGGCGAAATCCTCACTTCCGTCCCACCATTGCCTCCACGGTGGTTGGTGATCGTGGTGCCTCCGTTTAGCGTCTCCACCCCGTGGGCCTATCGTCAGTTTGATGAATTGCCAGCAAGAAGAGTAGATGTGGTTTCCGCGGACCTACAACGGCTGGCTTGCGGACAGTGGCCTCCTTTGTCGTGTCTGGTCAACGACCTTGAGCGAGCAGTTGTTCCCACATATCCAGCGGTTCGGGATACCAAGGAGCGATTGGTCCAGGCCGGTGCTGATGGGACGCTTATGTCGGGCAGCGGGTCATCGGTATTTGGAATTTTCTCGCGCAAAGAGCGGGCGGAACAAGCGGTGGTTGCGTTGCAGGAGCACGGGAAAACTTTCATGGTCACCCCCTTGGCGGAATCACCGCTGATGGGCGGATAGTGTTCTCTGACGAAAATGATTGCGGGGAAGAAATTTTTGCTATAGCGCGGCCTCTTACGTTTTCGCCTTCCTCCGTGCCGTAGACTTCTTGAGGCAAAACTGTTACAGAAATCCCCACGAGACGACCACGGTTCTTCTGTAACTCTCTGATTCATTTCATAAAAATTCTACGGGCCGAGTCGGCGAACAAGAAATCATTAAGCGTTTGCAAGCGCGGGTGCTTGAGACGCAAGGTTCACATGCCGTCAGAAATGAACTGTGGAGACGACGCGTGAAGGTGGGAATAACTTATGGTGGGGAGTCGCCAAGTTTGGTAAGGCACCGGACTTTGAATCCGGCATTCGCAGGTTCAAATCCTGCCTCCCCAGTCCTCATCCCTGGAAATCCGAGTAGAAGTTAGGTGAAGTTCCATGCGTGACGCACTGAAAATTTTTGCTGGCAATTCTAACCGTTCCCTGGCCGAGGAAATTTGCGCGTACGTTGGCGTGTCGCTGGGAACCGCTGATATTCGACGGTTTAGTGATGGAGAGATCGCGGTCGAGATTACCGAGAATGTGCGGGGTGGTGACATCTTTGTTCTCCAGTCCATTTGCTCACCAGGAAACGATAACTTGATGGAAATGCTGCTGATGCTGGACGCTTTCAAGCGAGCATCAGCGAACCGGATTACTGCGGTAATTCCCTATTATGGGTACGCCCGGCAGGATCGTAAAGTCGCTCCTCGCGTCCCTATCAGCGCGAAACTCGTGGCTGATTTGCTCACCACGGCTGGCGCTTCACGGGTGCTCACCGCGGAACTGCACGCCGGACAAATTCAAGGATTTTTCAATATTCCCGTCGACAACTTGTTTTCGTCCCCAGTGCTCTTGCAGTATCTACGGACGCGAATCGGCAAGGAGCAGGTAACGGTCGTCTCTCCGGATGCCGGCGGAGTTGAACGGGCACGCGCTTTCGCCAAACGGTTGGGCTCTTCGTTGGCCATTATTGATAAACGGCGCGCCCGCGAAGGCGAGATGAAGATTCCAGGCAAAGCGAACCTTGATGTTGTCGAAATGAATATCATTGGAGAAGTCGAAGGGCGGGTCGCGATCTTGGTTGACGATATGGTTGATACGGCGGGCACGCTCACGACCGCCGCAGCAGCGCTCCATGATGCTGGCGCGCAGGCCGTGTTCGCCTGTTGTACTCATCCGGTGTTGTCCGGCCCCGCGATTGAACGGGTCCGCGCCTCGGTCCTTGAAGAGTTAGTGGTAACGAATTCGATTCCGTTGCGCCCCGAGGCTCAGCAAGTAGACAAAATTAAAGTGTTATCGATTGCCCCGCTCATGGGAGAGGCGATCCGACGAATTCATCACGAAGAATCGATCAGCTCATTATTTGTGTAGAGGGAATATCATGGAAACAGTCATATTGAATGTTGAATCGCGACAAACAGCCACCAAAGGGGAAACCGGTCGCATACGGCGGTCGGGCAAAGTCCCGGCGGTATTTTATGGGCCAGGAAAAATCGGGCAGAAGGTATGCGTTGATGCGCGGGAGTTTCGGATGAAATTAGACGGACTCGAAGGGTCTCATCTGATTCAGTTACTCTCGCCCGCAGCGGATTTCAATGAGAAAATGGTCCTTCTCAAAGATGTTCAACGTCATCCGGTGACCAGTTCGCCCATGCACATCGACTTCTACGAGGTTGACATCACCAAACCGATCATTGTGACCGTGCCACTCCATTTTATCGGTAAGGCGCAAGGGGTGACGGCTGGTGGGTTGTTGCAGTCCCTGCGCCGCGAGGTGACAGTTGAGTGCTTGCCGCAGGAGATTCCTGACTTTATTCAGTTCGATGTGACGAGTCTGGCTCTCCACGACACGGTTCATATCGCCGACTTAGTGCTCCCCGCTGGTGTGAAGGCCGTGTACGACACGAACGATGCGGTGGTGACTATCGCGTCTCCAGTAGCAGAAGCGAAACCAACAGCCGCCGAAGGCGCGGCAGCCGCAACCGAAGCGACCCCTGCGGCAGCGCCCGCTGCTGGCGGCGTTGCGAAAGCTGCTGGCGGCGTTGCGAAAGCTGCTGGTGGCGCTGCAAAAGCTGCTGGCGGCGCTGCGAAGTCCGACAAGAAATAGCTGATGGCTTATGGCCCGCTCCCTATCGGTTGCTCCATGGCGTATGGCAAAAGTGTTCGTGCCACTAAGTGAGCGAAGCGAACGGGTCATAAGCCAAACGAGGCTGCCGTGCATGTGATTATTGGTCTCGGCAACCCCGGTGCGGAATACCAAAGAACGCGACACAATATCGGGTTCCATGTTGTTGACGTGCTCGCCCATCGATGGGACATTCGGCTCTCTCGACGCTCCTTTCTCTCGCTCATTGGTGATGGCATGTGGCAAGGCGACAAAGTATTACTTGCCCAGCCGCAAACCTATATGAACCGCAGCGGGGAAGCGGCGGTCAAGATCCGGGAGTTTTACCATTTGCCTCTGTCCGATTTTGTGATCGTCCACGATGATCTTGATTTGCTCACCGGTCGGGTACGGATCAAACGAGGTGGGGGTGGGGCAGGCGGTAATCGTGGTATTGCCTCGCTGATCGAGGCGTTTGGGAGTAAGGATTTTGTACGTGTCAAAGTGGGGATCGGAAGACCCCCTGGCCGACAAGATCCAGCGGATTTCGTCTTGCAGCCCTTTACTCGCCAGGAAGAAGCGTCTATTCTCGCGGCGGTAGATCGGGCCGCCGATGCTATTGAGATGCTCTTGACCCAAGGTCTTGAGCAGGCAATGGCCGTTTTCAACGTTACCGGTGAGACCAGCGCCCAATGAAGCTGTAATTGTTCTGAGGAGGACCGCATGCCGTCGTATGAAACCCTATGTATTTTGCATCCCGAACTGCCGGATGCGCGTGTGAAAGAACTCTCCGCCTGGATGCAAAAAATCCTCGAAGGCGCGAACGGGACAGCTATTGTGGTTGATGTCTGGGGGATGCGGGATCTCACGTATCTGATTAATAAGCAGCGCCGTGGCTACTATGTTCGCTTAGAGTACGATTCGCCACCTGCAGCCTTAAAAGAGCTTGAACGGAATCTCCGTATTAATGAACATGTCCTCCGATACTTCTCCACCGTTCAGACCATCGCTCCAGCACCACCGGTCTCCGTGCCCGCCACGCCGGCAGCACCATCTGCTCCTGTACCATCCGCAGCGCCAGTCTCTGAAGAGGCAGGACCACAGTAATCTTAAGTGTGAAACGAAAAGAGGACAGTTTTAGTTAGGAATCTGCTATGCCAAGACCAACCGAGCGAGGGACCAGAGGACCGCAAAAACGCAACGCCGCGAATAATGACGATAAATTTCCGGCCCGTCGTCGACTCCGCCGCAAAGTATGCCGTTTCTGTGCGGATAAAGGGGCAGGGATCAACTACAAAGATAGCCGGATGCTCGAGGACTTTGTGTCCGAACGGGGGAAAATTATCCCCCGTCGTATCACCGGCACCTGCGCGTGGCACCAACGCAAGTTGACCCGATCAATTAAGCAGGCGCGCGCTATCGCACTGCTACCCTACGCGTCCACGCGACTGTAACACCACCCCAGGTCCCATCAAGAGATCGGGGACAGAACTCGCGCTTCCAGTCCCCTCTCCGTAAGAGAAGCAGTTGGACGCGCGCCTTGTGTTTTATTTTTTGCTGCCGTAAAAGTAGAGGCCGATATGGAAATCATTCTGCAGGAAGACATCACGACTCTGGGCAGTACCGGAGACATCGTCAAGGTTCGCGACGGATATGGGCGGAATTATCTTGTCCCTCGTGGGCTCGCGGTCGAGGCGAATCGACGGAACTTACGAGTCCTGGAGCATCAGAAGCTGTTAGTCGCCGGGAAGAAGGAACGCGACCGACGCGACGCTCAGGGCATGGCCGACCGGATCGCCGCTCTGTCAGTGTCGATCACGGCACGGGCTGGAGAAGAGGATCGGCTGTTTGGCTCGGTGACGAATTTGGATATTGAGAAGGCCCTGGCGGCTCAAGGGATCACGATTGACCGGCGGAAGATCGTGTTGGTGGAACCAATCAAGCAGCTCGGCACCCACACTGTACCTATCCATCTGAATAGCGCGGTGCATGGCACCGTCACCGTGCACGTTGTACGTGAAGCATGATCACCGTCTATCTTCGGAAGCGTATACAGTCGAATCGCGGTGCAGCAGCAACGCAGGGCGAAAATTCTTTGAGGTTTCTTGCAGGCACGTAGCTCAGCGGAAGAGCACTTCCCTGACACGGAAGGGGTCAGCAGTTCAATCCTGCTCGTGCCTATGCCTTCGGTGCGGGGAAGAGGGGATGGTCTCAACTGCGGACCCCTCCTCCCCCGCCATAACTATGAGTGAAAACATTCAGCACATTACTGTGGCGCTGCCAGGAGGAGAACAAAAAACTGTTCCCCCCGGCACAGCCGCGCGTGAACTACTTCTGCCAGCGCATAAACAGGCGATTGCGGCTCGCGTCAATGGAAAAGTCTTGGATCTCTCGCATCCATTGACCGTCGATTGTACTCTTGAGCCTGTCCTTCCCACTTCTCCTGAAGGTCTTGATGTGCTGCGCCATTCTTCCGCGCATCTAATGGCCCAGGCGGTTAAACGCCTTTTTCCTCACGTACAGATTACGATTGGGCCAGTGATTGATAGTGGCTTCTACTACGATTTCAAGCACGACCAAGCGTTTACGCCCGAGGACCTGGAGAAAATCGAAGCTGAGATGAAGAAGATTGTTGCCGAGAATTTTCTGGTCACGCGCGAAGAAATTCTCCGCGATGATGCCGTGCGCATGTTTCACGACATGGGAGAGCACTACAAAGCCGAAATTATCGCCAGTATCCCCGCGAACGATGTCATCTCTCTGTATCGTCAAGGCGAGTTTGTCGATCTCTGCCGTGGTCCACATGTACCGGCCACAGGTCGTATCCCCGCCTTTAAGTTGACCAGCGTTGCCGGTGCCTATTGGCGTGGAGATGAACGCAACGAGATGTTGCAACGCATCTACGGCACTGCGTTCGCCACCGAGAAAGAACTCAAGCAGCACTTAGCTCTGCTGGAGGAAGCCAAACGTCGTGACCATCGCCGCGTCGGGAAAGAGCTTGACCTCTTCATTTTCGATCCGATTGCCCCAGCGAGTCCGTTTTTCCTGCCCAAAGGGACCTTCATCTACAACGAACTGATCGCCTATATCCGCACCCTGTACAAGCGGTATGGCTACCAGGAAGTGCTAACTCCACAAATTTTTGATGTGGACCTCTGGCATCGCTCCGGACATTACGAGAACTACAAAGAGAACATTTTCTTTACCGAAATCGAAGGACGAACGTTCGGTGTGAAGCCGATGAATTGCCCCGGACACACCTACATATATGCCGCCAAGAAACGCTCGTATCGCGATTTGCCGTTGCGAATTGCTGATTTCGCTCGTCTTCATCGTTTTGAGCGGTCCGGTGTGATCTCTGGACTCACGCGTGTTCGTTCCTTTGCTCAAGATGACGCGCATATTTTCTGTACCCCAGAGCAGATTGAGGCCGAAGTGAATGGGGTGCTGCGCATGGTGACCGAGGTCTATCGCACCTTCAACTTCACCGAGATGCGCTTTGATCTCTCGACCCGCCCGCCGAAGCGGCTTGGGGACGATGCCACCTGGGATCGCGCGGAAGCCGCGCTGGCAGCCGCGCTGGCGGCGAATGGGATTCAATATCGTATCAATGCTGGCGATGGAGCGTTTTACGGACCAAAGATTGACTGCATCGTTTTTGATGCGTTACGTCGTCCATGGCAGTTAGCGACGATTCAACTCGATTTCCAGTTGCCAGAACGGTTCGATTTGCGCTACACCAACAGCGAAGGACACGAAGTGCGACCGGTGATGATTCATCGCGCTGTGCTCGGATCGCTCGAACGGTTTTTTGGTGTGCTTATCGAACACTGTGGTGGAGATTTTCCGCTATGGCTTGCTCCAGTGCAAGCGCGTATTCTGACCATTACGGAAAGCCAAGATGCGTACGCGCACCACATCTGCGAACAAATGCAGCAAGCGGGAGTACGCGCCGAGGTGGACCTGCGCAATGAGAAGCTCGGGTATAAAATCCGTGAAGCCGAAGTCCACAAGATTCCCTATATGATCGTTGTCGGAGATAAAGAAGTAAGCTCAGCCACGGTGGCACCACGGGGACGGAAAGGTGAGAAAATTCCCGCCTTGACCGTTCCCGAATTCATTGCCCGTGTGGCCGCCGAATCCGTGCCAGGAGGTGCCCCATAGCCAAAGAAGCAGGAGTCCGGATTAATCAGCAGATTCGTTCCCGTGAGGTGCGAGTCATTGATACCGATGGTTCGCAAGTTGGGGTGATCCCCCTTGTGGAAGCGCTCAAGCTCGCGGACAGCAAAGAACTCGACTTAGTGGAAGTGTCGCCAACGGCGGCGCCGCCGGTCTGCCGAGTCATGGATTATGGCAAGTTCCGGTACCTGCAAAAGAAAAAAGTTCAGGAATCGCGCAAGAATCAGACTCAGGTGCTGGTGAAAGAAGTCAAGTTGGGATCACGCACGAGTGAGCATGATCTCGACTTTAAGGTCAATCATATTCGTCGCTTCCTGGAAAAGAAACAACGGGTGAAAGTTTCCGTGCTCTTTCGTGGGCGAGAAATTACCCACCCGGAAATTGGCAGAGAGATGCTGGATAAAGTATTTGAACATATCCAGGATATTGGGATATTAGAAGGACAAGCACGCTTAGAAGGGCGCAATATGGCGATCCTAGTTGTGCCGAGGTAACGCAAATGCCAAAAATAAAAACCCGCCGCGGTGCGGCAAAACGTTTTAAGCTGACGGGAACGGGGAAAGTGCGCCGCGCCCGTGCCTATTTACGCCACCAACTATCAGCGAAAACCCGAAAACAGAAACGCCATCTGCGTCACCCTGCCTTGGTCGCGGCGACGGATGAGCGCGCGATCAAACGGTTAATTCCATACCTGTAAAGGGACATCAGAAGGAGAGAGGACTATGCCACGCGCAAAACGCGGCTTTAAAGCACGTCGGCGAAGAAAAAAGATTCTGAAGCTAGCAAAGGGCTTCACTGGCGGACGCCGACGGCAATATCGACAGGCTCGTGAGACTGTTGAACGCGCGCTCGTCTACGCGTATCGAGATCGGAAGGCTCGCAAACGGATGTTTCGTCGCTTGTGGATTACGCGCATTAACGCCGCCGCGCGCATTAACGGCTTAAACTACAACCAACTGGTACACGGGCTCAGTCAGGCGAGTATTGAGCTTGACCGCAAGATTCTGGCCGCGCTTGCGGGGGACGATCCCACCACCTTCACTGTCGTTGCTGATTTCGCCAAACAGCGTCGAGCAGCGTAACAGGACTGAGTCATCAGGACCGAGGACTGAGAGAGAAAAGGGTTACGTTGAAGAACGACACCGCCTCTTACTCAGTCCTCAGCACTCAGTCCTCAGTCCTTTTTCTTCATGGAACACGAACTTCTCCGCATCCGCGATGAAGCGCTGGCAGCGCTTGACGCCTGTCACGATGATGATGGCCTGGAAGCTCTCCGTCTGCGATTTTTAGGACGCAAGGGGGAACTCACCGGCGTCCTTCGTGGCATCGGTGAGTTGCAACCTGAGCAAAGGCGGAAGATCGGCGAAATTGCCAATCAGGTCAAAACACTCGTCGAAGAGCGCATGACCGCGCTCCGAACCCAGTGGCAAGCGGAACAGCGTGCGCGGAGTCTTGCCGCCGAACGTATTGATATTACAATCCCTGGGAACCACCGTCCGTGTGGATCACTCCATCCGTTACACCAAGTACTTGATGACACCATCGCGATCTTTACCGCCATGGGGTTTGAGGTCGTACGCGGACCGGACATTGAGGACGATTACCACAATTTCGCTGCCCTCAACATTCCTGCGGATCACCCAGCACGGGAGATGCAAGACACATTCTTCGTGGGGCCAGAGGTCGTCCTCCGTACTCACACCTCGCCCGTGCAAATTCGCACGATGGAAAGCCGTCAACCACCGCTCCAGATTATCGTGCCTGGATCAGTCTATCGCGTTGATGACGATGTGACCCACTCCCCTATGTTCATGCAACTCGAAGGGCTCATGGTCGGCTCGGATATTTGCTTCGCGCATCTGAAAGGCGTTCTCACCTCTTTCGTGCATGCGATGTACGGACCGAACACCCCGGTTCGTTTGCGACCCAGTTACTTCCCGTTTACTGAACCTAGCGCGGAATTGGATATTGGCTGCGTGATTTGCGGAGGCCGAAAAACTGGATGTGCGGTGTGTAAGGGAAGCGGGTGGATGGAAATCCTTGGGTCTGGCATGGTCCACCCAAATGTCTTTCGCGCGGTTGGATACGATCCGGAAAAAGTGTCGGGGTTTGCCTTTGGTCTCGGAATCGATCGCATCGCCATGCTGCGCTACGGAATTGATGATATTCGCCTGCTGTACGAAAGTGATCTGCGCTTTTTGCGACAGTTCTAGAAAAAAATTGCGAGTTTCGAGTCACGGGTTTCGAGTTGCAACTCTCCGCTTGACTCACTTGCTTACTGACAACCTGACGACTTCTTATCATGAAAGTAACGCTCAACTGGCTCCGTGAGTTTGTCGCCATTGAACTCTCGCTCGATCGTCTTGCCGACCGACTGGCACTCGCTGGGTTGGAAGTCGATGGCATTCATGAGCAAGGCGCGATACCAATCACGATCGCGCAAATCGTGCGTATCGACCCGCATCCACAGTCCGACCATCTGACTGTCTGTCAAGTGACGACGGGAGGCGAGATGATGCCGGTCGTCTGCGGCGCGAACAATATGCAGGTGGATGATAAAGTGGCCCTGGCACCAGAAGGCGCGACCTTGCCGGGAGGCCAGCGGGTTGAACGAGTCGAAATTCGCGGACAACTCTCGTGTGGGATGCTCTGCTCGGAGCGCGAATTGGGACTTTCGGATGACCACCGCGGAGTACTCATTGTTGCGAAAGACGCGCCACTGGGCGAGTCGTTATATGCCGTACTCGGTTTACGGGATACCATTCTTGATGTGGCGATCACCCCGAACCGAGGGGACTGCCTCAGTGTTCTTGGCCTCGCACGTGAAATCTCCGCGCTGACCGGCGTTCCCCTCCATGTCGGAAAACCGCGTGTCCGTCAAAACGGCGCAGCCATTCATAGCCAAGCGCGAGTGTCGATTACCGATACCGACCTTTGCCCACGGTACGCCGCTCGCGTGGTGACAGGTGTCAAGGTCGCGCCCTCTCCCGCATGGATGAAATGGCGGTTAGAAGCCGCTGGCGTGCGCGCGCTCAATAATATCGTCGATGTGACGAACTATGTGATGCTCGAACGTGGGCAACCGCTGCATGCGTTTGATCTGCCCTCTCTTACTGGGCAAGAAATTATCGTACGCCGCGCTCGGGATATCACCACCATGATGACCCTTGATGAGAAGGAGCGAGTACTCGCTCCCGAGGACCTGTTGATTTGCGACCGTGACCGCGCTGTTGCTGTTGCTGGAGTCATGGGAGGCTCTAATTCTGAAGTACGCGACCAGACGACGGCAGTCCTGCTCGAAAGTGCCTATTTCATTCCGGAAACGGTCCGGCGCACCGCGCGACGGTTGGGACTGCGGAGCGAAGCCTCGTATCGATTTGAACGGGGCATTGATCCGCTCGGCACCGTCCTTGCCCTTGATCGTGCCGCGTCGTTGCTGCTCCAGCTTGCTGGCGGACAGGTCAGTCAGGGGATGATTGACGTTTTTCCTCAACCATTACCACCGACGGTCATTCCTCTCCGCGCGCAGCGGGTGAACAGCTTTCTCGGCGTTCAGGCCGAGACCAACGAGATCGAACAGTGCATGCGGACGTTGGGTGCAAAAGTCAAACGCGGGCGGAGCGGGACGTGGGAAGTGACTCCCCCTTCGTACCGAGCGGATCTCCAACAAGAAGCCGACCTCATTGAAGAGGTCGCACGGCTGCGGGGCTATGAAACGATTCTTGGTGTCCTGCCGCGCACTGAAGTTCACGAAAAGAACCGCGATACTGAGGGGGACTGGGTACGACGTGTGCGCCTCTGTCTGGCCGCGCAGGGGTTGCATGAGATGCTGAATATCAGTTTCACTTCGGTGCGACTGAATACCCTTCTTCCAGGGCTAATCCCAGGAGCCGTCGCGATTCCTCTTATGAATCCCCTCTCCACGGAAGGCGCGGAAATGCGTCTCAGTGTCCTTGGTGGTTTATTACGCGCACTCCAGCATAACGTGCGTCAGGGAGAGACAGGGATCACCGTATTCGAGCTAGGGAAAACCTTCTTTTTTGAGCAGGGTCAGACTCATATACAACAGCGGCAGGAACGGCTCGTCCTAGCGGCGGTTCTGTATGGGACTTGGCCCAGTGTCGGGTTGGGTCAGCTTGGAAAGGCGGTGGACTTTGCCGATCTCAAGGGGATTGTGGAGGCCGTTGGTCAGGAACTTGGCTGTGGGGAGCGCTTGCGATGGGAACGCGCTACGGACAGCTCTTTCCTCCATCCAGGGAAATCCGCTCGCGTGCTCATTGAACAAGAAGCAGTGGGCTTAGCGGGGGCACTTCATCCCGATCACTGCTCGGCGTTGGACATCGGCGAAACTCCTTGGGTTTTTGAGCTTGACTTCGCTACTTTGCTTCACTATGCTTGCCCCGTTACGCAATACCAACCTCTTCCGCGGTTTCCCACGGTTGTGCGAGATGTGGCAATTGTGGCTGATAAAGAACTCCCGGTGCAATCCGTCATTGATGCCGTCCGTACCTTGGCTCACCCGCTGGTTGTGAGTATGCAGCTCTTCGACCGATACCAGGGAAGCCAGATTCCCCCCGATAAACAAAGTCTTGCATACTCGATCGCTTACCGAACGATGGACCGTACTTTGACGACGCTGGAAGTAGGCGAGGCCCATGCCCAGGTCATTGCGCACCTCGTCCAGACACTCGGAGTTGAGGTGAGGGCGTAACCTCAAAGAGGGGCTTTATGGAGATGGATGCATGACAAAAGCAGACATTGTCGAAAATATCTATGAAAAGGTTGGATTCTCGAAAAAAGAAGCGACGGACGTCGTCGAGTCGATCTTCGAATTGCTCAAAGGTCACCTTCAACAAGGAGAGAAAGTCAAAATCTCCGGATTTGGCAATTTTATTATTAACGCGAAACGCCCCCGCAAAGGCCGTAACCCGCAAACCGGTGAAGAAATTATTATTTCTGGTCGCCGGGTACTCTCCTTTAAGCCTAGTCCGGTCCTCAAAAAGTCGATCAATCCCGGTGAACTCAGCTAACCCAGGTATCTCGTGCCACAACCTGTGCTCCCTAACAAGCTCTACTTCCGTATTGGCGAAGTGGCCAAACTCGTTGGGGTAAAGCCGTATGTCCTCCGTTATTGGGAGACCGAATTTCCGATTCTCAGGCCGGGAAAGACCCCTTCGCATCATCGACTATACCGCCGTCGCGATGTGGAAACCCTCCTCGAAATAAAAGACCTCCTCTATGAACAGGGGTTCACTATTGCTGGAGCAAAGAAAAAATTGAGGGACAGTGAAATGGTGGAAGCCACAGAGATGGCCCTCTCCCTGCCCGTTGTCGACAGTAGTGGCCCCCATGCACAACCCTGTGACCACCTTCAACTTTTGCGGTCCATTAGAGAAGATTTGCGAACCCTGCACTCCATGTTATCTTCCGTGGAATCTCCCCACTAAGCACGCGTATTGGGTCCTAGTCACGATATCTTTCCACGAGCAGAGTTGATTCTCTTTCGTTGCGCATGCTAGCATCCACGCTCTTTGACTACTGGATTTTTTCCTCGCGATAATCGGGGTCTCCTTATGATAATAAAAGAAGAAGTCGGAGAAATATGCGGATGAGGTAGGGGGAGATGCGGATGCAACGGCAGGTAATTACGGTTGTTGGAGTCTTGGTATGTTTTCTGAGTGGCATGGTGGAACAGAGCTTCGCTCGTCAAGCGAATACCTCACAACGAGCCGCGCTAGCGAAAAAAAGCGAAAAAAAAGCCACCAAGAAAACTCTTGCTGTTCCTTCAGGTAAAAAACAAACCGCCTCTTCTCGCCAGAAGCCGGCGCTGAGCAAGAGAGAAGAGAAAAGTCCACAAGCAATCAGACGTGAGACACGCACGAGGAAACCGGAAGTGCAATCGGAGCGTCGTCTGGCAAAAGCGCGACCCCAAAAGCGTACCGTTTCCCGTTTTCAGCGGCGGCGAGCATCGGTTCGGGTAGTGAGCCGTACGCATCGTACTCCTCGACGAGTGGTTCAGCAGTCCGAGCCGACCATCGTCAAGGATTATGAATCCATGATCCTCGCCGATGCGGAGAACGGACGGGTGCTCCTGACCGAAGAGATCGATAAACAATGGCCGGCTGCGTCACTGACCAAAATGATGGTGGGATTGTTGGCTCTTGAGGACATTGCCAGAGAGCGATTTTCGCTCCAGACCTCAGTAGTGATGAGTGGGCGTGCCGCCAGCGCGCGGGGCCGAACAATTGGGTTACGCGAGGGAGAAGAATTCTCCCTCGGCGAACTGTTGCAGGCCATGCTCGTGACTTCCGCGAATGATGCGTCCGTGGCGGTAGCCGAACGCATTCGCGGGTCAGTTGAGGCGTGCGTGACAGCAATGAATAGGCGAGCGCAGCGGCTGGGCATGACGCAAACGGAATTTCAGACAGTGAACGGCATGCCGTTACCGGATGGCAGTGCCGGAGATTTCTCCTCCGCTCGCGATCTCGTTATACTGACGCGAGCACTTTTACGGCACGATTTAGTCCTGGAATGGACCTCTCACGACAAAATCCCGTTTCGTGATGGTTCGCAGATGCTGCCTAATACCAATCGTTTGGTTGGGAGAGTAGCCGGGGTCACCGGCCTCAAGACGGGGTTTACGTCACGGGCGCGGTTCAATTTGGTGGCAACTGCTCAGCGTGGGTCATTAAGCCTCATTGCGGTGATCTTGGGTGGCAGAAATAGCCGTATCCGCTTTGAGTCCGCGGAACAGTTCCTCGAATGGGGCTTCACTAATTATAGAGACCCCTCCGCTTCGTTCGGAGTAAAGAGAGTTGCACGGTCACTCGACTCATCCTTTCCGGGCAGCGCTCACTCCCGATGCGCTCCCCTAAGAAAGAGTATTTCTCCCAACGACCCTTGCAATTTGCCAAAAGATGAATAACTTCCATCCTCTTGGCAACAATTGAATACGATATATGAAAGGAGAGTTTCGGATGGCGAAGAAGCTCGTGTACCTGCATGAGAAGGCGCGGGTCGGTATCCTGCAAGGAGCCAATCTATTAGCGGACGCAGCCCAGGTCACCCTGGGTCCCCGCGGACGCAACGTACTAATCCAGAAGAGTTTTGGGGCCCCTGTGATTACCAAAGATGGCGTCACGGTGGTCAAAGAGATCGAACTTGAGGACAAGTTCGAGAACATGGGCGCCAAAATGATTCGCGAGGTAGCCACCAAAACCTCGGATATTGCCGGAGACGGGACCACTACGGCGACCGTGCTGTCACGTGCGATTCTTCGGGAAGGACTCCGCTTACAATCCGCGGGTTTTGATCCCATGGAAATCAAACGCGGCATTGATGCCGCCGTCGAGAAAATCGTTGAAGGCGTGAAAGACCAGAGTCGAGCTGTGAAAGGGAAGGAACAAATCGCTCAAGTTGGTACGATCGCCGCGAACGGTGAAGCGGCTATTGGCGATATTCTGGCCGAAGCGATGGAGAAAGTAGGCAAAGAAGGGGTCATTACCATCGAAGAAGGCAAGGGACTCGACACTACGCTGGATGTGGTCGAAGGCATGCGATTTGATCGTGGGTATCTGTCCCCCTATTTCGTGACGAACCCGGAGCGGATGACGACGGAGTTAGACGATCCGTACATTCTTTTTCATGAGAAGAAAATCTCGAATATGCGCGAGCTGCTGCCATTGCTTGAACAGACCGCGCAAAGCGGTCACCCGATCATTCTGATGGCGGAGGATATTGATGGAGAAGCGCTTGCGACACTCGTGGTGAACAAACTCCGGGGCACGCTCCGCTGTGCCGCGGTGAAAGCTCCAGGCTTTGGTGATCGCCGCAAGGCAATGCTCGAGGATTTGGCGATCCTCACTGGAGGCAAGGTTATTGCCGAAGAACTCGGCATGAAGCTGGAAAACATCACCCTGAGTGATCTCGGACGCTGCAAAAAGATCATTATTGACAAAGAGAACACGACGATTGTGAGTGGGGCGGGCAAGAAAGAGACGATTCAAGGCCGCATCCAGCAGATTCGCGCGCAGATTGAAGACACGACCTCTGACTATGATCGTGAGAAGCTGCAAGAACGCCTAGCAAAGTTGGCTGGCGGCGTTGGGGTCATCAAAATTGGGGCAGCGACCGAAGTGGAAATGAAAGAGCGGAAGGCTCGCGTCGATGATGCCATGCACGCAACGAAAGCCGCCATGGAAGAAGGGATCGTTCCTGGCGGTGGTGTGGCGCTCCTCCGCGCGCAAAAGAAGTTGGATGGCCTTAAATTTGGCGACGGGCGCGACCAAGGCGTGGCCATTGTGCGCCGCGCCGTTGAAGAACCGCTCCGGCAGATTGTCACTAATGCCGGGCGTGAAGCTTCGGTTGTCATCAATACCGTTAAAGAAGGCAAGGATGACTACGGGTTCAATGCCGCAACGGAAAAGTTCGAGAATCTGTTCAAGTCTGGCGTGATTGACTCGGCCAAGGTGGTACGCTCTGCCCTCCAGTATGCGGCGAGCGTTGCCGGTATGATGATTACGACTGAAGCCGCGATTGCCGACAAACCGGAGAAGAAGACTCCCTCGGGTGGTGGACATGGCGGACATGGCCACAGCCACGGGGATGACATGGATGATGACTACTAAAAAGAAAGACACTCGCACTGTTTGAGTGATCCGTAAAAGCGTGTAAAAATGTCTACATTATATCAATGAAGGGAGTAGCAGAATGTTGAATTCGAACAAAATCACAACCGGTGTTGCGGCGGGCGCACTCCTGGCCATCCTTGGTTCGGGATGTACGCCAGCGCAACCACAAGATACCTGGACAGCCGCCGCGCAGTCGGCGAGTACTTCAGCTAGTCGGTCGGACGAGGCGGCAAAACGGTCTGAAGCCGCGGCGGCACGAGTTGAATCCGCAGCGAAGAGGACGGAAGATGCCGCGGCTCGGATCGAAGCGATGGTCGGACACTCCATGCGGAAGTAAATTCCGCGCGAGAGTCCGCGGACAAGAAGACCTTCCTTAGAAAGGGGTAAGTAGGATGTTGTATTTGAGCAAAATAACTACGGGAATCGCAGCGGGGGCATTACTCGCAGTGCTGGGCTCGGGATGCGCGGCAAAGCAAACGCCGAACGATACCTGGACCGCTTCCGCCCAATCGGCAAGCGCTTCAGCCAGTCGCTCGGAAGAGGCGGCGAGGCGGGCGGAAGCCGCTGCCGCACGGGTTGAGGCAGCAGCGCAGAGGGCGGAAGATGCCGCCGCTCGGGTCGGGAGACGTACTACCGACGGCATGAACAAGTAAATTCGACGTGATCGTTCGTTGACAAGGCGGCCTTCCCAGTGTGGAAGCGCCGCCTTTTTTATGCGAACTGTTTGCGCTCGCTATGAGAACTCAATGATAGTTTTGATTGAATCGCGGGCTTCGGACGCGATCCGATACGCTTCGTGCAGTGCCGCGAATGGGTAGCGGTGGGTAATGAATTTGTCCGAGGTGACGACGCCGTCACGAATCAATTGGAGGGCTTCACGGGTGTCGTTCGGGCCACACGAATAGCTAGGGATCAAACGAATCTCGTTGAAATATAAATCGTGAGGCGAAATGGCCAGCCGCGCGTCTGGGGTGCTCGTGGTAAAGAACACCACCGTTCCCCCTTTGGCCACACATTGTAGACCCAGTTCCATTGCTTCCACGGAACCTGGACCGACAATGATGACCTCCGCCATCTCTCCGTTTGTGTGCTCACGCAATTGATCGACGACATGTCCTTGCGCGGGATCAAGCGTCACATCCGCGCCAAGCTGTCGCGCTTTTTCTCGACGATAAGTGACGAAATCGGTTCCGATGATCCGTCCGGCATTGGCCTGCCGAGCCAGAGCGACATGTAACTGACCCATGATGCCAAGCCCGATAATAAAAATGCTTTCTCCACCTTGCATCCCAGACTTGCGCAGCGATTTCACCACACATGCGGTTGGTTCTACTAACGAGCCATCGGCAAAAGAGATCTCGTCGGGAAGTCGCAGGGTGTCTCCAGCAAGATTTTCTTTTGGGACGAGGAAATATTCCGCCATGCCACCGGGAACTATGCGTGATGAGCGCCAAGTCGTGCACTGGACAAATTCTCCACGTTGACATGCACGACACGTAAAACAGGGTGCATGATGGTGAACGAAAACGCGATCTCCTGGTCGGACTTCATTCACACCTGATCCGACCGCGACGACTTCGCCTGCTGGCTCGTGACCAAAGACGAGTGGTGCTTTTTTCTTCATATACCAGCCCATGACATCGCCAGAGCAGATTCCACAGGCGCGGGTTTTGACTAGAGCTTCGCCAGGACCAACCTGCGGAATTGGTTCATCCTCAAATCGAATGTCCGAGGAATCGTAGAGTCGCGCGACTTTCATGACCGCCATGCCCGCCACATTCATTACGAGAACATCCAGCGAGCCATTTTCATAACGTCTTTGGGACTTTCCGGAAAAGTACGAGTCACTGAGGCTTCAAAGCCCGAGTGCATGAGGCAGTTCTGGCAGCGAGGATCCGTCCGGGTTTCCCAATAGTTCCAGTCCACGCCGGTCCAAAACTCATCCCAAGTCTTGAAATACTTCTCACCAATCAGATAGCAGGGGCCTTTCCAGCCGAAGGGGGTGCGGGTGACATTGCCCCATGGCGTGCAGGGATATTCACGTTCACCAGCGGCGAACTCCAAAAACAGCGGCGTCGAACCGAGTCGATATTGCTTGGAGAGCTCCAACACGCGTTTGAACTTTTGATGAATCTCTTGTCGAAAAAGAAAGTGGTTGTCTTGAATTTTTTCGTAATGATAGCCAGGAGAGACGAGCATGTTGTCGATCCCAAGCTGTGTGAGGAGCGCGAACATCTGCTCGATTTCCTCCATCTGGGTCTCTTTATAGACGGTGGTATTCGTGCAGACCGTATACCCAAGTTGCTTGCCCATCTTGATCATTTCGATAGCTTTGTCGAACACGCCTTCACGAGCACAGACAAAGTCGTGCGTCTCTCGCATGCCATCCAGATGCACGTTAATGGTCACCCGTTTGTGCGGCTGGGACTTACTGAAGAAACGTTCGAGTAACAGGGCATTGGTGCAAATGATGACGTGGCGTTTGCGGTTAATAATCTGGCTCACCAGTTCCGGCAGTTCGGGATAAATGGTTGGTTCCCCACCGCAGATAGAAACAATGGGAGCACCAGATTCATCGACGGCTTGCAAACTCTCGGAGAGGGTTAAGCGATCTTTGAGATCCCCAGAATGGCGTTCCGGGGTACACCCGACACAGGCGAGGTTGCAGGTGTAGAGTGGCTCAAGCATCAAGACCACGGGATAGCGCTTCCGGCCTTGCAGCTTGTTCTTGGCCTGCCACTTGATCATGTCTGTCGTTACATGCAGCGGATACCGCATTCATCCTCCACGTTTGACAATTTACTGGTAAGTCGCCGAATCTTAGCGGCCAGTTGGTGCCGTCGCAAGGGTGAGGCGGGAGATTGATTCGTTTGCTCATTGAGTCATGAGTTCCCTGTAGCCCATAGCCTGCCCATCGCTCGCATTTTTCCCTTGACAAACGCCCGCGGTTTGGAGTGTGTCCCCACCTGTTTGTGAGCTTTTTCTTGTCGAGAGCACAGACCCAGCAGACCCAATATATCCTACAAGGGGGGGCAGGCGTGAGCACCGGGGCTACTGCATCGCCACGACAGTGTAGGACTGGACCGATTGCGACCATCACACCTGGCGTTGAATTTCTCTCAGCGTGCAGCCGTCCCTTCTCATTCCGCATTCCGCATTCCGCATTCCGCATCATTGTTGTCCTCAGTGTGTGTCTCTCGTCAGCGCTTGCCTTACTTTGACCTCGGGCCACAGGTGGGCGGGCACTTTCTGCTGCAGGTTCGGCATCTTGTGAAACCAACCGCGAATCCGTCACGCTTGGGGCCACCTCGCCTCAAGCGCTTTGCTCACCCCGCTGGCCCCCTCGGTGGTAATCGGCACCGGGACCGGCATGCCCCGCTTGGCCAATCCCCGTCACACCTCCCGACACCTCTCGGAACTCTCACTCTTCGTAGGCGAGAGACTGAGCCCCACCTTGCGTCCCTCCTCACACCTCGCCCACACACAGCCCCCCCCAGTCTTCTGGCCCCAGCGCCGTCACGGGTCGTCGACCGTATCGCTAAAGAGGTAAGCCACGGGCGCGGTGCTCAAATCCCGCATCCGCCACGCTGCGGACGCCTCCGGTAAGGTCTCTGTCCTCTCACTGACCGTACTCTTGGAGAGCACGCACTGCCCTAGCGCACTCTCTCACCTGTCCTCAAGGTCCCGCTGCGACACCCCCCCCCACAGCCATTGCCACAATCACTCGCTTCACCACGGCACTCCTCGGCGCCACTTGTCGCCCTAACGGCGACCGCTACGGCTCCTCCCGCCCGCGAATCCGCGGCAATTTGACCCGCAACCCCCCTTCGGCCGTCTTCAGCGTCCCATGCTCATACCCGTGGCGTGATCCGAGCTGCTCGCCGCGCGCTTCGTACCGGCCCCGCCCCACCGCCGTGCTTTGTTCCTGCTCTACCGCCTCTTGTAAGACCCCTTCCGTCGATAACCGCACGAATGTACTCCACACGTCCTCTCCGCTCTGCGCGTCGGTCTGCCCGTGCCACAAGGCGCGCATTGCCTGGGCTTTCTGTTCCCTCGGTGCTCTCTTCTTCTCCCTACAGGGATCCTCCTACTCTTGATGGTTCATCGTCTTCGTAATCCGATTCCCTCTCCCAGTTCTGTCTCCCCTCTACTCCCTCCCTTTACTGGACCCAGTGGCCCAGAACCCAACTTGAGCTCGCAACGTGCGATATTCCTGGCGGGCCTCGCCCTCCTGCTATCCAAATATGGCCAAAGTCGAGGTGAAGAGTCCTTGAAATAAGCCCATGACAAAGAGCCCAAAGGACGACATGCTAAATGACGCCACGACAGGGTCCTCCCAGAAAACCGTTGGATTGTGCACTCAACGATCTTACTGGATGCGATCTTGGCGTGGCACTCCCTGACAAAAACCGCGAAACTAATGGCTAGGTGCAAGGAGAGGTATGTCGCACGAAACCAAACCGATTCTTCTCCCTGCTTCTCTGCGCGCGCTCACCTATAGTGTGGGTTTGGGGGTTCTCGTGGGGTGGGCGGTGGCGAGGTTGTTGTTCTCCTTGGTCGAGGATGTCTTGCTGCCCCCAGTCGGGATGGTTCTAGGCAAAGTGGATTTTGCCAATCTGTTTGTGAGTCTGTCGGGCAAGACCTTCTATTCACTCGCGGAAGCCCAAGCCGCCGGTGCCCCTCTCTTGCGCTATGAAGTCTTCCTCACGCATGTCCTCGCCTTCGTCCTCGTCCTCCTAGTAGCACGGCTGCTGTGGCAGCGGTTGGCCATAAAGAGATAAGGAGCCAGCACGGCTGGGAGAAACGAGAGTGCGTCCCACTTGGATGTCACTGATTGAGAGAAAAGCAACTTTCTTGATCCCCTCACCCTAGCCCTCTCCCAGCCAGGAGAGGGAATTTGAAGAGGAAGGACGAACACGACTCCATTGTCATGATTTCTATCGCGACAAAAACACTGGGCACGGGGCATTGCGCAGGACATACTCTGTCGTGCTGCCGAGCACCATTTCAATGATACGACTATGGCCATACGCTCCGATGAACAACAGATCGTGCTCGTGTTCCTGGAGATACTCGATAATCCGTTGATCCGCATGGCCGGTTACTGAGAGCAGCGTCGGTTTGAGGTCGTATGAACTGAGATAGTGACGTGCCTCTTCTAGGATTTTCTCTTCGCCGCCCTTTTCACGAGGTGTGACGGTCAGCACTGTTAACGGGAGATTCAGCGCTGAACAAAACTCAGCGGCACTGTGCATGACCGTGCTGGCCCGTTGACTGCCATCATACGCCAACAAGGGATTGCTGATGCGATGAAATTGCATCGGTGTCATAAATACCGGGCGTGGGCTTTTCCGCGTGATACTTTCCGCGGTACCGCCGAGCAGACCGGTCGAAAATTGTTCGTTGGTCCCCCGATGCCCAATAACGACGAGGTCTGTGGTGCGAGCACGCTCGCAGATTTCGTTCGCCACAATCCCGGTGACTAGCGCCGTCTCACAGGAAACCCCCTGCTCCCGACATGTGGTCGCAAACTCCTGCAGGAGAAATTGGCCACGATCATGCAACGCTTGGCGCACTTTTCCGGCGACATCAAGGTAGGGCTCAAAACCGAAAGCGCCAGAGAGGTCCTGAAAAAATGGGCCTTCGACCGAGACGATATCAATGACATGCAGGCCAGAGATGTGTGCACGGAACCGAGTCGCTAGCCACAGCGCATAGCGAAGCGCCGTTTGGGAGTGCTCAGAGCCATCAAGTGCGAAGAGGACATTTTTAATCATCGCGACGACCTCCGTTTCACTTGCGCGGTGACACCATTGCTGCCGCCTTACCACCGCCCTCCGAGAAGCGCAAGCAAACGCGCGACATGTTCAGGGATTCAGGGGTACACACAGGGACGAATCGACCACCAATAGTAGACCCCTTCGTGCTGAATCTCCTGTGGCGACGCGCCCGTGGCCAGGGTTGCTTCTATGACCTTCGTGACCGCCGGAGGAATTTCCTGCGGCAGTAATACGCGCCCATTGACAACGACATCAATAATGACATCTTCCATACGCTTTCTTTCTCGGATTTGTGCCCCACAACTGGAGGACGGTTATGAAATTTGGCATCGTTCCTATCAATCTGCATCTTTTTGCTGACCCTGACGTGGTGATCCCGTTTGTCCAACGCGCCGAAGCGTTGGGCTATGAATCCGTGTGGACGGCAGAACACGTCATCATTCCCAAGACGTATACTTCGGTCTATCCGTACAACCCTGATGGAAAGCTGCCATTTCCGCCCGATGCCGCGATTATTGATCCGCTGGTGGCGTTGACCTTTATCGCTTCGGCCACCACCCGTCTACGGCTGGGGACCGGGGTCAACATTCTACCGCAGATGAGCCCACTTTATCTTGCCAAATGGGCATCGTCGATTGACCACCTCTCGAAAGGACGGCTGATGCTCGGCGTGGGCATTGGGTGGTTGAAAGAAGAATTCACCGCGATTGGCGTCCCGTTTGAGCATCGAGGTAAACGTGCGGACGAATACTTACGCGCACTCAAGGCCGTCTGGAGTGGCGAAGAGGTGAACTTCCAGGGCGAGTTTGTGCAGTGGCAAAATTTCATGATGCGACCCAAACCCGCACAGTCGGGAGGCGTACCGCTCGTGATAGGTGGCATCAGCCCTTCGGCGATTCGTCGTACCGTGCGCTATGGCGATGGCTGGTATGTCATTGGCAAAGACCTTGACGATTATCGTATCCATTTGCGAGCGCTGAACGAAGAATGCGCTAAGCAAGGTCGGAACCCGCGCGATCTAGAGATTACCGCCTATTGGAATTATCACCGCGAGGGTATTGAGAGTCTCGCGGTCTATGAAGAGCTGGGCGTCCAGCGCTTGCTGATTAACGTGCACGCGTTACGAGATCGCAATATCACCAATGCGATGGAACGCTTCGCGAACGATGTGGTGGCTAAGCACGGCTAGCATTGAAAGCAAAATCAAAAGGCAAAAGGCAAAAATTGAAAACAGTTCCAAGTTCTGAATAGGGTGCGCTTTGCGCACCAACAAGCTCGCACTTCATCGGAACGCCGCACTGCCCCAGACTCCGAACGCCGCACTGCCCTATTGGGGACGAAAGAGTTTCTGGAACTGTTCGAGCGACGCGGGCGGGAGTTGGGCCACCGCTAGATTATGTTCAACGTGAGCGACGGATTTCATGCCGACCAGCGCGGTGGTGATGCCAGGTGTCGAACGAGTGAATTGCAACGCCCGTTGGGCATCGGACTGTAGCCCGCTGAGTGCTTCACTTACGGTGGTAGGGAGCGAGTGCGCTAGTCGTCCTTGTAATATGGATGCACTGGCCATGACCGTGATCCCGAAATCATGCGCGGCTTCGAGGACACTGATCGTATTATCGCCGACTCTCTGATTTTTCTGTGTCAGTGCTTCGGTCATTCCCAGGTTGTACGGAAGTTGCACTATCTTGAAGTGATGGTCTTTGCCGCCGACCCGCTCAGCGATCTCGACCAAATCTATGAGGAACAACGCATCGCGTGCGGTCGGTTGCTGACGGTACCCATTCCAGGTAGCCGTTCCGTAGCGGCGAATTTTTCCACTGGCGACCTTTTCTTCAAGCACAGTGAAGGCCGCTTCGATGCGTCGCGTAAATTCTGGTCGAGAACACTTTTGTAACTGAGCTTCAGGATTGTGCAGATAGTAAATATCGAGACGGTCCAAATTGAGATTACGCAGGCTGCAATCGACCTGGTTATCGATGTAGTGGGGCGCGATGCAATTCCATTCGACAATATCATCGGCACTCGCCAAGCCCGTCTTGATAACCGTCTCTTGCACGTAGGCACGCGGGTCAGGTGGCACGTCACCATCAAATGCGACATAGCCGCCCTTTGTGGCTACCACGATTTCTTCTCGTTCGAGCACCTGCTCGCGAACGAGCGCCGTGAGCACCTGACCAATCACGCGTTCGCTACGCTGGTGGCGATAATTGATGGCGGCATCAAGGACATTACAGCCGCGGACCAATGCCTGTCGAATAGCAGCGGCATAGAGTTCGTCGGTCTGTGGGGTAGGGTCACCTAAATATGTGCCGAGTCCAATCGAGGAGAGCCATAGATCGGCGGACCGCCGAAAATGTAGCGGATGAACAGTCGTGGCGAGCCGCTGTCGATAGGAGTCGGTCCCCGTGGGAGTCGCATATCCAGGGAGCATGCGTGGTTTTCCTATGATGTGGGAAGTGGCGACGGCGGGAGTGGGACGAGGTTCGGTCGGCAGCGTTCGAGGATGATGTTTTTCAAGCGCGTGGGATCCACGGGTTTCTTGAAAATCACTTCCTGTAAGCCTTCCACTTTGCTGCGCTTGATGACATGGTCTTTATCGTAGAAATAGGCGGTCATCAGAACGACGGGAGTCTGACGATAGCGTTCGCGGACTTCCATGTAGAGGTCATAGCCGTCAAGATCAGGCATGACGACGTCACTGATGACGATATCGACCGAGCGACGGGCCAATACTTTGAGTGCGTCGAGCCCGTTAGTGGCGACCTCCACTTCGCACCCTTCCGCCAACAGTAAATCGCGGAGGGAATAGCAGACGCCCAAGTCGTCATCGACCACCAGAATCGTCAATCCCGCCAACGCGCGCGCGGCGGGCTGCCCCTCAGCGGGGTGGGGAGATGAGGCTGCTTCCTCCAGGCCGAGATCGGTCATGCGCGAACCGCGGAGATACTCCGTCGTGACGTAGCGGCTCTCATGCGCCATTTCATCAATCCGGCTGACGATGGCGCGGATTTTGCCTAATTCACGCTGAACCGACTCGATACGTTCTTCATCAATGACGTATTCTTCGTCGGGGCACACCTGGGAGATATGCTTGGAGAGGAGGTCGAGATTATTAAAGATCACCTCTAGCGGATTGTTAATCCGGTGCGCGAGTCCAACGGCGAGCTCGCCGAGCGTGGCGAGTTGGTCGCGGCGACGGATTTCGCGCAGGTCTTTCAGAAAGCCAATGGAGCCGATCTCGTTGCCGGCTTCGTCATAGATAATCGACCCGGAAATCGCGGCTGGGATTTGATCTCCGGTTTTGGTCAACAGGGTCGTCTCGAAATTTTTGACTTGGCTGGTCTCGCCAGGCTCACCGCTCCGCATCGCGGCCATCACTCGGCGAGCTTCAGCGAGACTGGGATACACGGCGGTGACGTATTTGCCGCGAATCTCCGTGGAGGTGTAGCCCAGGGTTTTGTATGCGCCGTCATTGTAGAATATGATCTTCCCCTCGCGGTCAACGGCGATGACGATGTCAAGGGAACTTTCGACGAGACGCTCAAGATACACCGGCGGGAGCTGGAACATCAGCAGGTACTTCCTTGGTGGCGTGCGCTTTGAGGAGTCGGCTGCCGTGAAAGATCACGCCACATAAATATAGCCTGTCATGTTAGGCCCCTGTTCTTGTCATCGTCAAGCCCAGCGTTCGGCTGGTGTATGGCGTGTGGCCCATAGCGTATGGCCCGCTCCCTTCGGTCGCTCTATGGCGTATCGCTCGTTCGCTACGTTCGCTTTATGGCAAGAGCGTCCCTACTATACGCCATAGAACGAGGCGAGCCATACGCCATATGCTATTTGGAGGCCGCCTTGTGGTGATCAGCGAGAAAGCGTTCCAAGCCACTATCAGTCAGAGGATGCTTCACAAGTTGTTGAATGACATTGAACGGGCAGGTGGCGACATGCGCCCCCAGTTCGGCGGCTCGTACAAAGTGGATCGGATGCCGCACGCTAGCCACCAGCACCTGGGTCGGAAAGGTGTAATTCTTGTAGATGCGGACAATAGAGTCGATGAGCGCCATGCCATCCTCGGCAATGTCGTCAAGCCGCCCAACAAACGGACTGGCAAATGCGGCGCCAGCTTTTGCCGCTAGGAGCGCCTGGGCGGACGAGAAAATCAGGGTGACATTGACGGCAATTCCTTGGCTACTGAGGGCTTTGGTGGCTTTTAGCCCTTCGGCGATCATTGGGACTTTGACGACGACGTTGGGATGAATAGCGGCCAGCCGTTTCCCCTCTTCAATCATGCCGGGGGCATCGACGCTGACGACTTCAGCGCTGATGGGGCCATCAACAATCGAACAAATCTCCTTGATGACTGATTCGAGGGACCGTCCCGACTTCGCGACCAGCGACGGGTTGGTGGTCACGCCATCAATGACGCCCCAGGTATGGGCTTCACGAATTTCCTTGATCTCGGCTGTGTCGATGAAGATTTTCATACATCCTTCCCTTCATCCCCTCCACCTTCTCTGTGCGGGGAGCAGGTGACGATACGGTTATACCGCATGAGGCGGTAAGAGCATGACCCGTTTATCATCCTTGAGATGCGCGAGGAGTTCGACGATAGTCACGCCAAGACGGGGGTGCGTCACGTGGGGGGCGAGTTCAGACAACGGAACCAGGACGAAGCGGCGATTTTGGATCTCTGGGTGCGGAATCTTGAGGGTCCGCGTGTCAAGCGTTTGATTCTCAAACAGCAGGATATCAAGGTCGATTTTGCGAGACGCCCACTTTTTGGTTTGGGGAGTTTTTTTGCGCCCCATTGTTTGCTCAATGGCCTGAAGGTGCTGGAGCAGCTTATCCGGAAGGAATTCAGTTTCGATTTCGATGACGCCGTTGACGTACCAGTTCTTCGCGTCTCCGTGCGGCTCACTCTCATACAGCGACGAGCGCTTGATAATCCGGGTCTTCGGGAGCGCGGCGATTAACTCCTGCGCTTTCTGATAGTGCGCGCGACGATTTCCTAAGTTTGACCCAATACCAATATGGACTCGGTGAATCATCTCCCTCCCGGCCTCACTAGACGTGCCATTTATATCGGCAATGAGCGCGCTTGACAACTATTTGTGTCATCAAGGGAAATCCGTCGTGTACTATCACACCTCGACTCCGAACCTTCTGGAACTCCGAACCCCGAACCGTTTATAGATTGAAGTAGGCTGGTAATGAGTGCGGCGAATTCCAGTCTTGGGGGCTGTGGACGCCACGCTGGTATTCCCCTTGGTCATCCCAGCCTACCTGAGCTTCTTACAAATCACGTAACGCTTCGGCGACGCGTTGGAGTGCCAAATCCACGTTTTCGTGGCTATTGAAAGCGCTGAAACGGATGTACCCTTCTCCGCATTTGCCGAATCCTGCTCCTGGGGTGCAGACAACGTGTGCCTTTTGCAAGAGAAGATCGAAGAACTTCCAGGAATCCATGCGCGCCTTCACCCACACGTAAGGGGCGTGGTCGCCGCCGACGCACTGAAAGCCTAGCTTGCCGAGCGTTTCACGAATACGTGCCGCGTTCACGAGGTAGTAATCGCTCAATTCCCGAATCTGTTTCTGCCCTTCGGGCGAGTACACCGCTTCGGCGGCTCGTTGGACAGGATAGGAGACCCCATTAAACTTGGTCGAATGCCGACGGTCCCAGAGCGCGTGTAAGGAATGCGGATTTCCTTGTGAGTCGTATACTTTACATCGTTTAGGGATGATTGTGTACGCGCAGCGGGTGCCCGTGAATCCCGCGGTTTTCGAAAAACTGCGAAACTCGACGGCGACGTCCTGGGCTCCGTCAATTTCGTAAATGCTCTGCGGCAACGCATCATCGCGCATAAAAGCAACGTAGGCGGCATCGTATAAAATGAGCGCCTTGTTGGCGTGCGCGTACTCAACCCACGGACGGAGTTGCGCTTTCGTCACCGTGCGTCCGGTGGGATTATTGGGAAAGCAGAGATAGATGACATCCACCTTTTCCTTGGGCAGGGCAGGGACGTAATCGTTCGCCTCGGTGGATTCGAGATAAACAAGCCCTTCGTAGCGCCCATCTTTCCAGGCGCCCGTGCGGCCAGCCATGACGTTGGTATCGACGTACACGGGATAGACCGGATCAGGCACGGCAATGCGTGTGTCGGCGGCAAAGAGTTCCTGGAAATTGCCGGTATCGCATTTCGCGCCATCACTAATAAAGATTTCCTCGGCAGTCACTTCCGCTCCCCGCGCGCGAAAATCGAACTGGGCAATTTGCGTGCGCAGGAATTCGTACCCTTGCTCTGGTCCATATCCACGAAAAGTGGCGTCCTGTGCCATTTCGTCGACAGCTTTATGAAAAGCGGTGGTACAGGCAGCCGGGAGCGCACGGGTCACATCGCCAATGCCTAACCGAATAATCTTCTTGTCGAGATTTTGCGCGACATAGGTATTCACGCGCTTAGCGATCTCCGAAAAAAGATAAGAAGCCTGTAGTTTGAGATAATTCTCGTTCATTCTGATCATGGTCGTCCTCCTCCTCGCGTCCTTTCCTGTGGCAGAAAAGTGAAAGAAAGAAAAGGGCTGGGGCGGTCATCGGAGCAAAAGACGGGGAAAGCCTGGGACAGAGAAAGGGCGCGTGGTATGGTCTTCCTTTTCTACCTTTACGAAGAGAGGGCAGCATGCAAACCGTCGGAATTCTCTACCCGGGTGATATGGGCCACGGGGTTGGCCGTGTGTTGTTGGAAGATGGCTTCAATGTCGTGACGACGCTGGTGGGTCGTAGCGAACGCACCCGCCGTTTATGTGCCAGCACGGCAATCGCGGTTCTCGATTCGATGACGGAAGTTGTCCGCCATGCGGACATGATCCTCTCGATTATTCCACCCACGGCGGCCCAAACGGTGGCGACAGATTTTGCCGCGGCGGTACGGGAGACAGGGCGGAAACCGGTATTTGTTGATGCCAATGCGATCTCACCGATGACCGCGCAAGAAGTCGGGACAATCATCGCGCCAACCGGCGCACCGTATCTTGATGCTTGTATTGTGGGCCCCGCTCGTGATGTGCGTGGTCGTTGCATCTTCTATGTCAGCGGTTCCCAGGCTCGCCTTTTTGAGGAGCAGTATGGTCAATCACTGCGGACGCATCTGTTGGGCGATCAGATCGGTCAAGCCTCTGCCTTCAAGATGGTCTTCTCCGGACTGAATAAGGGGTTGGCCGCGCTCTTGTTCGAATTGACGGCGGCAGCGCAGGATTTCGGTTTCCTTGACGAACTCCTGCATCGCTATCAGGTACTTCTCCCTGGAGTGATGGAAGCACTCGAGTGGCTGGTCCCTACCTACCCGATGCACGCCGCCCGTCGGGCCGATGAGATGGCGGAGTTAGCGGAGACCTTGGAACATTATAGGTTCTCGTCGGTCATGGCGCGTGGCACACAACAGACACTGGGCGCGGTCGGCCAATTGCGATTAGCGGAGCGTGATCCTGAACGTGGCGAGCATGGCTGGACTCTGCGAGATGTCGTTGATGCGCTTGCTCGTGAAGGGGCGTTGAAAAGAAGAGCGTAGCTTCCGAGAGACGGACACTATCCGTCTCTCGTGAACTAGGGAAAGCGCACGGTTACTCACCCGGACTCGACGGATTTTGCTTTGCCGCCTCATCCATTTGCTGGATTCTGTCTTTCTCCGTCTCTTGAATCTCCTTGGCCTTGTCGATTCCGCTTTTCAAGGTTTCTCCATACTGGCGACCAATCGAAGGAGTCGTTTGGGGTGCTGGTGGTGGGGCGCTGGTAGCTTTTGGTGCTTCTGGTGGCGAGCTACAAGCTGACACAAACGTAATCGCTATCAACCACGCGACTGTTATTTTTTTCATAGAACCCTCCAGGTACACCATCGTGCCTGTCAGTTTCTTGTTGGTCAACGAATGACATCCTCACTAGCCGATTTTCATAAGAACGCGCGTCAACCAAAATGCCCGTCGTTCCGTTAATACTAAAGAGGGAATTCTTATGCGCGCTCATCAATTTATTGTGACATCCTTTCTACTAGCGGTCCTTGTGACCCCATCCTTCGCTCGCGACTATTTGCGTTCTCCTCTTCCCAACAAGATTTACCTCGCCTCAAAAATTGACGGTCAACCATTTTATGGTCTAGTGGGCGAAAAAGGGAAAAAATCTCGTTGGTATATTGCACAGTGGGGAATCCGCTTCGAGTTTCCCGCTGTCATTGATTGTCTCGGATCCTGTACAGACCGCACTTGGCAGGTTCGGAATGCCGATGACAGTGGCCGGATCAAGTTTACCCATACTGGTCCGACGGGGAATGTTGCCGACCTCACTCAAGATACCTTCGGCTCTCGACTCATCGGCTGTGACCCTACCCAAGAATTCGATCTGCTCCTTCTCCCGACCAATACCACACATGCTGTTGACAATTACCCGGGCTCTCCCGAGGGATGGGTTAAACCGTCTCGTCGTCCCACGTTGGGGGCTGTGACAAATTTGCACATACAAGTACGCCAGGAGGTTGTGTCGGCAACTCAAGGAACTCGGTGCAACGCTCCATATAACCTCGCCTCAACACTTATCGGCGTCGTCTTTCTTAACCAAGTTACTGGGCATACCCTTTTCTATCAAATCGTGTCGTACGACTCGCGGAACGCTTCGTTCAATGGCAGTTGGTTTATGACAGAGGCTCCGTACTTTGGTGTGAATGACGATATGGCGGTGTACAATCGCCCGTTGCTTGTCTCAGGAGCTCCCTCAGTTTGGTACGATATCGACATTGCTGAACGTGTAAAATTTTTGATTCGTACGAGCCCGTATCTCCCCGGCGATACAATTGGCCCTCACAAAGATCTTAAAAATTGGCAACTCGCCCAAGTGTACTTTGGTTCGTTGATCAACGGCGAAGCCGCACTTACCTCCCGGCATTCTGAAATCCGGCTGTATTCTGAGTAGGCGGACTTGTGGGTATTCGCCCAGTTATCGAATCCTTCCATAACTGCGCAAATGTGCTCGCTGGTCTGGAGTGCCCGAATTTTGATATGCCCCCCATCCGTACGGCAAAATTCTAGCTTGACAGGGAAAATTGAACCGGGTAGATAACGTCTACGTTCAATATTGCAACACAAAAGTACCATTTAAGGAGTCTCTATGTCGCATGCGCATCCCAAGACACATACGGTGAGCGCTACTGTCGATGCTATTTTCACCCATGAGCTCGCGCCCAAAGATCAGGATATGCGAGGGCTGTATGAAAAAGCGAAACGCGATCAATGGAATGCTTCGAGTGATATCGACTGGAAGCTCGAGGTGAACCCGGATGGCGGTATCTTTCCCGATGGATTGATCGACATTCATGGCACGAAATACTGGGACAAGATGAGCCTCCGTGAACGGGCGGAATTGAATCGCCATTTCTCGGCGTGGCGGATCAGTCAGCTCATGTACGGCGAAGAGTTTGCCATGCTGGTCTGTAGCCAGTTGGTGAATGTCATTCCAGACATTGATGGCAAGTTTTTCATGGCCACGCAGGTTGTGGATGAAGCGCGTCACTCCGAAGTGCTTACGCGCTACCTGCTTGATAAAGTGGGGGTGACCTATCCCCTCACCGCGAGTTTACGTAATTTGTTCGACAATATCCTGGCGCTTCCGCAATGGTACTTTAAGACCGTGGGCACGCAGCTCGTGGCCGAGACCCTCGCGGTTTCACTCTTTCGTATGCTCGAACAGCACAGCCAGGACCCACTGGTCAGCTCAATCTGCAAACGCATCCTGGCTGACGAAGCGCGGCACATGGGGTTTGGGATGCTCAGCCTTCCGGGACAAATGCAACAACTCTCAGCTCAAGAACTTCGTGAAGTCGAAGATTTCGCTTGTGAAGCAGCAGCCGGGTTGCTCGGTGGCCAGTTCCCCCGTGAAGCCTACGAGGCGGTCGGTTTCAACAAGGCTGAAATCGAGGACATCAAGAAGCTGCGGCACGAGGTCGCGCGGAAAAACGAGCACATGCTGTTCCGTCAATTCTTTAAGAAAGATTTCCATGCCTCATTGTGGAACAACATGACCCGCGTCGGCTTGCTGAGTGAGCGCGCCATCTCCAAGCTTGCGAACATGGGTATCGCCGCGCCCCAGCAAGCAGTGGCCGCGTAATCGCGTTACAGGCCCACAGTTTGAGGAGGGCTGGCTCATACGCCGGCCCGCCAATTTTTCCGTTTCACCGCGAAGATATTGATCTCCTGCCATTTCCCACGCGCGAACCGCCACCACAGTAGCAATCCCAACAGGATCGTATTGGCCGTGCCCGCTAACCAGGGACCGACCGATTGCAGATCGGTGTACATGACCGCGCCAATGCTCAAGGGCGCGAAGACGACCACCAAGAGGCCAATCGTGATCCACGCGATCCCGTGTGTGTCACCAGCGCCACGCAAGGCTCCAACGAAAGTCACATTCATCGCATCGAACAGTTGGAAGACCGCGGCGCACAAGAGAATCGCGCTGCCCGCTTGAATAACGCGAGGATCGGCATTGAAAAACGCCATGAGTGGTCCCGGTACCAGAAAATAGATGAGTCCCATGAACGTCATGTACAGCATGGCTAACAGCAGTCCTTCGTAGACGCGCTGGATGGCGGTTTCGATGTTCCCCTCGCCGATGTAGCGTCCGACCAAGGCGGTCAGCGCCTGTCCCAAGCCAATCCCTGGCAAAAAAGAAATCGTCATATACTGGATGGCGATGTTACTGGCGGCGAGTTGTTCCTTGCCGAAGCGGCCAACCATGAGGATGATTAAGACTCCCCAACTAAGCACATCCAAGGATTGCTGGACCCCAATCGGCCAGCCAATCCGCACGAGCTGCCACAAGCGCGCCGGGGAAAAGCGCCAGTCCTCGCGTGTGGAAAACTCATTGTGATACGTCGTCGAGAGAAAGGCCGCGAGCAGCACCGTCACTTGCGCGACAAAGCTGACCACAAACGCGACGGCAGCACCAGCGAGCCCCAATGCCGGAGCTCCCCATGCGCCCAACACCAGCATGTAGCAGAGCGCAACGTTGGCGATATTATCGACAACCATGGCCACCAAGGGGACATTGGGCCGGTGAATACCGTAAAAGAAACCATTCAATGCCCCGATCGCGACTCCAAGGCCGACGCCCCACAAGCGGATGCGGAAATACATGACCTCAAGAGCAACCACTTCCGGTTCGTGGCCAAAAGCACCGAAAAATACAGGCGCGAACGGCCACAGGAGGAAACCCGCGATTCCCACGGCCACGCTCAAATAGAGCCCCTGCCAGGTATACGCTGCTCCCTCCGCCGGGTTGCCACGCCCCAGGGATTGCGCGGCGAATGTGCTCACACATTGTGTAATTCCCAGCGGTAATGCGGTCAGCGTGTACGCCGTCACCCCGGCGGGCATGATCGCCGCCATTTCGGTCGTGCCGATCTGGGCTACGATCCAGGTATCGACGAAACTGGCGACGGTCGCCGAGGCCATTGAAGCAATGATCGGGAACGCTAAATGTAAAATTTCCCGGAGTCCGGTTGGTGTTGGATATCTCATACAACAATTTTTCTTACGTCGAATGCAATGGATTCTGCTTGACAACGACTCATGACAAGTTGCAGAATCAGCCCGGTCTCAGTGAGCATCGACCGGTAAAACCACGAACAATAACGGAGCCTCTCACGATGGCGACAACACACCCAAAAGCAAAGGCAGGTCGAGGCGCGGGCAAACCAGTGAAGAAAATGGTCAGACCGCTTCAACGTGTGCGACAGGGCTCACCAGGACGGACACGGAGTAGTCTTCCAACGCTCAGCGAAAGCGTGGAAGGGGTACGTCAAGTGCTCAGTCGGTACTGCTTTGCTCTTGATGGGGGAGCATTGCAGGAGTTAGGCACGTTGTTTCACCGGGAGGCCACCTTTTCTGTCTCGTTTGAGCGCGAGCAGCAACATACCGGCCGTGAGACCATCCAAGCCTGGTATGAACGTTTTTTTCAGCAGCGCCCGGGTCAGTATCACCACATGCGACACAAACTGTATGAACCGCGGGTGACAATTCACGAAGACACCGCAACCGCAGCAACGTACTTTGATTCGGATGCGGTGGATAAGGACGGGAAAGTCCACATCATTGCTGGACGGTACGATGATACGCTAGTGAAAGAGTCTGGGCAATGGTTTTTCAAGGAACGGAGCATTACGGTGCTCTATCACTATGCACCGGGCATTAGTCAGGAAGGCATGCGAGAACGATAAAGAGGAGAGAGTCATGGCGGAATACATCAGCGTTGAAGAAGCACGAGAATTGTCGGGGTTGCGAGTGGTCCTCTCACCGGGGGTCCCGGGCCCGTGGAGTGAATCGCTCAAGGGTATCCTGTACGTCAAGAAGGTTTCCTATGTGAAAGGGCGACAGGAGATCGGCGGGGAAAACCGTGCCTTGAAAGAATGGTCCGCGCAAGCGACGGCCCCAGTGATGACCTGGAACGATGAGCCCCCACGCTCGACGTGGATTGAGCAACTCTATCTGGCCGAGCGCCTCCAGCCCAATCCGTCCCTGATTCCCAAAAACATGGACGAACGGACCTTGATGTTCGGCTACTGTAACGAGTTGTGTGGCCAGCACGGGTTTGGGTGGTCGAAGCGGTTGATGCTGGTGCATCCCACGCTCACCAATCCGAATGCGGATAAGACGAGTCGTGGGTTCTCAACCTATATCGGGGATAAATATGGCTATCAGGCGGCGGAGGCGGAAGCGGCCCCACGGCACTGTGCCGAGATTCTCCAGCTCTTGAGCAATCGTCTCGAACAACAGCGCGCGCGGAGCAGTAAGTTCTTTATCGGCAACCAACTGACCGCGCTGGATATTTACTGGGCCGCCTTCGCCGCGCTCGTACAGCCGCTGCCGGAGGAACAGTGCCCGATGCCAGCCCCATTTCGCAAGATGTATACGAATACCGATCCCACCATCCAGGCCGCGGCCAAACCGATCCTGTTCGAGCACCGTGACTTTATTTATCGCACGTATTTGGAGTTGCCGGTCGATCTCTAGGGCAGTGCGGAGTCTGGGAAAGTCCCCTCTCCCGGCTGGGAGAGGGCTAGGGGGAGGGGGGGTAGGTGACTTTTCCTTTTACTCTGGATAACGCCAGGGATTGGCTGGTTGCTCCGCCGCCTCGTCAATCGTCCAGTGCGGCAGCGCGAACCCGTCGCTCACTGTTTTGAAGACCATGCGCACGCGGGTGCCAATCCCCACGGTCTTGATCATCTCCGGCGGAGCAAAATCACCAGCGGCGGTCAATAGGTTGCCCACCACCCGCAGGGCTTCGTGCTCGCTTGGTTGCCCTTTCTGGGTGTCGAGATCGATCAGGAGGATCATGTACGGCACGTGCGCGCGAAACGCGGGCTGGATGGCGTGGTGGACCTCCGCGTAGGAGTGGACCGTCCCTTTCCCCTCCACGCTCACCCACTCATACTCCCGATCCCGGGTCCACGGACAAGCCGTGGTCGGGGGATAGCGGAACAGCCCCGATTTCTTCCCCTTTTGGAGGCGGAAGTCGCCCTGGGCACAGTGCTGAAAGAAGGCCAAATTTTCCTTATCAACGTCTTCGATAGTCAACCGCATGCCGAGATAGTCACCTTGTAGCATCTGTCTGTCCTCCTGTAGGTCCGCCGTAGGTATGCCGTAGGTATGCCGTAGGTATGCCGTAGGTATGCCGTAGGTATGCCGTAGGTACGCCTTATCCGCGCTGCATCACCATGGCCGAGCCGGTACCGGGCATCGCCCAGCCCAGATTCGCACTCAGTTCCGCGTCTTTCACCTGACGGCAGCCACCTTCCCGATAGTCATACGTATGCTGGCGTTTGCCGTTGGGTCCCACGGGACAGGAATCGTCCACGTTGCCGCGCAACTGGCGCACGTTCTCAATGACCATGTTCATCCCGTGAGTGTACCCCTCGCAGAGATGGCCACCCGAGGTATTGTTCGGTCGTTTTCCGCCCAGCTCGATGATGCCACTGGAGACATACTGGCCACCTTCGCCTTTCTTGCAGAAGCCGTAGTCCTCAAGCTGGAGCGTGGTGGTAAAGGTGAACGCATCGTAGGAGCCGGTCAGGTCGATCTCCTCCGGTCCCACGCCAGCATTCGGCCACAGAATGTCCTTGGCGTAGTAGCCCGCGACCGTCGAGATCGGGCCATGCTGATAGTGCATGTCGATGCGCGGCTTGCAACAGCGTCCCACCACGGAGCGGATCTGTACCAACGGCTGCTTCATATCCTTGGCGCGCTCGGCACGGGTGACGATGATACACGTCGCATTATCGGTCTCCACGCAACAATCGAGCAGATGCAGTGGCTTGCAGATGATCCGTGAGTTGAGAACATCTTCAACCGTGTAGCGAGTTTTGTAGAAGGCTTTGGGATTATTGGAGGCATGCTTGCTGTGCGCCATCTTGACATGCGCGACCTGTTCGGAGGTCGTGCCGTAGTCGTACATGTGGCGCAGGAAGGTCGGGGCGAACATCTGGCCCGCGCTCTGCCAGCCATACGCGCGCATGTGCACTTGGTCGCCAGTGATCGGCGCGGCGGAGCGTGCACCGGTGCCACCGATTCGTACCTGCGTGTAGCCGTTCATGGAACGGAAGATGGCGACCGTCTTGCACATGCCAGCCTCGATCACCCCCATGGCGATGCCAATGAGCGCCTCGGTGCTGGAGCCGCCGCCATGCACGTCCATGTAGAAGTTCAGTCGAATGCCGAGATCGCCAGCCACGAACGGCGACATGGTCGAGTCGTTGCCGGAGTACGACAGCATGCCATCAATGTCCGCCGCTTCGAGACCCGCGTCATCAAGGGCATTATTGATCGCCCACGTCGCCAGATTGCGGGTGGATTCTTGGGACCCGCGTCGATAGGTCGTTTCCCCCACTCCCACGATCGCGTATTTGTTGCGCAAATACTTTGGGCTGGTGGCGTCCATGTCACTTTGTGTCATCGTTCCCTCCTCGGGTTTGGTGCGAAAAAAAGCACAACCAACGGTGCTACCGGTTTTCCTTTGGAGAGAGCTTTACACCGGAGGCACCGAAGTTGTCAAACGCGAAGTAACCCACTCACGGGCACGAAGCGTGCTTGTCCGCGCGGGTATCAATGCCCACGCTACGCAACGGCCCTGGATCAATCCGGCCAATGCCTATTCATGGGGCGTCATGGTGTAGCCCGGCGATTGATCGCCGGGGTGCTCTCATTCCTTCCACTTTTTCATTGCCGCGTATTCCGCTACAAGACACGCATGAAACATATCCTCACCATCACTACTCTCGTCGTCGCCTCCGTTTTGGTCACCACGGTAGTCTCCGCCGCTGACTTCACGTTGCGCAGCAAGGCTCTCAAACCCGGCGCGGCTATTGGCACGGAGCATTACTCGAACAATGCTGGATGCTCTGGCGGTAACGTCATGCCCGACCTGGAGTGGAGCAACGCGCCAAAGGACACCAAGAGTTTCGCCGTCACGTTGTTTGACAAGGACGCGCCGACCGGCAGCGGCTTCTGGCATTGGGTGGCCTACGACATTCCGGCGGACACCACGGGGCTTCCCGGCGGTGCCACTGGCGGCATGCTGCCGGCCGGGACCGTGGAGGGGAACACCGACCTGGGCAAACCCGGCTTCTTCGGCCCCTGCCCACCCGCGGGACGCCAGCACACTTACCTGTACACCGTGCACGCATTGAAAGTCGCAAAGCTGCCGGTGGACAAGGGAGTGAGTCCAGCGACGGTGGGCTTCTTCCTGTGGCAAAACGGGCTCGCCAAAGCCACCTTCACGGTGCAGGGCAAACGCACTATAACCCTTGCAAAAAGGAGGGGTTAAGCTAAAGGGGGGAGCGAGTATTTCTGGAACAAGAAGGATGGGGTATGCCGACGATGACGTGTGCCTTAGTGGAGCGCCTGCAAACGATGTGGACCCGCGCCGCC
>SHZE01000008.1 GCA_009692435.1 Deltaproteobacteria bacterium | reverse complement strand
GTGAACTCGGCTCCTCAAGCGGACCTCGCGCAATTCCCACGGGAGGCGTTTGAGGCCTTGCTGAATGATCTCCCCCTCGCCGCTTAATTGACCAAAGGCGAGGAGGCGCAGTGACAAAAAATGTCACTCGGTATGGCCAAAGTCGAGTCGAACAGGCCGTGCATTTTTATCGGACCATGTTTGGGGGGCGCGTTGTGTATGATGCCCAGCTTGTGGGACAACGCAACGTTCGTCTGGAGATCGGTGGTCTGGCGCTGCACCTCTACGCGCAAGCGCCTCGGAACGCGGACCGGGGTTTGGTCCATCATCTTGGTATCCGTACCGATGATCTGGACGGACTCGTCACGCACATGAAAGCCCACGGCGCGGTATTTCGCAAAGAGATTACTGATGATCCTGCCTTCCGCTACGTCATGTATGAAGCCCCAGACGGGATCTTGCTCGAATTGTACCAGGTGAAACCAGGGGGCGAGTGGATGGTTGGGTCTTAACCCTTTTTCGCGCGTCCGCGTGGCGTGAGGGCCGCGCGCAGAATCGGATCAACGCCGCTGAGCACGGCATCAAGGCAGTGTAAACGCTCGTTCCGCAGAACCTCCGCCGAGGCCGAGGCCCAAGCGATGATAGTCCGTTTGTCCGCGAGAGAGAGACTCATGAAGCGAGGGTCGGCGGACCGAATATCTTCGGCGACATGACCGGCGATAGCGGTGTGCATACCAACCGTGGCCCCACGCGCGGCGAGTTTCGTGCCACTCCATAAAATACGGAGATAGGCGGACCACTGACGACCGGCAATCTGTTCGCCGACTTCACGAAAGATTGTCGCGGTCCATCGCTGGGTTTGTATTTCCGTAATTTGTCCCCCGCCCATGATGAGCAAGTCTTGCATGGCGACTCCTAATGTGGAGTGGGGGATTTTGGCTTCCGCGAGCGCGGTAAACAACAAGTTCTGGAGGACGAATTGAACAGGGGGACCGAGGCGAAACGGCGGGGAGAGGTAGGTGCAATCGCCGTCGCTGAGGTCGTCCGCGAGGTTGGCGGCGCAGAAGTTAAAGAAAAGAGCCGCCGCACGCAGTAAGAGTTGGACGCGTGGGACCTTTGCTTCGGCGCCCGCCTCGTAGAGAAAGGTCAGCGGGCCTGGACGGCCCGCTTCCAGAGCGGCGAACACTGCTTGCTGACTTTGATGCGGGAGGGACTGACGGTTGGTGATCCGCAGCGCTTCTTGAAAAACCGCGCCCGCGCTCATACCGCGACAGTGAGTGGGTAGCGGACTTGGCGATTGACCTGATTCGTGTCCTTGAGGCTTTGGGCGAGTTGTCCATCAAGCCTCTTCTTCAGATCTGCATTCCCTGATTGGACGACCCGCAGTTCAACTTTCCCCCCGGTGAGGACATGATGGAGGGCGTCGACCACCGGCGTGAGTTCCGCATGTACCTTCGTTGCTCCGAGGGAACCCTCAAAGAGTCCCAAGTCATACAGGTGAATGAGGTATTCATGGCTACTCGCGGTGAGATTCACCCCAACGATGGGAAGCGATTTTTTCGCTCCATTTTTTGCTTTGCTACTCTTCGATGCCTGTGCCACGGTATGCTCCCTTCACTGTCTGTGTGTTCCGTCCGTTATAAGGGGCTTCGCGCTGAAACTCAAGTCGGCAATTGGACGAGCAACTCTCGAGCCGCGACTAAGTCCCGCGTCGTGAGGGTCGATGGGAACCAGGCGCAGACGTCGCTGAGCAGGCGTCGCGCTTCCGTTTCTTGGCCCTGTTGTCGCCACAGGCGCGCGAGATCAATGGCGGCCCGTAACTCCAGGGTTTTCGTGTGTTGCTGGCGGGAAATCTCAATAGCCTTGAGGAAATATGTCTCGGCTTCTTGGGTGCTAGGGGTTAGGGGTTGAGGGCCGGGAGGAACTCGAAACTCGAAACTCGAAACTTTTGCAGCGTAAGCTGTCCTTTCAGTCGATACAACTCGGCTTCCGGGAAGCAGTCTCCGGTTTCCTGGACTAAGGCGAGGGCTTCATTGATCGCTTGGATTCCTTCATGGTGTTGGTCTTGCTTTCGGTAGGCATCCGCCAGGAGGTAGAGGAAAAGGGGTTGGAACAGTCGTGCTCCCGTCTCGCGCCATTGGGCTAACCCACGTTGGATTTGCGCGACGCTCGTATGCGTTTGCCCTTGTTCCGCGCAAGCCCAGCCGTGGAAGATGTTGCCGAGGGCGGCCCATAAAGGAAACCCTTGTTCCTCGGCAATTGAGAGGGCCGTACCCGCATGGTGTTGCACCAGGTCCGCATCTCGATGTAACCAATGAAACTCGGCGACTAAGCAGTGAGCTTCGGCTTGACTGAAGGGGTACGCGAGCTCTTGGGCGAGAGTTAGCGCTTCGTCACTCCTGCGCCCTCCTTCTTCCACATAACCGAGGGTGCCAAGAGTAACGGCTGCCCAGGCGAGACAAATGACGCCAGGGTCTTCTCCTCCATAGAGGAAGGCGAGGTTACGATGTTGGCGCACGTCATAGAGGGCAATGCTTTGCTCGAAATGGTGACGGGCAGTGAGGAAGTCCCCGTGACAAAACAATGTCGTTCCCAGTGCATCGTGGGCTTCAAGTTGTAAGGTGGAATCGTTCGCACTTTGAGCCAATATGAGGAGTTGCCCGCTGGTTTCATGAGCTGTGGGGATTTCCGCCCGTACCAAGTAAAAGGCCCAGAGCCCCCACAGGACGGGAAACAGTTGCGGGGTTTCCCCGAGCTCTCGACAGAGTTCGTGCGCGCGGGCATAGCTCCGTTCCACTTCGGGAGCGGCGAACCCTTTGGTCGCGCCAAGGGCAAGACTTAGCGACGTTTGCAGCAATAGTTCTTGCTGCGCGGTTTCGCGTGTCTTCGGTAACGTCGCGAGGAGTGACAATCCTTTGGTGAGATGACTAATGGCTTCCGTGTTGGCGGAGCGCGCGAGTTCTTGTTCTCCGGCTTTCCGCCAATAGGGGACGGCCTGGTCGATGAGCCCGGCTTCCGTGTAGTGATAGGCCACCATCTCCGGTTGAAGGTCCGCCGTGTCGGAAAACTGGGTTTGCAAAACCTGCGCGATTCGTTGGTGATACTCTTGGCGCCGACTCTTGAGGAGTGATTGGTACGCGGTTTCCTGAATGAGGGCATGTTTGAAAAAATACCGACTGTGTGGTGGGGTCCCGCGTTGAGAGAGCAGGTCCGCATTGACCAGAACAGTGAGATCGCGTTGGAGCGTAGTTGTGTCCACATGGGACACGGCCTGAATCAGTGCGTGAGAGAATTCTCGCCCTAACGTGGCACCGAGCTGAGCGACCTCTCTGACGGTCGCTAACCGATCAAGTCGCGCGAGCAGGGAATCCTGTAACGTCGTCGGAATCGCGAATGGAGGAAGTGGAGCGGTGAGTGCATAGGACGCTTGATGTTCCCGCAAGAGTCCGGACTCAAGCACCATCTTGGTGAGTTCTTCGATAAATAGGGGGACGCCATCTGTTTTATTGACAATGTGTTGCGACACTTCGTGCGGGAGGGCTTTACCCTTGGCGACGCTGGCCATCATGGTTTTCATGTCCGATGATGAGAGACGGGGCACGGCAACCGAAGTCTGATGTGGTGGTGGCGTCCACAGGGGCACGAAGTCCGGACGAAAGTTGAGGACGACGAAGAGCGGCGCGGTCGCGACGCGCTCAACGAGCAGACTCAGCAGTTCATGGGTCGTCGGGTCAATCCAGTGCAAGTCTTCGCCAATCAGCAGTACCGGTTTGCGCGCTGTCACGGCGAGGAGTCCTGATATGAGGGCTTCGAGTGTGTGCTGTCGCGTGCGCTGTGGGTTGAGGGCGAGGAGCGCGGCGTCATCAGGAAGTGGGAGCGAGAGCAAGGCCGCGAGGAGCGCGATGTTGTCCTGGAGCGCGGGGGCCCAGTATCGCACTACTCGCGCGAGTCGTTGCCATTTCTCAGTCGGATCCTCCGTGGTGTCAAATTGGAGGCGACGCTGGAGGAGATCAATAATTGGAGCGAGCGCGCTATTTTGATGCTGGAGTACACAACGAAACTCAAGCGTCAGGGCGTCCTCGCTCGCAACGTGTCCCTTGAGGGCTTGGACCAAGCGCGACTTGCCGATGCCAGACTCTCCATGAAGGCAGACGATGTGCCCGGCTCCGCCTTTCGTCTGTTGCCAGCGATCCCATAAGAGTGTGAGTTCCTCCTGGCGATCCACCAACGGCGTCAGGCCCCTGTCCGCCGCTACGTCGAGACGCGTGCGTGCGAGGTTCTCATACAGCACTTGGTAGACGGGCAGCGGAGTCGCGATGCCTTTGAGTGGTGGGGTGCCGAGCGAACGGCACTCAAAAAATCCCCGGATGAGCTGATAGGTGGATGCGCCAATCGCGATGGTATTCGGGGTGGCAATTGTTTGCAGGCGCGCCGCGATGTTCGGAGTTTGGCCGATAATCGCCATGGGGTCGCGAAACGTCGTCGTGCCCATCTCGCCAATGATGACGAGTCCCGTATGAATCCCGATCCGTACCTGGATCGGGTGGAGGGTGAAAGTGGAGAACTGTTGCTGGAGACGGGCGTTGAGTTGGGGCAGCGCGGCCAGAATACCGAGTGCCGCGCGCACCGCGCGTTGCGCACTCTCCTCTTGCCCACGCGGGTAGCCGAAATAGACCAAGAGGCCATCGCCGAGCGACCGAGCGATATAGCCGTCAAATTGTTGAATCGCCGTGGCGCAGGCTTCTTGATAGGTGTGGAGTACGAACTGTAAGTCTTCGGGATCAAGCTGTTGGGCTAAAGGCGTCGACCCGACCAGGTCACAAAACATGACCGTGAGCTGGCGTCGTTGCGCATCGGGGGACTCCCGAAGCGATGCCAGTGGGGAGCCACACGTCCCACAGAACTTGAAGTGAGCGGGAACCTCGGCCTGACAGTACGAGCATTGCATCGCCGCCTATATTTCCAGGAATGGGAAGAAAAGCAAGGGAAGGCGCGGAGTGCTCAGTGCGACCGCCCCTTGGACAGATGTAAGCTGGCAATGAGTGCCGCGAATTCCAGTCTGAGGAGCTGTGCACGCCGCGCTGAGATTCCCGTTGGTCATCGCCAGCCTACTTGAAGCGGAGGCCATGGCCTCAAGCGCCTGGATTCCCGCCTGCACGGGAATGACGCGTCTCTTGTTATTCCGCAAGGCCTTCTCGACTCACTACCAGGGGCGATTCTCACGCGCAGCCACGAATCGGGCTGCGCGGAGAGAATTTAGAGGGTCGCCAAATACCGCAACGCCGTGAGGCTGGGCAGAAAACAGTAGGCGGCTCCACGTGTCGTCACGAAGTGTGAGAAGTTTGGCAGTGCGACGGTGCCGTTCGGCGTTGGCACTTGGAATGGCGTCGCCCCGATGGCGTCGTTGCCGGCGATGATGTCCTTGGTCTGGCTGGGTAACTCCGAACGAAAGCCGCCCCGGTTCATCCAATTGGTCATCAGAAACTCGAACTGATCTTCTAAGCTCACGCAAATGAACAAGCCCAGTAGGCCGCGTTCAACTCCGTCATCTTTGTCCGCCGTGTGGTTATATCGGGGGCCATACGGCATCCCACGGCGGATGATGGGATGTTGATCGCCATCTGACCCGGCCACCACCTCGCCGCGTGGATTGGCGCGGCGGATGTGGGAATCGAACGGACATTTGTGACCATGTGGGTCATCGGCATAGTCAAAATCGTTGGGATGAGGTGATGGCACGGACGTGGTGGGGGATTGCACGAGTGGGGTCCCGTTACGCCACCGACCACACAGTTTCGCGGCGATCATTTCGCGGTTCATCTTGCTCTCGGTCGCCGCCTGCGTCAGATATTCCTCGAATTTGCTTACATGTTGTTGCAAAATGCGAAACGCGGCGAAGCTGCCATTTTTCCCCAGTTCAGGAGGGTGAGGCACGGGATAGCGAAAGCCTTGCCATTGGCTTGGGTATCCCAGGAGAAATGCGCCAGGCTTGACCGTTGCGGTGTGAGGAGCAGCGTATGCGGGAACGGGGGCTCCCTCAATCTTCGGTTGGGAGATGCCATCGCGGTAGCCGAAATGGATCAACACTCCCGGCAGATCCTTGCTTTTGGCGCGTGGGTCGTTGAGTAGGGCACCTTCTTCACAGCGGAGTTCTGTCAATTGATGTCGCGCAAACAGGGTGCGGAGCGCGCGCGTCTGACCTTTCACCCGTCGGGGAGTGGTGTGGAGCGATAGCAGCACGTGAACATCCGCGGTGCCCAAGTGCTCTTTCCACTGGGAGGGCGGCGGCGAGATCGGGAAGCTGGTGACGTCCGACAATTGACCAATGAAACGCGGCGGTGATGGCAAAAATCCAGTTGCCGACACTGGGAAAGTTTGGATCTATCTGGGCCAGGACTTCTTTGGGATCGACAACTTTTTGGAGCGTGGGTGGGACCGGACGCGCGAGTTTGAAAAAGAGCGGAGACACGCCGAATTGTTCGGGATTGGGTTCACTGATCCCGAAATACGAGTGGACAATCGCGAGTGAGAGCGTACGCGCGAAATCAACGGGAAGATTGATTCTGCCCGCCGCGCGGCGCGGCTCGGAACGACCGGGGAAATGAGTTCTTTGTGCCTCGTCTCCTTTGACGAGGGCCAAAAGATGGGCGGTGGCGGTGGCGGCGATTTGTCGGACCCATTCCAGATCAGAACGGGGAATCGTGTTGACCATCAGCGTCCGATCTTGGTCGTGCCCTGTTTCGGGATCTTTGCCTAAGACGAATTGATCGCTCGTGACATACCCCGTCGCGCTAAAGTCATGGGCATTACGCAGGACTTCTTTGACGTCGTCATGCCGTGAGAGCAGCACGAATTCTTGTGTTTCGAGGATCGGTGCCTGTGCGCGCAGTTCCTGGAATAATTCTTGTGAACGAGTGTCGATCCACTGCGCCAGCAGGGCTTTCCGCGCGCTATCAGAGGGCAGTGCTTCATATTGGGACAGGAACGCCATAATTGAACCTCCAAAAGGGACACGAATCAGATGTCTTGATGAGGTATGGATGCAGCGGGAGAGAAGCAAGAGAAAAAGGTGGAAGGGACGCTGTACCCACTGTGCACAGTAGATATCAGTGGGTGATTAGTTACAGGATGTGATAGCCCTTGTCTAGAGGAAAAATCACGCAATCCCCCTCCCCCTCCCCCTCCCTTCTAGGGGTAGGTTTTTCTCGTTGCCCGTAGTCTTCACGGGTTTTCTGCCTACGTGATTTCTCCGGTCCGTCATGCCCGCCTGCGCGGGCATGACGACTCTGCTCTTCTTGCGGTAAAAAACCTACCCCTAGAAAGCTCCCCCATCCGGGAGAAGGAATTCAGAACCCGCTCACTTAATGCTATTGCCCAGCGAGGCGTCTCTACAAGAAAAATGTTTTCTACTTTGACCTTTTGATTTGCTCCTTACAGATCACCAGTTGCCAGGAACCGCTGTGCCTCCTGCACGTCGGTGGTATCGAACCCTTCCGTAAACCATGCGAGTACCTCACTCACGAGTTGTTGGGCTTCGCTGTGTTTCCCTTGTCGTGCCCAGAGGCGACCTAAGCTCAGCGCCACGCGCAACTCCCACGATTTGGCTTGTTGATGGCGAGCGATCTCAAGCGCCTTCAGAAAATACCCTTCCGCTTCCTGTTCCGCCTCCCCTTGGGAATTGGGGGGCAGGGGTTGGGGGGCAGTTTCTAGTGTTGCCTTTTGCCTTTTGCCTTTTGCCTTTTGATTTGCCTCTTGGAGCGTCAGCCCCCCCTTGAGCTGCCACAATTCGGCAAGACAGTACAGTTCCCCACTCGTCTGTGCGAGCATGATCGCGTCATCTAAAATTTGGAGCCCACGTGCTGGTTGTCCTGAACGTCCATACGCACCAGCAACAAGGGAAAGCAGGAAGGAGCGAGTCGCTTCGGCCCCGGTCGCCTGCCAGGCCGAAACCCCTTGGAGCATCTGCGTCAGATATTCCTCTCCATGTCCTTGTCTGACACTTAACCAGCCCACCAGAATCCGTGCGTAGGCAAGCCACACTGGAAAGCCTTGTTCACGGCATAGCTCGACGGCTTCCAGGCCGAGCGCTGTGGCACGGTCCCAGTCTTGGCGAAGCAAAGAGACCGTTGCCGCCATGTTCAAGGCGAACGCGAGACTAAAGCGATGCCCAAGAGTGCGGGCAAGGGTCAGCATCTGCTGGGTCGTTTGCCAGGCGCGGTCAGAATACCCGAGGCACAGACGGGTGAGCGCCGCATACGCGAAACACATGACGCCTGAGTCTTGTAACGCACGCGGTTGGTGCAAATCTGAGGAATAGAGCGTGAGGCCATGTTCGACTTGTGCCAGAGCGGGAGCAAATTGGCCACGATGGAAAAGGACTTGCCCTAACGCCCAGTGCACTGGCAATCGTCGCACCGGGTCTTGCTGATGTTCAACGAGCGTCCAGCAGCGTTCGGCGAGTTGTTGAGCGGTCCGCAATTCCGCGCGAATGAAATAAAACGCTTCGAGCCCAAGGAGCACCTGCAAGAGGCGCGGCGAATCCCCTAGTTGCTGACATAACGCTTGCGCACGGGCATAGACACGTTCTACCTCTGGGGCACCGTAGCCTTTACTGGCGATGAGTGGCCCTCCCAGGGCAATCTGTAACGACAGTTCTTGCCGCGCCCGGTCGGGACTGTCGGGTAACGAGGTGAGGAGCGTGATGCCCTGTGTGAAGTGACGGCACGCTTCCATATGGGCCGAACGTTCGACCGCGATGCGTCCGGCTTGTTGCCAATACGGCAGGGCGCGAGCAGGGAGGAGCGCCTCGGTGTAGTGGTGGGCAAGCAGTTCGGGCTGCGACTCGCGGAGATCGGGAAACCGCGCTTCCAAGACCTGGGCAATATGCTGATGATAGTGTTGCCGGGTGCTCTTGAGCAGCGACTGATACGCGGCCTCCTGGACGAGGACATGCTTGAAAACGTACCGCTCTTTGGGTGGCGTACCGCGCTGATACAGGAGTTCGGCCTCAACTAAGAGCGCGAGGTCCCGCCGAATTGACGCGGTGGGTGGGGAAACCGCGGCGATCAGTTCGTAGGTAAATTCCCGTCCTAGCACTGCCCCGCGCTGCGCGGTCTCTTTGGCGGTTGCCAGACGATCGAGCCGAGCGAGGAGCGAATCGTGCAACGTCACGGGGATGGCAAGCGGCGGTAGCGGTTGCGTGAGGATGTAGCGGTGACCTTCCTTCTTCAGCAAGCCAGATTCCAGCACCATTTTCGTCAGTTCTTCGACAAAGAGAGGGACACCATCGGTTTTATTCACAAGCTGTTCAACAATTTCGGTTGGGAGTGGGGTTCCCTCCGTCAGTCGTTCGAGCATGGTCCGTACGTCCGGTTGCGGGAGGCGATGAAGGGTGAGCTCGGCCTGGTAGGGCAAGGAATCCCATGAGGGCTGAAATTCCGGGCGAAAGGTCAGGATCAACAGGATCCGGGCCTGCGCGATATGCTTGAGGAAGAGCGCCAACAACTCCAGACTCGAAGGATCCATCCAGTGCAGGTCTTCGCCCACCAGGACAATTGGCTTCCGCTTGGCCAGTGACAAGAGCCACGTCAACAAGACCTGCAACAATTGTTGGCGTCGTTGGAGTGGTGAAAGCGGGGAAGGGTCGTAGGCATCGGAGAGTGGGATCGAGAGCAAACTGGCAAAGAGAGGAACGGTCTTTTCGAGGGGGAACTTCGCCCGCTCTAACACGTGTTCGAGCTTGTGGAGTTTGGTTTGCGTGTCATCCGCACGTGAAAACTGTAAGCCCTGTTGCAGCAGACCGATCACCGGATGAAACGCGCTATTCTGTGCGTAAGGAGAGCATCGTCCCTTAATGTAGATATAGTCCTCATCGGCGAGGCGTTCTCTGAAGGATTGGACGAGCCGAGATTTGCCAATCCCTGCTTCTCCACATATCAGCACAATCTGTCCGTTTCCGGTTTGTACTCGTTCCCAACAGGACAGTATCGTGTCTAATTCCCGTTCTCTGCCGACGAACGGTGAAAGTCCGGTGGTGAGAGCGACCTCGAAGCGACTCTGCGCCTCGGTTTCTTGCTCCACACGATACGCGTGGATGGGAGCCGACACCCCTTTTAAGGAGAGGTCGCCTTGATCGTGACAGGTGAACAGCCCTTCCACCAACTGATAGGTGGGCGCTCCTATGACGATGCCATCAAGTGGCGCGAGGTCTCGCAGGCGCGCCGCGATGTTGGGTGTCTCGCCGAGCACGACGGACTCCCGGTAATCACGAGTGCCCATTTCACCAACCACCACTAACCCGGTGTGAATCCCGATTCGCACGTGAGGAGAAAGGTCGAGTGTCGAGGCGACGGTATGTTGTATGCGTGCCTGGAGGTGTGGCAAGGCGGTGAGGATTTCCAACGCTGTCCGGACCGCGCGGTGGGCATCATCTTCATGGGCGCGTGGATAGCCGAAGTACAAGAGCAGAGACTCGCCCGCATAACGAGCGACATAGCCGTCGAAGCGACGCACGACAGCAGTGCAGGCTTCTTGATACGCATGAATGATTTCCCGTAACTCTTCCGGGTCCAGTTTCCCAGCCAGAGGAGCGACACTCACGAGATCACAAAACATCACCGTTAAATGACGGCGTTCGGCGCCAGTGTCGATCTGGCGTTGAGAGGGTGAGGTCTGAACAGGAAAAACTTGCCCTTGCCCTTCTGACTCTCGAGGCTGGGCGCTAGAGGTGCGATGCTGTCCTGTTGCCGCAGGGCTCCCTGCTGCTTGTTCTCCAAGCGGGGTCCCACATTCTCCACAGAATCGAAAATGGGGTGGGTTTTCTGAATGACAATGCTGGCAGTCCATATCGGTGGTTCTTTACGTTGTGTCTGCCGCCGCCGTCTTCTTATTCCTGGGAATGAACGGGAATGCAAGGGAAGCAAGGTCGAGAGAGGGGAGACAGAAACAACGAGAAGAGATAGAGAGGAGGCGTACAATTATTCTGATAGGGGGGAGGAAGCGTCGTTCATGGGGAACTTACCACTGGAAGGTCTGAAAGTTGTTGATATTGCGGTCCTCTTCGCATCACCGACGATTTCGCAAAACATGGGCGATTTTGGGGCTGAGGTCATCAAGGTTGAGCACCCGAAGTTAGGCGATAGCTTACGGTCACTCGGCGCCGCTAAAAATGGCATCCCGCTCTGGTGGAAGATTACGAACCGCAACAAAAAGTGCGTGACCCTTGATCTCAGCAAACCCGAAGGGCAAGAGATATTCAAACAGCTCATCGCCGATGCCGATGTGCTGACGGAGAATTTTCGTCCCGGTACGCTGGAAAAATGGGGGATCGGGTGGGACGTGCTGCACGCGATCAATCCCCGCCTCGTCTTCGTGCGCGTCTCCGGTTTTGGGCAAACTGGCCCATATAAAGATAAGCCAGGCTTTGGCACCTTGGCGGAAGCCATGAGCGGGTTTGCCTATATGACCGGGCAGCCAGACGGTCCACCCACACTGCCCGGAACCGGCCTAGCCGATGCTGTGGCTGGGCAGCTTGGCACTTGGTCGGTGATGTTTGCTTTGTACGAGCGCGATCATAAGAGCGGTATGGGCCAATTCATTGACCTCAGTGTCCTTGAGCCGCTCTTTACTATTCTGGGAGATCAGACGATTGCCTACGATCAACTCGGAGTCGTGCAACAGCGGACTGGCAATCGCGTCCCGTCGATTGGCGCGCCACGCAATATCTACCAGACCAAGGATGGCCGCTGGCTCGCGCTGTCGGCCAACGCTCCGGCGATTGCCGCACGGGTCTTCGCGGCGATTGGGCAACCGGACCTCATCAATGATCCCCGCTTTAAGGATAACCGTGCTCGGGTCGCGCACATTGATGAAGTGGACGCCATTGTCGGCGGCTGGATTGGCACGCAGACGGCGGAAGAGGCATTGAAGAAATTCGATGAATACGAATGCGCCTGCGCACCGGTCTACAGTATCGCGGACATCGAGGCGGACCCGCACTTCCAAGCGCGGGAAACGATTACCACGGTGCAAGACCCCGACCTCGGCCCCATACGAATGCAGAACGTCATCCCCAAGCTCTCCCGCACTCCGGGAAAGATTCGCTGGCCGGGACCAACCCGTATGGGCCAGCACAACGAGGAAATCTATGGCGGCAAGCTCGGCCTGTCGCCTGAACGACTCGCGGAACTGAAGGAGAAAGGAATTATTTAAGGGCATAAAACGTAAGACGTAAAACGTAAAACGTAACCACCCCTCCCCCTTACGTCTTACGTCCCCAAGGAGGTCCCATGTCCCGTCTGCGTCGCAGCTTACTATTCGTTCCCGCCAGCAGTGAAAAATTTTTCGCGAAAGCGAAAGACTCACAGGCGGATACTTTAATTTTTGATCTTGAAGACGCCGTTGCTCCGGAACGCAAACCCGCGGCACGGGAGACGATGAAAGAAGTGTTGCGCGATACCGGATTCGCGCGCTTCGAGCGGACGGTGCGCATCAATGCCCTTGATACCCCCTATTTTCTTGATGACGTCTTGGCGATGGTTGAGGCGGGGGCCGATGGGTTAGTGGTGCCGAAGACGAACTCGGCTGACAGTATTCTGTTTGTGGACCGCCTGGTGTCATTGGCCGAGCAACGGGCGGGTCGAGCCGCGGGATCGGTCGTGCTCTTGCCACTGATCGAACAACCAGAAGCGATTGGCCATGCCTTCGCTATTGCTCGCGCAACCCCGCGCATCGCGGGGATCGCTTTTGGACATGGCGATTTTTCCCTGTCCATGGGCATCAAGGCTGCTTCGTCCACCGAAGGGGTCGTCTTTCACGCGCGCTGTCAGGTGGTGATGGCCGCTAGGGCCGCGGGGATTACGCCCATCGATAACGTGTTTCTCGACATCCCGAATGTCGAAGGGTTGGTCGGTGAGACGCGCCAAGGCAAGGAACTAGGCTACGAAGGGAAAGCGTGTATTCATCCCAGCCAAGTCGAGCCGGTGAATAGGGTGTACACGCCGACGCCAGAAGAAATCACGTATGCGCGTGAACTCGTGGCGGCGTTTGAGCAAGCAGTCGCCGAAGGGAAAGGGGCGGTGGCGTTTCGTGGGCGGATGATTGATGGCCCTATTGCTGACATCGAACGCATTGTGTTGGAACGGGCGCGGAAAGCAATGAAGAATTAAAAATTGAAAATGAAGAATTGGGAGCACGAGATGTTACGCGGTGTCTATTCGGCGATGATTACGCCCTTCGATAAAAACGAGAACATTGATGAGAAAGGTGTCGAGGCCATTATCAACTGGACAATCGAGAAGGGGATCACCGGTGTGTTCACGGTCGCGAGTACCGGCGAATCCTGGGCTCTCAGTGTGGAGGAAAAGGCGCGTCTATTTCGGCTGACGGTTGCCGTTGTCAATAAACGAGTGCCAGTCATTGCCGGGATTGGCGCACCCTCAACGCGGGAGTCGATTCAACTCGCCGAAGACGCCCAAAAGGCTGGAGTCGATTATCTGTGCGCGGCCCCGCCAAGTTTCGTCCGCCCGACTCAGGAGGAGATGAGCGCGCATTATGGCGACCTTGCGCGAGCCACGAGCGTGCCGTTGCTGCTCTACAACATCCCCATGTTGGCCGGGAACGTGCTCGGCACCCCAGCGGTGAAAACCCTGGCGAAACAATTTCCTCGCATTGCTGGTATTAAAGATAGTGGCGGAGACCTCACCGTCTTAAACGATTTGCTCATCGACCGGCGCGCGGATTTTAGCGTCGTCACTGGCATGGATACGTTGGTGTTACCTGGCCTACTGGCGGGGAGTCAGGGCGCGATTCTCGGCAGCGCCAATGTCTGTCCCGAACTCTCTCTTGAAGTGTTCCGCCTCTTCGAGGCCGGACGGCTGCAAGAGGCGTGGGCGGTGCAAAATCGGCTAACCCGGTTTTGGTTGGCGATGGGGTTAGGATCGTTCCCAGCACCGGTCAAAGCTGCCGTCGAGATGCTTGGGTTACCAGCCGGTGCTCCGCGACGACCGGTTGCCCCGCTCGGCCCGGAACCGCGCGCGGCATTGCGGCGAGAGCTGCGCGCAATGGGAGTATTGTAGTGCAATGCTTGCACGTGCTAGCGAATTGCGTTAGCACACGCCCATGACAAATAAGAAAGCCGATCCCTACGTGAATCTTGGCGAGTTTCTCCGTCGTCAGCGTGAGTTGGCGCATCTCTCCGTGCGCCAACTCGCCGATATCTGTGGCATCTCCAACCCCTATCTCAGTCAGATTGAACGTGGCCTGCGCACCCCGAGCAGCATGATCCTGCAGTCGTTGGCGAAAGGGTTGCGGCTTTCCGCCGAGACGCTCTACGCCCAAGCCGGCATTCTGGATCCGGCGGAGATGGAGGAAAGCGATGTCATCAAATCGGTGATGCATGATCCCCATCTGTCCACACGGCAGCGCGAAATGTTGATCGACATGTATCGCTCCTTCCGGAAGGTCAATGAGGCATCCTAAAAAAAATTGGACATTCGTCACCGCGGGGACAAAATTTCTTTTCCGAACGCTTGCAAAAATTAGCGATATTAGTTAGCATAAAGAAAATTATTCGGACGCGAGAACCGTGTCCGCTAGAGGAGTATCCAATGGCGAATCATGAACAAGCCGCCCCTGCGTTTGAGAAATTTTTTACCGACTCCACCAACAATCCCTTCTTCAAGGTTTTCAAGGAACTCAACGCTCCACTCTGTGGGTCCCTGAAGCAAAGCGCGGCGCAGTACCTTCACACCACTGAGGAGTGGGGGAAGAAAGCGTTGGAGTTGAACGAAAAACTCACCGCTTGGGCGAAGGAGACCCCGTTGTCGCCGTTGTTCGAGACGCAGCGTTCGGTTGTGTCGCAACTGATGGGCAACTCAATTGCCCTGGCTCGCAAGGCCTGGCAGCTCGACGAGAATGAGCAAGCAAAGGCGGTCTGACTCTTTCCCGTCTCCTTTGTCCCTCTCGCCTTTTGTCGGGGGCGGTAGGAATACCGCCCTCCTGTCTATTCACCCGTACGATTGATTGCTAGCCCGGCAATCGCCTGCAAGCGTTCGGGAACGACGATTAACCTGCGCCCATCTCGCAGCAGCGCTTCCTGCCGTTCGAGTTCTTTAATATGTTCCGTCACTTTTTGTCGGGACGCGCCGACCAGATTGGCGAGGTCATCATGCGTCAGTTGCAAGACGAGAATCGTCCCGCGGTCATCCTGCACCCCGAACTTCCGCGCGAGTTCCAAGAGAGCGAATGCGAGCCGTTGTTGCAGTCCAAACCCCTGAAACCGAGAGTACCGGTCGAGCAGCGCGGCCCACCGACTCACGGTACTCGACATGAAGCCACTGAACTCCGTGAAGGGTATCCCAAGCAAGGTGGTGACAAAGGTATCTGGTCGGATGGCGGCGATCCAGCAATCGCTAAACGCTTCGCAGTGAAACCCGCGCGGGACCTCTGAGAGCAGGCAGGTGATACCAAAAAACTCTCCCGGAGCAATGAGGCTGACGAGTACCTCTTCGTCTTCCGCGCTTCGCAGGGACAACTTCGCCGCTCCCGCGATCAGCAGATATAAGAATTGTCCCTGTTCTCCTTCGGCGAACAACGCGGTTTGTCGTTCCACATGCTGTAACGTGAGATGAGGGAGGAGTTGTTCAAGTTGACGGTCGGAAGCCCACGGCAGGGCTTTGAGCCGTCGGAGCGTCGTCACGTTTAATACTGGAGTTCGCGCCATAAGCATTGCACACCGGCGGAAAATTTGACCCTCTCTTCTGTCACCTGTGTGACCGAAAGACAAGATTCGCGAACATAGACCACGTTTCTCTTTCGTTGTACAATCCCCCGCATATTTCTCAGGGGAGGAGGCGGAGGTTGCCTCCTTTCACTACATACACATGGGAGGAGCAGGGATGGTATTCACGCGATGGTATTCACGGATTACGATCGGGGCACTGATTGTCGGTTGTTTGATGCTGTCAGGATGCAGCGAAGATGAGACGATCAAAGCAAAGGGACAGCAGGCTATCCAAATGGTCAAAGCCTTTGCGGCGCAGGAGTTGGGCTTCAGTGTCGTCTCCAATATCGAGAAAATGTCCGAGGATAGTGGGCGACAAGGAGACAAATGGGAATACAACGATAGCTCGTGGCAAGCTGGTTTGCCGACACAAAAAGATCTGTTCATGGAAAAGCTCAGTCAATTCTTCAACGTCTTCCGACCGAGTGGAGATTTTTGGGTGAGCTTCACCTACAAGAACAAAGCTGGAACCCACAAAGCCTTGTGGGATGTGAATATCTACACGAAAAAGGTCATACAGAAGAACGACGACGCGAAGAGCCTTTCTCCCACGGCTCCAAAGCCGTGAGCCCCTGGGCCGAGCATCGGTCAATAATTCCCTCTCCCGCCTGGGAGAGGGATGCCGCAGTTCTCTTATCCCTTCACCGTCATCGGCCTCTCACAGTGCAGGGGAATCTCTTGTTCCCCACACGTCGGTCCCATCCAACAGACTAATTTGTCTTGGTTGTGGATTTTCTCCTCGTGCATCGGTTGGCCGCAGTGAAACGGCAGGGGGAGCTTCTGTCCACACTTCATGCAATACAAGGTTGTCATACAATGTTCTTCCGTTGGTGGCTGATGGAGTTCCTTATGCGTGGGACTGAGATTCGGCTGCAAGGGTGGAGGCCAGAATACGATAGACCGCGCGATTGACAATCAGACTGATATGGCCACCGGACACTTCCCAGTACTGTTTCTCCGCGTCGATACAGGCGCGCCAATCCACGACCTCGTCCTGTTTGGTGAAGATCGCGGTAAAGTCGACATGGGCCGGGAAGGGGGCACGCAGACTCTGCACAAAGCGGCACGTGCACTGCTGGCTGCCACAGGATGCGGTGCGTGGCGGCTGATTCCTGCGCAGTGTCTGGATGGTGCGGAATGCCAGGGGGACGAGCGGGTTGACCTGCATGGTGCCGTCAATCGGAGAGCCCAGGGTGATGACATGCCGAATCTGGTCGGGGAAACTGGCACCGAGAAACCGTCCCAACATGCCGCCTAAGCTATGGCCGATGATCGTGACTGGCTGTCCCGTTTCTTGCATAATCGTGTCGAGTCGCAACTGCAACCGTTCCCCAGTTTGGTTCGGACAATCGACATTCCAATCGAGACCAGAAAAATAGGCGCGATAGCCCAGACGATTGAGCCACCCGGCCATCGTCCACAGGGTCCAATCGCCAGCGAGAAAGCCGGGGATGAGTAGGATGGGTTGGTTGTGACCACGCGGGACCCGCTGCCCCAGATAGACGGGGTCGCGGAGGAGCGCACCTAAGTGGAGGAGGTAATCGGGACACGCAACCGCTAAACGCCAATACATAGGGAGTTCCTGTTCTCATTTGCGTAACGAGGGGGAGACGCGCCGCGCGGTGAGGGACTCGCGTCTGTTGGAGAGCTGTGCCATAACGCCCATTCCACATCATCTATCGGTGATGAACAAAAAAACTTTATGCATTCTCCGCTAGCAATGACCGATAACTTTTGCAAGCGGGGGGGGAGGAACACAGTCATGGTCACCGTTCATGGCGCGAACATTTCGCCCTTTGTCCGTAAGGTGCGGGTCTTTCTCGCCGAGAAAAATATCGCCTATACCCTCCAGCCAGTGAACCCCTTTACCGCTGGGCCGGAGTACCGCAAACTTAGCCCGCTCGGCAGAATTCCCGCTTTTCAAGATGACAAGACGACACTGGCGGACTCGTCGGTGATCTGCGCGTATGTGGAACGGACGAATCCGCAGCCGGCACTCTATCCCACGGAGGCCGTGACCTACGCGCGCGCGTTATGGTTTGAGGAGTATGGGGACGGAGGGCTTGCGCCGATCTTTGGCGGGGAAATTTTTCGGCAGCGTGTCGTCATGCCGCTGTTTTTCAAGCAGCAAGGCGACGAGGCCATGGCCCAGAAAGCCATCGCCGAGAAACTCCCACCGTTGTTCGACTATCTGGAAGGGCAAATTGGCGATAATGCCTTCTTGGTCGGCAACCACCTCTCGATTGGCGACATTGGCGTGGCCACGCAGTTCGTGAACCTCCGCCACGCGGGCGTCACGCCTGATGCCCAACGCTGGCCGCAACTCTCCCGCTATTTGGCCAGCATCCACGGGCGTCCGTCCTTCAAGGCGGTGATTGAAGAAGAAGAGGCCGGGCTGAAGAAGGCGAAGTAGGAGAAAGGCTCCTGCATTTCCGCAGGTATCGCGAAAATTCCCTCTCCCGGCTCGGCAGTGGCATTAAGTGAAGCTAAGGTTTTGCGGAGTTGGGTTCCTTCTCCCCCAGGGAGAAGGCTTTCAGGGGTAGGTTTTTCATCACAAGAAGAGCAGAGTCGTCATTCCCGCGCAGGCGGGAATCCAGTAATTCCGCAATCCACGGGCTCTGCGCCTGGATGCCCGCCTGCGCGGGAATGACGGACCGGAGAACCCACGCATACGGAAAACTCGGAAAATTGTAGAAAACGAGAAAACCCTACCCTTGAAAGCAGGGAGAAGGTCAGGATGAGGGGATTGAAGAGGAAGAGTCCTTTCGCTTCACTGTAATGTCGTCGCATTTTGTGGTGCAGCCTGCACAGTGACTAGAACCTTGCGGGTACGAGGCTTTCGATCATGCTTCTTGAGCCAGCTCCCGATCCGTGGCCAGAGATGCTTCTGGGCGCTACTGCTCACCACGACCCCGATATGACCAGCCGGGAAGACCAGATTCTGCTTGTCGCGGCTGCCAATTAGATTGAAGAGAGGGAGGCTGGTTCGCGGGTGGACAACATCATCATGCTCTCCCACTACGTTGAGCACGGGGCAGCGGATATTTTTCAGATCGACACGCTGACCGCCAACCATGAGTTTGCCTTGGGTGAGCAGGTTGCCACGGAAGATGTCGGTGGTCACTTCGCGAAAAATTTGCCCGGCTAACGGGACATCGCTATTCATCCAGCGCTCGAACAGCGCGAAGGTGTCCGCGAACCCCGGGCGCTCACGGTTTCGGTACAGGCCCACATGTTTGTTGAGCAGGTGGTGCACCGGCGACATCGCCGAGAACGCCATTTTCATAATCCAGGCTGGACAATTGCCGAAGACTCCCGCGACCAGGTTCGGATCAAGTGTCTTCATCAGATCGAAGATGGCGACGTCTTGTTTGCTCATGTCCACCGGCACCGACAGGGGAATGAAATTTTTGATGGCATGCGGATGGAGCACAGTATAGATGGTGCTCAGCAAACCGCCAAAACAATAACCTAACAAAGAGATTTGCTGTGCGCCGCTGTGGGTTTGCACGGCCTGCACGGCATTGGCGACGTCACCATTGACATAGGCATCGAACCCGCGCCAAGTGTCGGCTTGGGTTGGTGGAATCCAATCCAGTAAATAGACCTCGAAGCCTTGTTGTGTGAGGTTTTTGATGACACTGAGTTCGGGTTGTAAGTCGAGGACGAACGGGCGCTTAATCAGGGCATAGACAATGAGCAATGGAGTCGCCTGTGCTTTGCCGACCGCGTGGTAATAGCGCAGACTGGTTTTCCCGCCTTTGTAGATCACCTGATATGGAGTGACGGGGGCTGGGTCTTCATGGACAGGGTAGGGGTCCAGCGCGCCACGACGGAAGCCGTCGAGAATGCGCGCTGAACTCTCTAGCCAGGACGTGGAAAGGTCTTGGAATAGTTGGAACATCGGAATTTCCTCTAGCAGTGGATGGCTGATGGCTCGCTTCGCTCTATGGCTTATGGCTTATGGCTTATGGATTATGGCAGGAGGGGGCTTGTCATAGAGCGAGCGAAGCGAACGGGCCGTAGGCTATACGCCATGGGCCATGAGTCGTTTTAGGCTGCGGCGCGCTCTTCGACCGCCGATGTCGGTGTCGAGGCGTGGGAGTCGAAGGGACGGATCCGGTTCAGAGTCACACGTGGAGCCGTTTTCGGCGTCGCTTCGGTGCTCTTGGCTTCCAAAATTGTCACGCGTTCCGTGAGTGCTTTGACCTCTGCTGCCGTCGGGATGCCAATACCTTGCCTCAGATTGGTTGTCATAAGATTGGTTGCTGAGGTGCCCAGTTGCTGCCAGCGAAGCATTTGATTCGCAACGCTGCTGACAGTGGTCCCGAAAAGTGGGGTGCGATAGAGCGAGTCCACGGCTGCGGTGGCGACGCGGATGCTGGCATCATAGCCTTTCCAGACGGTGGTGGTCACATCTTTTTCTTGTCCGATGCCGAAAGCCCAGCGGGTTCCGGCGAGTGGAAGATCGACGGTGAACGTCTTGTACGCAGTGAATAAATCTTCCATGGTTTTTGTAAAATACGGGTCTGACATTGTTCTCCTTCCTTTCTGCTGTCTACCTTGAAAATACGACAGCTTGTGAGATGAGACAAGCGAATTTTCCTCTATTCTCGTCACCTACGTGACGAGCTTTGCACTTGCAACGAGAATACCTACGGTTTTTGTCGTCTTGGTGACAACTGTGTGAAGTTGCCATGACTGCTCAGAGAAGCAAAAGAGATGCCCGCGCTATTCTCTCCTCAATTAGGTAAGAAGAGGCGTGTGAAAATACTACGGTTTTTCTTTTCGTGACGGGAGAAATCGGAGGAGGGCCTGTTGTTGCGGGAGCAGATGAGATTTTTTTCAGCACGAATGTGGCAAAATATCAGCAAAGAAAGACGTGCGCCCCTCTGTATCGCTGCCTCTACCCATCGCGAAATGATCGGCGTAGAATCCGCGACCAAAAGGGGCGACAACTATGGAGACCCGGACGCGGTGGACCATCCTCTGGTTTTTGGTGCTCATCAGCGTAGTGCGCAGCATGGACGCGGTCAATTTTTCGGTGGCCGCCAAGCAGATCATGCCGGAGTACGGGTTCAGCAACGTGCAGATGGGCATGTTGTACACCGTCTTCACTGCTGGGTATGCGCTGTTTCACATTCCCGGCGGTTGGTTAGCGGACACCGTTGGGCCGCGCCGCATCTTGACGTTGGCGATTCTGTGGTGGTCGGTGTTTACCGCGCTGACCGCCTTTGCTGGCGAAGGATGGCTGGCGAGTCTCTGGGGACCGCTTTCGTCCTTCATGATTATCCGTTTTTTGATCGGTCTGGGAGAAGGAGCCGCCTATCCGAATTCGAATCGGGCAGTGGCTAGTTGGATGGCACCAGGCGAACGGGCACGAGCAGCGGGGCTGGTGCTCGCTGGTGTCGGGGTTGGGTACGGACTGGCGCCACCAGTCGTGTCCTGGATCATGGTTCACTACGGGTGGCGCTCCGCTTTTTATGTATTCGGCTTTGTGGGGTTGGTGTTGGCCGTCGGGTGGTACCGCTTTGCGACTGACCAGCCCGAAGAGCATCCCAGCGTGTCCGCCGCGGAACTGGCGCATATCCGCAGCGATGGGGCACGTGTGGAGAAAACGCCCACTCCCTGGCGGGCGATCTTGACCCATCCCAATGTCTGGCTGCTCATGTTGGCCAACTTTGGCTTTGGCTACGGGATCTATATTTTCCAGTCATGGTTTTATCTCTATCTGGTCAACGTGCGTGGGTTCTCTATCATGCAAGGCGGGCTGCTGACCACTTCTCCATTTATCGCGGTCTCGCTGCTTGGTCCCTTTGGCGGGGTCTGTTCAGACGCGCTGGTGAAACGCTACGGCCTTACGATGGGTCGTCGGGCGATTGCCATCAGCGGATTTCTCCTTGCCGCGTTCTGTATGTATACCGGAGCCCAAGCCGAGAATTCGTACGCGGCCGTCGCGTTGCTCTCGCTGGGCGACGGCTTCCTATATTTCGGTGCGGCGGCCATTGTGGGCACCAATATCGACATCGCCGGTGCGCATTCAGGAACCGTCTATGGGGTGACCGCGACGCTCCTACAAATTGGTGGAGCAATCGCGCCCACGCTCACCCCAATCATTGCCGAACGTTTTGGCTGGGAGGCCGCACTCCAGTTCGCGGCACTACTGGCGCTCTTCTCGGCGTTCCTGTGGTTGTTTATTGATGCCGCGAACAAGATTGTTCCGCTAGAGGAACAACGGCTCCGAGATACGCCGCTCGTGGCTTTGCGATGACAAGGGGAGAAGGCAAAAATCAAAAGGCAAAAGGCAAAAATCAAAAGTAAAAAAGGGGACATGAAATGAAGCTTGAAGAGATGGTGCAGGAATTGTGGGACCGCGAGAAGATCAAGGAACTGACGTATCAATACGGGTTGGCGATTGAAGCACAGGATGAGAATCGCATGGCGAACCTGTTTACCGAAGACGGATCGGTGGACTTCAGTTCGCTGGGGCGCGGAATCACCAAAGGACATGCGGCGCTCAAGGAGTTTTACCGTGGCACTTGGCCGCTCAGGGTCAAGCCGTTCTTTACCAACCATGTGATTCAGATTACCGGCAACCGGGCGACTGGTATCTGCTCACTAGAAAACCGGGCGACGCGCGGGGACGAGAGTCTGATTGGTGCCGGTCGGTTGCATGACGAATATGAGAAGGTCAACGACGAATGGAAGTTCAAGTCCCGACGGGTGGAGATGTTTTACCTGGTCCCGCTCTCCGAGGGCTGGGCGAAGGCGTCGGGACCAGGGACGCTGTGAAGATAGGGGACGGAAGACCAGGGATCAGCGCCAGAAGACTCGATTGATGGAGGAGGAAGGGGAACCGCCATGAACAACAATGAGCCTTTGACCCTTGTCGCCACCTACCGCCGCAGCTTGCAGGCGTCGGTGGCGCGGGTGTGGGAAAACGTGCTCGATTGGGAACATTTGCCGTGGTTGCATCGCAGTGCATTCGCCGCCGCGGAACTCGTGGAGCAAACGCCGGCATCATGGCGCGCGTGGGTAACGCTTGCTCCGGCCGCAAGAGGAAAACGCGCGTTGATTGAAATCCAAACGGATATGCCGAACCTGCGCTATTGGAGCCGGACGCGCGACGGCCAGGGCGCGGGTTCGGAAGTGCTCACCATGCTTTCCCCGATTGAGGAACGGACGACCAACATCGTCGTTGAATTTCGCACTCCACCACTTCCGCCAGAGAAAGCCCAAGCCGTCGGGGCAGCATACTTGCAACTCTACCAACGCTTATGGGATGAGGACGAACGCATGATGATGCGCAAACAGGTGCTGATCGACAACGGAAGGCAGTTCGGAGTCTAGGCACGTTCGGAGTCGCTTGGTGTATCAAGCTTTTTCCTTGATGAGGTTTTTCTATTTTTGCCTTTTGCCTTTTGCCTTTTGCCTTTTGATTTGCGCCTTCATTCCTCAATGTACATGAGTAGTTCGGAAAGCCGATGAATGACGAGGTCCGCATCCACTTCCCATGAGGGAACGCGGCCATTAGTGAGTAAGACCGTTCTCGCTCCCGCCGCGCGTCCCGCATCGGTGTCGTGGCGATAGTCGCCTACCATCAAAAGATGCGCAATTGGAACGTCCAATTGTCGGGCGGTGTGATGTAAACAGGCCGGGTCAGGCTTGGGTGGGGCATCTTCGCGGGCGACCAGGACATCAACTAAGATAGCCAACCGTTGACACACGGCAAGTAACGAAGCGCGACTGTTGCGAGTGACAATAGCAGTGGGCAACCCCATCGCCTGCACGGTGGCGAGCGTTTCTTGCGCTCCGTCGTTCCACTCCACATTTTCCACTCCATCCTGTTCGAAGGTGTCGATCATGCGGAGTGCCTGTTTGCGCTCTTTTGGGAGGAGCGTTGCCACCCACCTGAGAATGTCGCCCTCTGGCATATTTAACTGTCGCCGGAGCCGCGTGAAGTCGAGATATGGGCGAGTCAGCGTGCTGTCGAGATCAAAGGCGATGGCGTGGAGTGGATAGGCAGAGCCGTTCAACTGTATTTTTCTTGGATGTCGCATAAAGGGGGAACGTAAAACGGAATACGTAAAACGTAAAGCGTAAAACGTAAAGCGTAAAACGTAATGGGAACCCGAAACCTGAAACCCGTTCTTAGGGTTCTTGTCTCCGCGTGGACGACGTGACAAATGCAGGAGAGCGTAATGACATTTTTTGAGCGTAAAGGAGAAGAGAAAAGATGGCGACCAATGGAAAACTCAGGTTCGGGCTGTGGTACGACTTTCGTAATCCCCCTCAATGGAAACGTCCGTATGATGAACTGTACGGCGAGATTTTTGACCAGATCGCGTGGGGTGAACAGAACGGCTTTGAGGATATTTGGCTATCCGAGCATCACTTTATTGAAGATGGCTATTCGCCCGCACTGATGCCGATTGCCGCAGCCATTGCTGCACGCACGAAGAAGATTCGCATTGGGACCAGTGTCGTGCTGTTGCCGTTTCACAATCCGGTCCGGCTGGCTGAAGATGCAGCAACCGTGGATGTGATTTCCGGTGGTCGATTCGAGTTGGGCGTCGGTGTTGGCTACAAAGTGGAAGAGTTCGAGAGTTTTGCGGTGTCAAGCAAAGAACGCGGCGCGCGCACCAACGAGGGGTTGGAGATTATTCGCCGCTTGTGGGAAGGTGAGACGCTGACCTTCAAAGGCAAATACTACGAAGTGAATCACGCGAAACTGACCCCGGAGCCGATCCAGAAACCCCGTCCGCCCCTGTGGGGTGGTGGGTTTACTCCTCCGGCGATTCGACGGGCAGCGAAGTATACGGACGGCTATATTGGGATCACTATTGGTAAAGACCTGCTCCAACAGTACATGACTGCTCTTGAGAAAGTCGGAAAGCCGACGACGAACCTGCGACTTGCCGGCGGTTTCATGTGGCTCATTCCATCGACTGACCCGGAGAAGACGTGGAACGAAGCTGCCGACCACGTGATCTATCAGATCAACCAGTATGCCGCCTGGTCGGAAAAAGCGGGCATGCCGTTGTTCCCCGCCATTCGCGACAAAGCGCATCTGCGCGAAGTGGGAATTCTGAACGTGGTTGATGTCGAGACGTGCATCAAGATGATTCGTGCAAGCTTAGCAGAAGCTCCGCTGACGCACTTTTATTCATGGACCTTGCCGCCGGGTCTTCCTGCCAAATGGGCGCAGACGCACTTGGAGTTATTCGCGAGTAAAGTGATTCCAGCGTTTCGTTAATCGCTCCCTCACCGTGGTAGCTGTTCAGGCACGGCACGTTCCGCCGCGGTGAGGTCTTCTCGCAGAAGGGGAGCCGCTTTCATCAATCCTTCTCCCGGCGTTTGACTCTCCTACTTCATCCGTACCGTCTGCCGTTGCAGCAATTCCGGGACGGTTTCTTCCGCGACACTGAGACCAGTGGCGAATTCGAGTTCGTTCATCGTCTTCTCGGTTTGTACCATGCTCGTCACCACTTGATCGACTTGCGCGGACACGAAATCCGGCTCTTGGCGATTGATAGCCAGTTCACTGAGCGACTGAATCTTGTTCTCGAGCCGATCAATTTCTAGACGCACAATCTCGTAGTTGTCTCGCGCTTTCTTGAGGTTCGCAACCCGTGCGCGACTGGTTTCGAGATTGTCTTCCAGTGTCTTACGGATCTTCTGTTGCTGTGGGTCGTTACTATTGACCGGAACCCCCTGAAGTTGGGTTTCAAGGCGCGTGATGTCACGTTGCATCTGACTCTCACTGGTGCGTTGCAGAAAACGGTCGAGTGAATACTGGGTGAAGAGCAGTCGCATATAAATCCACAAGAGTCGGTCGAGTCCAGCGAGCTGCATCTCTTCAAGTGGATTGTCCGTGCTCCAGGTCGTTGCCGTGACGGTTTCCGGAGACTTTGCCAGACTGGGGTCCTTCAGTTCTAAGGCGATCTGCCGCAGCTCAAGACACCGCGCTTGCAGATTGCGGAACCGCTGTCGCAACGCATCGGGCAGGGCATTCATCATACGTTGAAAGTTCTGCTCGGCGGAGGAAGTCCCCTGTTCACGGGTGACTTTGGCCGCCTGGGCATCGACGTAGCTCTGAAATTTGGGATGTGTGCCCAGCAGCCCGACGTAGGCCAGTTCTCCGGCCAACACCAGCGGCACGAAGACATCAGGATGGCCGCTCAAGAGCGCGAACCCCATCGCACCAAAGAACGCCAAGAGGTTCCACTGGTTCGTAAATGCTGCTTTGAGGTACCGACCCAATCCCACGAGACCCTCTTCTCCTTATGTTCCCGCCCGCCGACTTTCTTCAAGTTGACTAATCAAATCACGCAGGTGATACACCGTCTCCTGAAACGAGAGATCGCGCTGCATCTCCTTCGAGGGGCGATCGGACATTTGTAATGCCAACTCTTCAAGCATCGTTCCCGGCGAGTTGCTCATGACGTAGACCCGATCACCGAGAAAGACCGCTTCTTCAATGGAGTGGGTGATGAAAAACACCGTGGCGTGCACATCCCGCCAGAGCGCGAGCGTCAGGTCTTGCATATTCATGCGCGTCTGAGGATCAAGCGCGCCAAACGGCTCGTCCATGAGAATGATGCGTGGTTGGAGAATCAGCGTGCGGGCAATGGCGACTCGCTGTCGCATGCCGCCGGAGAGTTCATGCGGATACTTGTGCTGATCGGTCGCGACATTGAGACCGACGCGCTGAAGCCACTCGCGACCCAGCGCGTATCGCTGCTGGCGGGACACTCCTTGGCACTCCAAACCAAAAGTGACATTGTCGAGCACGGTGCGATGGTCGAAACTGGTATAGTCCTGAAATACCATCCCGCGATCGGCACCGGGGCCGCAAATCGGCTTGCCCAAAACCAACACCTCGCCAGTGGTAGCTGGGTGTTGTGGCTCTAACCCGGCAATCAAGCGTAGGATCGTACTCTTGCCGCATCCACTCGGCCCCAATATGCAGATAAACTCACCGTTGTTCGCGAGATCCTCGACAACAAAGCTGACATCCTTGATCGCGATGAACGCATTTGGTTGGCCACTATTGTACGTCTTGGTGACCTGCCGAAATTCGACGACTGGCGGACCAGCCAGCTCCGCCGCGGTCCGCACCCGTGGGAGGATACGTCCAATCCCGACCGAGGTGGACGCCGCGGAGTTGCGTGGTGTTGATGTCTCAGGATTGCTTTGACTCATGATGAGATGGTGGCGGAGTAGTGGATGGTTGCGAGCGTGGTGGCAGTGGGGGCACGGGCCGCCGCCAGAGCGCCCCCGCGATGTCTTCCCAGGCATGGAAAAGTGTCTGCATTCCGTGATGCAAGATGCCATTGCCCTTGTAGCGGTATGGGAAGAGTTCGCGTTGCCCCCAGAATAATAGGCGGTCAATGGCCAGGGCGACGAGTGGGATAATCAAGAGCACTAATAGAATGTGCTCGCGTGGGCCCCGACGCATGGAGACATTGATGATGTGGCCGAGGCCACCGACATCGCCGATTGTGACCAGTTCGCCGAGCATGATGTAGCCGAAGGCTAACCCAAACAACAGACGCAAGGAATTGAACACGCTCGGCATGGCTAAGGGGAGCAGCACTTTTATGATGACTTGTCGCCGATTGGCGCCGAGCGTGTAGGCGGTGTCGATGTATTGGTTGCCAATGTCGCTAATCGCGCGGGCGGTATCAGAGAAAACGAAGGCGACCGAGGCGATGAAGAGAAACATGACCTTTTGGAATTCCCCAATACCGAATAATGAAAAAGTAAGAGGGATCAGTGCCGCGACGGGAATGTTGCGGCCAAAGATGGACAAAGGAGCGAAGAATGCCTGAACACGTGAAAAACAGCCGCAGAGCACGCCCAGCGGAATCCCGACAATCGCCGCGAGGCCGAAACCCAGGACCACGCGCCAAAGGGTCGCAAGGGTGTTCCGTGTCAGCGCGCGGTCGAACCACAAGCTGGAAAATTCCGCGAGCGTTTCTCCCGGACTTGGCAACACCGTATAACTCAAGATGCGTTGTTCTGGTTCACCCCATGTGACGAACCCCCACACGCCCACACAGAGGACGATGCAGAGCGCGCCGTGGAAAAGTCCTTCCCATTGAGGAATGTCTTCCCGCAACGCGAGGAAGCGGCGCTGGGGAGGAGGCGCGAGGGGGCTCGGCGTTGCGGCACTCGTTGCGGGTTGAGCAGTAGGTGGTGTCATGGTGCGTAAGACATAAAACGTAAAACGTAAAACGTAAACTGAAAACCAAGGCAATGGATGACGTTTTACACGGGCCTCGGTTTTTCCTTTGCGTTTTACGCGTTACGTTTTACGTGCGCTATTGTTTTTCCGCCGCGAACACTCGGACCTCGACCCGTCGGTTCTTCGCGTGATTCAAGGGGTCACCGGGATCTAATGGCCGATCCCATCCGACTCCCTCAGCCGCGAATTGGTTGGGGCTCAGGTTGAACTTGCGCACGACCGCTTCTTTCACCGCGTTGGCACGGTTCAGCGACAGCTCTTTCACGAGGCTGGCGGGTATCTGGCCTTTCATCGAACTGTCCGAATGTCCCTCGATAATGACCCGTGCCGCACCAAACTGTCCCACCAGTTTACCGATTTCTTCGACGACAAACTCGACTTTCGGATCGTAGAGTTCTTCAATGGTCTTGTTGTTGACATTTTTCGTGATCTTTTTCCGAATGTCCCAACTGTTGGGATAGAAATGGATGAAGACCGTATTGGTCAGAATCTCTTCCGACTCGCCGTGAATCTCACTGATGGTAGCTGGGGCCAATTGAATGGCATACTCATCTTTTTGTGAGGCATACTTGGGCTCCTTGCCGAGCTTCTCGATCAGCGAAAAATCCATCACCTGATCGAAGGGCACGGGCTGATGGCGAATCGAGCCGACCCGTCGGTAGAGGTAATACGCCTGATTCCACACCCGCTCAAAATTCGCTGGATTATTCTGGTTGAGGAAAAATTGATAATTCTCCGCCCAGTTGGTGCTGTGGGCATCGCCCAACATACCCAGCGCGTCAGTGGCGGGAATGTTGTACCCCTGTGCCATCCATTCAGCTAATTTCTGTTTATTCGGTTCCTCTTTCAGGTCTCCCATCGCATCAAAAATGCCGCGCACCAGGGCTTCGACAATGCCCGGATTATCCTTGGCGAAATCGGCGCGGGCGAACCACACATCGGCAATCAGCTTATTCGCCGTGGCGGTGTTGACCAACATGCGATTGCCTTTGACCTTCTCCAGGTTGTAAATGTCCGGCGCCCAGGACACAGCACCAGCAATATCTTTCTGCGCGTTGAACGCCGCTGCCGCTTGGAAGGCGTCGTCCGTGAAGACCATGTTGACTTCAGCCGGTTGCACTCCGCCGAACACCAACATGTTGAGGGCGAAATAATGAGAGGGGGAATTTTGCGCGAGGACTAATTTCTTGCCTCGCAGGTCGGTGACGGTCTTGATGTTCTCTCGAACGACGATGCCGTCGCCGCCGTTGGACCAGTCCACTTGTTGGTAGATGCGGGGCATCACCCGGCTGTCCTTGGGCTTGCCTGTCGCATCGACAAAGCCCTCAAGAAGCAATGGCACCATGTCCAATGTCGCCCAACCGATATGCACTTCACCCGCGGCATACGCGTCGCGCATCGCGACGGGATTGTCGATCAACACCAGCTCAACCTTGAATTCTTTGCCGTCCGGGGTTTTCCAAACCTTGCCGGGTTTGAAGCCATTGTTGGCAAAGATGATCGGACCCCAGCCAGCCCAGACGTTGAGGGCAAACCGGAGGGTGTTGTTTTCCAGCGCTTTGTACGCGGAGATGCCTTTGACTTCGGGCAGACGTTCCGCCGGGCGAAACGCATATTCCTTCACCGTGGTCACGCCACCAGTATCCGCTGCTTCGACCGCCGCTGGTTCTTGTGGGGGCTGAGCTGGTGGTATGGGCGAAGGTTGGTTTTCCTGTGTCCCTCGCGGAGCAATCAAGTCGCCGCGGTTGAGCGCGAACATGACCAGACCTCCGACGACTAACAGGAGCGCGATATAGAACGGTGCTTTTGGTCTTCCACCCATACGTCAGTCTCCTTATCCCTGGAATGCGCCATGCGGTTGCGCTTGTTGCATCGTGTGGAGCACTTGCATGATGTCATACGCGGTGAGCTCACACAGCAGGCGCGTGACTTTCTCGTGCATCACGTCATCCAGCTGCGGCTCGATCTCCCGCATTAACTGCACAAGCCGTGCTTCCTGGCTCTCGACTTCGTGTTCGTCCACTTTGCCATCGGCGATCGTGGCGATGAACGAATCCAACTGCTGAGCGTAGAGGTCAATGATCGGCGTGCGGGCTTCGGCATCTAACCAGCTTAAGTGGGTCTGTGAGAGTTTCTTCGGGGAGGAAGCCACGACTTGTTGCGGCAGGCGTTTTGCCGTTGATTTTTTCGCCGTGGCTTTCTGCGCGACTTTTTGAGTGACGGCCTTCTTATGTACTACGGGTTTCTTCGCGGCGACTTTACCAACCGCGCGGGCGGCTTTCTTCGCCGATCCCTGCTTTTTTGCCATACCTCCTCCTCTTCGGTGGGCGGTTCTAGTGTTCGTTGAGCAATTGCCGCAAGGCGACAACGCGTTCTTGAATTTGCGTGCGGCCACCCGGTCGCGCCACTTGCTCGCGGAGATCGGGCGGCAGAAAATTCAGTTGCGTACATTCTAAGATGGCGGCCAACTCTTGCAACTCTTTCTCGAGTCCTTGGGCGGAAGGAATAAAATCGTGTAGCGCCTCGGCAAGATCGGTCTTCTGGACTTCTTGGCGACCAGCCGTCAGTACTCGTCGTTTCGCGGACAGGACAATGCTCTCAATGTCCGCCCCGCTCAAATGGCGATCCGCGGACACTGACGGCACATCGTCCGCGGTGAGCCGCACTTTATTCTTCCGGGCCATGGTGACGAACATCTCGCGAATTTCCGCTTCGTCGTCGGGATAAAACATCGGGAGGTGCACCTCGGCGCGCCCCTGCCGTTTCAGGTCGATGGGCAACAGATCGGGGCGTGAGGTGAGGAGCATCCACACGATCTTGCCACGGTAGCGTGTATCTCCCATCTGACTGGCGATCATGGAGAACACGCGACTCGACGTCCCGGAATCGCCGTCGCTCTGGCGGTTGCCTAACGCCGCGTCCGCTTCATCAATCATGACCACGACTGGTCCCAGCGAGCGGAGCACGGTGAGCACATGTTCCAGGTTGCCCTCGGTTTCACCAACAAATTTCGAGCGAAAGTTGCGCAGTTTGACACAGGGGATACCGATAGAACCGGCATAACATTCCGCGAGAAACGACTTGCCGGTACCCACGGGACCACAGAGCAGATAGCCCATCGGCGCGGCATCCAGTTGGCCACGCGAGATCAAGGCGGCGTCTTCACGTAATCGATCCTTGGCCGCCTGCTGCCCGACCACGAGGTCGAGCGTATGCGAAGGTTCGATGAATTCGAGCAAGTCCTGACATTGGCGTTCGATAAGTGTCTTTTTGAGTTGACGGAACCGGCGGTCATCCACACGACGGTCCGTCTGTGCGGCTTGTGAGAGGAGAACATTGAGGTTGACGAGACTCAGTCCGTTGGACATCTCGGCAAGCTGTTCTGGGGTAAAGTCGGTCATCCGCGCGAGGTCGCGCGAGCGACTGGTCCAGCGCGCAAAACGTTCACGTTCACTTTTGTCGGGCAGAGGAATCTCAATGGCCGCGACGTGTGGGTTTTGGACCAAGCGCGTATTGAGTTCAGACAGTTTGTCAGCGATCAAGCAGAAGGCGATATTCACCCGTTTGATGTAGGGATTCTGCGCCCAGCCGAGAAAGCGCACCAAATTGGTGCCCGGACCGCGACCTAACATGTTGAGGTCGGCGGCTGGCACTAAATGTTGTGCATACTCAAAGACGAGCCCGATACTCTTGCGTTGCGCCGGATCGGTTTCGAGAAGATTCCGTTCCAGAAAACGATCTAACAACAAGAAGACGTTTTCCGGGTCCCGTGGCCACGCGCTTGCGTCACCCAACCGGGCCGAGAGATGCTGCATCATCGCCTGCAATCGCTGAGGATTGTTGCCTGCCGCGGCGCGCAAGCCGCGCCCTAAATCATACTGTAGAGCGATGTCCCACGAGCCGAACACTTGCGAAGCGAGAAATTCACTCAGGGTCGCATAGGTGTCGTTGTTCCCCGCCGTGTCGTCCGAGCAGCGGATAAAATCATGCACATTGCCATGCAGGAGAAACAGGCAGGTCGTTCCAGAGAAATAGAGGTCCGCCAGTTCCCGCGCCCAGGCTGGATACCATGCGGGGAGCGGTGACGTTCGGCCTGATCGCGACAAGGGCTGTTGGGTGGGAGGAATGTTTTGTGTCACAGGAAGTGCTCAGAGGAATAAATATGTCAAACGTGAAAAGAGAAGAAAATTGTTCTCCGTCACGTTTTACATTTTACGGTTTCTTTTCCCGCCGTTTACGTTTCTCAGCTCTGTTTCAGCGTCGCCGGCCCCAACTCTTTTTCCGTGGGCATCACGCCAGCGGTTTCCGGGGTGACCATGCCGGTTTGGATCTCAAACTCACGAAGGGCCTGGTCCGCGAGGTTCTTTTCCATGGCCTGTTCCTGTTTAATGTCCGCGATGCCCTCGCCGGACAGATCGGCGGAAACTCGGGCTTTGGCGCGATTGAGACCGATCTTCTCTTGGATCACCTGTTCGATTTGGCCGAAATCGGTCGTGACCGAGAAGTCAAACGTTTGCGCGAGTTCCGCCATTTCCGCTTCGGCCCGACTCATCTTCAGTTCCGCGTCATATTTAGCAATCTTGTCGCGGATCTCCGAGAGTTTTCCCCCCGCATGCTTAATTTTGGTGAGGTTGTTGTTATAGGATTCCTCGTGCATGGTGAGTTGGCCTTCGTTCTCGGCTAATTCACCTTTGGCCTTTTGCAATTCGAGCGCGAAGCGTGCGGCGGTCTCGCGGTCCCCGGCTTGGAGATAGGCTTTAATTTTCGCTTCGAGAGATGAGACGTGGGTTTTATGGGCCGCGACCTGACGCATGACCCGTTCGACGAGCGCTCGATACTGAGACAACCCTTCTCGGCCCCCTTTGAGTTCCTCGACCGCTTGGTCGTACTCGTACTGCATTTGCGCGATTGGGTCAGCGGACCAGAAGACATTGGCTAATTTGTTTATTTGCGCCTGGAGCGTATGCCAGAGTTTTGCCAAGAGCATGTTGCATTTCCTCCTCGTTAGAAATTGCGATGGAGCCGTTCGCTTTGCTACTGCTGACGTGGTGATCCCTATCCGCCGCCGGGCACCATATCATAGGTGGATAGGAAGAGGCATGGGCGGGTCCGCTATAGGTTTCCCAATGCATTTGTGGCGAAGGCAGCCTCACTCTCGTTACTGAACTTGGACGTAAAGACGTAAAGGTCCGGTAATGTTATTGGAGGGTGCGCCTCCGCCGAACTCCTCCTGTACACAGACTCGTTTCCCCATGCTATAAGCGACCCCTCTTTCATTATGAATACGAACAACATCGTCACCATTCACCCCGCTCCTACCGGCATGCAGGGGGCCATCACGCTCCCTGGCGATAAGTCGATTAGTCATCGCTCCGTCATGTTCGCAGCCATTGCGCAAGGCGAGAGCCATATCCTTAACTGCTCCGGCGGTGGCGATAATCGCAGTACAATCGGAGCATTCTGTACCCTTGGCGTGGACATTAGGCAATCGGGTACTACAGTCCATGTCAAGGGCCATGGCTGGAGCGGATTGCACGCCTCGTCACAGACGATTGATTGCGGCAACTCCGGGACGACGATGCGATTACTCTCCGGGCTGCTGGCCGCGCGCCCTTTTCGCTCTCGTCTTGACGGCGATGAGTCGCTGCGCGGTCGGCCCATGGGTCGGGTGATTGGTCCTTTGACCGAAATGGGCGCGGACATTGTCAGTGAAAGCGGCGGCAACCGCGCCCCGCTCCAGATCACGGGCAAGCCGTTACATGGGATTTCATATCGGAGCGCGGTCGCTAGTGCCCAAGTGAAATCGGCCATCGTCCTCGCCGGACTCCAGGCATCGGGGACAACAACAGTGTGGGAACCGGTGCGCTCACGCGATCATACCGAACGCATGCTCCCTTCGTTTGGTGTCCACCTTCAAGTGAACGAGACCGAAGTCATCATTGAAGGCGGACAGGAACTGCGCGCCTGTGACGTCGAAGTGCCTGGCGACCTGTCGTCCGCCGCCTTTTTTATTGGCGCGGCGCTCATCCTTCCCGGCTCGGAACTCCATGTGCGCGGCGTGGGGCTGAATCCGACGCGCACGGGCGTGCTTGATGTGTTGCACGCGATGGGCGGGTTGATTACTGTTCAGAACTCGCGCGAGATGTGCGGCGAGCCGGTTGGTGATCTGCTGGTGCGACCTAGTGCGCTCCACGGAATCGACATCGACGGAGAACTGGTCGTTCGTGCCATCGACGAAATTCCACTCCTGGCCGTCGTTGCTGCTTTTGCCCAAGGCACGACGACCATCCGTGGCGCTGAAGAATTGCGCGTCAAGGAAAGTGACCGTCTGCATGCGCTGGCCGTGACCTTATCCACGCTCGGCGCACGGATTACCGAGCTACCGGATGGATTGATTATCGAGGGAGGCCACGAGCTATACGGTGGGCGAGTGGACAGCTTAGGCGATCATCGCATCGCGATGGCGCTGAGTATCGCTGGGCTAGCCGGCTCTGGAGCAGTGGTGGTAGAAAGAGCCGAATCCGTGAGCATCTCCTTTCCTAGCTTCTACCGTCTGCTGAGAGACCTCACTGGACCCACAACGACACACGCATGAAGACCGCTCTTGTTATCGCCATTGACGGCCCCTCTGGCGCGGGCAAAAGCTCGTCGAGTCGTCAGCTCGCCGAACGATTGGGGTATCGCTATATCGACACCGGAGCCCTGTATCGGATCATCGGGCTCCTGGCGTGGGAACGTCACGTCAGTACGGATGACAGCGAAGGGCTCGCGGTTCTGTGTCGTGATCTTCCCCTCCGCTTCGTCTCAGACCCCAGTGGCGCTCGTATCTTGCTTGGTGAGCGTGACATTACGACGGCTATTCGCCAACCCGAAGTGAGTCAGATGGCCTCAAAGGTGTCCGCGCAACCGGCGGTCCGGCAAGCGCTGCTGATCCTCCAACGGCAAATGGGGCAAGACGGAGGCGTGGTCTTGGAAGGGCGCGACATCGGGACCGTTGTGTTTCCCGACGCGGATGTAAAATTTTTTCTTGATGCCTCGCCCGAAGAACGGGGACGACGGCGACATGATGAATTACAACAACAAGGAGTGACGACCACACTGGAGGCGACCCTGCGGGAGATGGCCGAACGTGATCAGCGTGACAGTGAACGGGCGCATGCCCCACTGCGTCGCGCCGAGGATGCCATCGTCGTGGACTCCACCACGCTCGCCCTAGAGGAGGTCGTGTCGCTCCTCCTCCAGCATGTCGCTGCCGTGCGCAAGTGCTGATGACGGCAAGAGAAACCGTCGAGCACCCTTGCAACCTGGCGGGGAGGGTAGTATGGAAAGTCGATCATTAGGCAGATTTGAGGGAGCACAGACGCAACATGGAACACAACACAACACCATCCACCGCTGCAACACCGCAACGAGGGGGCGGCATGGGTGAAGACTTTGGCCAAATGTTCGAAGAGAGCATGCGGTCGGTCAAGCCGGGGGAGATTGTTCGCGGTCGAGTGGTCAAAATCGGAGCGGAAGTCGTCACCATTGATATCGGCTACAAATCGGAAGGGCACATCCCGGTCTCGGAGTTTCGTCAACGGGATGGAACGCTCACCGTGAGTGAAGGCGATGAGATCGATGTCTATTTCGACGCGGCTGATTCCGAACAAGAAGGGATCGTCCTCTCGCGTGCCAAGGCGGAACAATACCGCGTGTGGCACGACATCGAAGAGTCGTACAATAACAAGACACCAATCGAAGGCACCGTGGTCGGGAAAGTCAAAGGCGGGCTGAAGGTGGACATCGGGGTTCCGGCCTTTCTCCCCGGCTCCCATGTCGATCTGCGACCGGTCCGTGATCTCGACCGGTTCATCGGAAAAAAAGGACAATTCGCGGTTCTGAAATACAACCGTGCACGGGCGAATGTGGTGGTCTCGCGGCGAGCGGTGCTGGAAAATGAACGTACCTCGTTACGCGAGGAAACCCTGCGCTTGCTCGAAGAAGGGGTCATCCTTGAAGGCACGGTCAAGAACATCACCGAATACGGGGCGTTCATGGACCTGGGCGGGATTGATGGACTCCTCCACGTGACCGACATTTCCTGGGGGCGCATTGGTAACCCCTCGGAGATCATTCACGTCGGAGAAAAGATTAATGTGGTCGTCCTCAAATACGATGCCGAAAAAGAGCGCGTCTCCTTAGGCATGAAGCAATTGGTCCCTGACCCGTGGAGCACCGTGACCGAACGCTACACGGTGGACACACGCGTGCACGGCAAAGTGGTGAGCCTGGCTGACTACGGCGCATTCATTGAACTGGAAAAAGGTGTCGAGGGGCTCCTCCACGTGTCCGAACTGTCATGGACGAAGCGAGTGACCCATCCCTCAAAGCTCCTGTCCGTCGGACAGGAAATTGATGTCGCTATCCTGGAAATCTCACCCGAACATCGCCGTATCTCCTTAGGCCTGAAACAAATCACGCAGAATCCCTGGGAATTAGTGCGCGCGAATCATCCCGTCGGGAGTCGCGTGCATGGGAAGATCAAAAGCCTTACGGACTTCGGCGTTTTTGTCGAAGTGGAAGAAGGCATTGATGGGCTCGTTCATATCTCCGACCTCCATTGGACGAGGAAGATCAAACATCCTTCGGAACTCTACAAGAAGGGGGATGAGGTTGATGCCGTCGTGTTGGGGGTTGACGTTGACAACGAGCGGGTTTCGCTCGGTATCAAACAAGTGACTCCCGACCCCTGGCTGACCATGACCCAACGGCATGCGTTGGGGAGTCGCATCCACGGGCAAGTCACCAGTGTGACCGACTTCGGGGTCTTTGTTGAAGTCGAAGAAGGAATCGAAGGACTAGTGCATATCTCACAGCTCTCGACCGAACGGGTGGAAAAACCTTCGGCCCTCTTTCAAGTAGGGAAAGAGGTCGAAGCGGAAGTGATTCACATTGATCCGCGCGAACATAAAATGGGCCTGAGCATCAAGGCGCTACGCAAGACTGAAGAGCGGGCGGAGATGGAAGCGTACCTCAAGCGGGAACGGGACGAAGCACGCTTCTCCTTTGAGGATATTCTGCGTGAAGAACTGCGTCTCGATCGTGACGAGGGAGACGAACGAGAAGGACAGCCCAAGCGCTAAGGATAGGGGCGAAACGAGTCGCAGGCCAGTCGCAGGCCGGTCTTAGACGAGTCGCAGAACAGTCTCAAGCCGGTCACTGCAAGTCTGGATTCTCCGAGACCTGTCCTGGGCCCGCCTGAGGCCAGGACGAGACTGGTCTGTCACGGTTGAGAAGGGAAGGATAGTTGTGACCAAGCGAGACCTGATCGAAGAAGTAGCGCAACAGTACCCTCGGTTCTCTCGCCGAGAAGCCGAGGTGATGGTGAACGCCGTGTTTGATAGCATGACCGAAGCCTTGGCTAAGGGCGAGCGCATCGAAATCCGCGGGTTTGGCAGTTTCATGGTGAAACAACGCACAGCTCGTGAAGGGCGGAACCCGCGCACGGGAGCCATTGTTTCGGTCGCCGCCAAGCGTGTGCCATTGTTCAAAGTCGGAAAAGAATTACGCCTCCGGGTCGATGGACAGACTCTTCCAGACGGATTCCTGGATGACGACGACGAGACCGAGGTCGCCGAAGAGCATGGAGAATGAGCACCCGCGATCCGAACGCCGCCCTTGGTACTGGCAGTGAGGCCGAGAGTGACCGAACCGTCCTCTGGGCCCCCTGGCGCATGCAGTACATTGAAGGAGAGAAGGCGCACGACTGTGTCTTTTGCATTTCCCCGGAAACCGCCATGCGCCGCGAGCGCCTGATCCTCCACTGCACTCCCCACTCGCGTGTCATGCTCAACAAGTATCCGTACAACAACGGACATCTGATGATCGCCCCGCACCGCCATACCGCCAACCTGGCGGAGTTACCGGATGTCGAGTTCACCGACCTGATGGACATGCTCCGGCGGACGGTGGCGCTCCTCCAAGAAGCAATGCACCCGCAAGGGATGAACGTCGGGCTCAATCTCGGTACCCCCGCGGGTGCTGGTATCGCCGACCATCTCCACTGGCATGTCGTTCCACGCTGGATCGGTGATACGAATTTCATGCCGGTGGTCGGCTCGGTCCACGTCATGCCGCAACACTTGCTCGATAGCTACGATCTCTTGCACCCGTATTTTACCGCTGTGTCCCTGACCACGACTGACATGTATAACCAAAAGTGAGATTCTCGTGCAACATACGAACGCCGCTGATTCCCTCCGTCATCACGCCACCACCATTGGGGACCTCAAGAAAGCCAACTACCGCTCATTGCCCGTGCGCGAAGAGATGCGGGCCAATCTCCTGCGCATGTTAGCCGCCGGAGAACGCATGCTGCCCGGCATCATTGGCTACGAGGATTCGGTCATCCCCGAAATTGAAAATGCCGTGCTGTCCGGCCATCACATGGTCTTTCTTGGTGAACGAGGGCAGGCCAAGTCCCGGATCATTCGCGGCCTCCTGTCTCTTTTGGATGCGTATGTGCCGGTTATTCGTGACGCGGATGTACCCGAAAATCCCTTTGCTCCGATCACGCCTGTTGGGCGACGCCTCGCGGCGGAACGTGGGGATGCGCTCGAAATCCGCTGGCTCCCGCGCGAGGAGCGATACTCGGAGAAGCTCGCCACGCCCGATGTGGCGGTGGCCGACCTCATTGGCGAAGTCGATCCGATCAAAGTTGCCCAAGGCCGCTACTTGACGGATGAAGAGACGATTCACTATGGCTTGATTCCACGGACCAATCTGGGCATCTTCGCGATTAACGAACTCCCGGATTTAACCGAAAAAGTGCAGGTCGGACTCTTCAACCTCATGGAAGAGAAGGACGTGCAGATCAAGGGTTTTAAGATTCGCCTGCCGCTGGATGTCGTGATTGTCGCGAGCGCGAACCCGGAAGACTACACCAGTCGTGGACGTATCATCACGCCGCTCAAAGACCGGTTCGACGTGCAGATTCGCACGCACTACCCCCGCTCGCTCGACCATGAAATCGCCATCATGGATCAAGAAGCGACGGAATTTCCCCGTGGAGAACTCACCCTTCATACCCCCCACTTCATCAAGGAGATTCTGGCCCAATTCACGCTTGAGGCGCGGGCCTCGAATGAGATCAACCAGTCTTCGGGTGTGAGCGTGCGTGTCACCATTAACAACCTCGAAAGCGTGCTCAGCAATGCCGAGAAGCGCACGGTCCGGCTGAACGAAAAAGAGATCGTGCCACGAATGAGCGACCTCCATGCGCTCTTTTCCTCGACTTCGGGCAAGATCGAACTGGAGTATTCGGGCGAAGACAAACGCGAGGATGACCTCATTGATCGCTTGCTCAATCGAGCGGTGCTCAAAATTTTCGATCAGCATTTTCAACTTGATGCCCTCAAGTCGACGATCGACCACTTCACCAATGGGTGGGACGTGAAAGTGTCGGACATGATGACCTCGACCTCCTACCTTGAAGAACCGAAGCACATTCCCGGCCTCAAGGACGCGCTTGTCACTCTTGGTGTGGGCGACCAACCGGCCCGCATCGCCGCGGCCACCGAATTCATTCTCGAAGGGCTCCACCTCCACCAAAAGCTCAACAAAGAGCGTGAGGGTGGCCGGTACACCTACCGCGCTTAAGAAGTCTCGGACTGGCCCAGAACGGGTCCGAGACTTGCCCTAGACTCGCCCGAGACTTGCCTGATAGAGTCGGGCCATGATTACCCTCCGCTATACAGAATGGGACGGTTCGCAGCGCGTCCGACTTTCTGCGGACCAACTTTTCGAGCAGCTGGCGAAACAGATGTCCATGACGGACGATCTGCAGCAGGCCATGGACGCGATGATGCGGCAAGGGGTCGAAGGCGAACAAGACAAGCTCAAAGGGCTTGATGACCTGGTCCGTGACTTGCGCGAGGAAATGCGCAAACGGTATCGTGAGTCCAACGTCCGCTCCGCACTCGACGAAATTCAGCAAAAGCTCAACGAGATTCTGCAACAAGAGCAGCAGACCCTCCAAGAGCGGCGCCCGGAAAAACCCGAAACGGCGGACAAGGAACAGTTCCTCAAGCAGTTGCCCCAACGTTTGAGCGAGAAGATGGAAAAACTCGCGCGCTACGAGTTCGAAGATGCCGGTGCGCAGCAAGCCTTCGATGAGCTGATGCAGGAGTTCCAGGACATCCAGTCCGTTGAAGATTTTCAACGTCGCTACAAAGACCTGTTCAATGGTCCGCAATCCCTCGACTTTCAGCAAACGAAGCAACTGATGGAAGAGATGCAGGAGTTGCAGGAGATGGAGCAGCAACTGCTGGCGGGGCGACCGGAGAAAATCGACCTGGAAAAACTGCGCGAGATGATGGGGGAAGGCACCTTGCGGGACTTCCAGAACCTGCAACAGATGCAAGCCGCGCTGCAAGAGGCCGGGTTCTTAGTGTACCGCGAGGGGCGTATGGCGCTCTCCCCCAAGGGCGTGCGTCGGATCGGCCAACTGGCGTTGCGGGATATCTATGCCAACTTGCTTCGTGATCGGTCCGGCGCCCATGCCGCCGATCATCGTGGTGCCGCCGAAATTAAAATGGACGTGACGCGCCCCTATTCATATGGCGATCCCATGCACCTCGATCTCGTCGGCACGCTAAAAAAATCGTTGTTGCGCAACGTCGGAGTGCCGATTCAGATGGCACCGGAAGATTTTACGATTTATGACACCGACCATACGACCACGAGTTCCACGGTCCTGTTGCTCGATATGAGCTGGTCGATGAGTTGGGAGGGGCGATTCGCCGCGGCCAAGAAAGTGGCGCTCGCGCTCGAAAGTCTGATTCGGACGCGCTATCCACGTGATTATTTCTCCGTCGTTGGCTTTTTCACGCGGGCCGTCGAACTCAAAATCAAGGACCTGCCCGAAGCCAGTTGGAACATGGGCGATCCGTTCACCAACCTACAGGATGGCATTCGGTTAGCGAGCGACCTCTTGCACCGACATCCCAGTCACAATCAGAACATTATCGTGGTCACGGATGGTCAGCCCACGGCCTATTTTTCTCGTGGGCGACTGTACTGTGAATGGCCGTTGTCGTTTGGCGGCATCAGTATGCGCGCGGCCCAAGAAACATTACGCGAAGTCGAGCGGGCCACGCAACGGAAGATTACGATTAACACCTTCATGTTGGACGACAGTCCGAGCCTCCGCGCGTTCGTCGATAAGATGACGTTGATCAATCGCGGACGAGCGTTCTACACCCGCCCCGATCATCTGGGGGAGTATCTCTTGGTTGATTATGTGTCGCACAAGAAGAAAGTGCTGAAGACGTGAGACGTAAAGCGTAAAACGCAATGGGGAGTGCAATGCCTCGGTCGAGTGAGTGGGTGAGCGCATTGTGCTCTTCCGCGTTTTCCAAATAGGAGGGCGCGCTCCGCGCACCGATTTGAAAGAGGCGCGCGTGGCAAACGCCTCAATGATTATGACGTATGATCGACGGCGCGGTATCAAACGAGCGGGGGGGATTTCCGGGGAAACACACGATGCGCTTGACCAAGCATTACTCCCGCACCGTGGGCTGACGGTGATTTCGCCCACGTCGCCTTGATACAGTAGGGAATCCCGGATGATACCGAGTGGAGTCCAGGATTCTCCCGCTCTCCGATTCTCCCATTCCCGATTCCTGTCTTTAGGGTTCCCCGTTGGCGTGCGATCTGCTAAGCCTGACACACATGACTCCCCAAGAGAAATTGCGCGACATTCGCGAGGAACTCCAGCAGATGTTTCTCGAACGCACCGAATTGATTGACGGTGCTCTCGCCGCGCTCCTGGCCGCGCAACATCTCCTGATCGTTGGCCCACCGGGCACGGCGAAATCAATGCTCGCGGACGAACTCTGTCGTCGCATTACCGGCGCAACCTATTTCCAGTGGTTGTTGACCAAGTTCACTACCCCGGAAGAGTTGTTTGGCGCGGTGAGTCTCAAGGCGCTCGAAGCCGATGACTATCGACGGGTGACTACTCACAAGCTGCCGGAATCGCACATCGCGTTCTTGGACGAGGTCTTTAAAGCGAGTTCGTCGATTCTCAATGCCATTCTCACCATCATTAACGAACGACTGTTTCATAACGGCCGTCAGGTTACCGAGGTCCCGTTGTTGACCCTGTTCGGGGCCAGCAATGAGTTGCCCGAGGATGATGAATTGCTCGCGTTGTATGATCGGTTTCTGCTCCGCTTTGTCGTCGGCTATATCAACGAGGAATTTCGCTTCCTGAAGATGCTTCTGGCCACGGATCCTAGCGAGCGCACCACCATGACGCTCGCTGAATTACAAGAGATGCAAGCCGAAGTCCGAGCGGTGGCCCTGCCAGACCCGGTCCTGCATGAGATCGGGAATATCCGGCGCGAGTTACAGAAGAAAAACATCGTGGCGTCCGATCGTCGCTACCGTCAGAGTTTAAGCGTGCTGAAGGCATTGGCCTATCTGCATGGGCGAGACACGGTGCGCGAGTCGGACCTCTTTTTCCTCGAACATATTCTGTGGAAGGACCCCGCGGAGCAGGGAGAGGTGCATAACGTCATTCATGGGCTTATACATGGCTATGAAGATGAAGTGCAGGAGTTGCTGTTCCAGACCCGTGAGCTACGAGACTATGCCGAACGCGGATGGGACAGCAAAGAACAGCAGGCCCGCGCGGTGATCGAAGCGCACACAAAGATTCGCCATATTCTGAAAAAAATTGAAGACATCAGCCAGCAGGTGGAAGACCTTGGGCGACCGCTGGGAAAGGTTGAAACCATCCGCCATGAAATCCAGAGCATCCAACAACAGTTACTGACAAAATTCTAAGACTGCTCCGAGCCTTCCGTGCATGATGAATTGATCGCTTCTCTACCGGAGCTTTGGGCTCCAGAATGGATACCATGAAATCTGCCCTCACCCATGCGGTTTCTCCCGCTCTCCCAGTGGCCACCCTTGTGGCTGGGCCGTGGACCCCAGAAGCACGGCAACTCGCGTTTGACCGTGCCGTCCACGAACACTATCTCTCCTATTTCGCGCGCGCGGTGAAACAGCGCAATTGGTCCCCGTGGCATGATCTGCCAGTGGAGGAGATGCACGCGCGTGGCCACCTCCTCAGTGAGGACACCGCCAACCTCATTGAGGGCTTCATGGGGGTCGAAGAGTTCGTCGGAGACTACGTGCAAGAGGGGCTCATCGCTTTTCATGAAAGCCGCGCGCGACGCAACCTCCATCTCCAATGGGGAGCGGAAGAAGCGCGGCACGGTGTCGCTTGGGAACTGCTCCTCAAGCATTCTCACGCCCGTACGGAAGCGCAGTTGACCGAGTATCTCGACAAGATTCGCGACTCGCATTGGCGGCAGCAGCAACATGCCGGGGTCGAAAGTCTACTGGCCACGACCATCTACGCGATGGTGCAGGAGCGTACGACTTTTTATCATTACCAAGAAGTCCGCGCGCGGGTGCGCGCGGAATATGGCCTACCGATCGCGCCGACCGGCGAGGAACGGGAGCGCGGCTACGAGATTGGTGCATCGGAAGCCTGTCGACTCGTCACACAGGATGAGCTGGCTCATCACAGTCTCTTTCTGCACCTCGTGCGCAGCTCTCTCAAGTATTTCCCGTCATTGACCTGCGATACGCTGACCCAGGTATTTGCCGGGTTCTCCATGCCCGCGTTGCGCTTCATTCCCAAGGTGCGTACCTATCTGCGCTCCGTCAAACGCACGAATCTCTACAGTGAGAGCATTCACGAAGAGAAGGTTCATAAACCTGTCTTGAATTCTTTGGGATTCGAGGATCAACAAGCCTTTGAGCATGCGGTGCGATGCGCCCACTCCTTACCCGAACACTTCAATCCGGAAGAGGTGCGGTTGCATCGGACCGGAGAGTGGCTGGTCACCGCCACTCACGCCTAATGCCGGTGTGGCGATGGGCACTCCTATGTCCAAACGTGTACCAGCGAAGAAGAAGTCTCGCTTTATTCTTGGCCCGCCGCCGCCGATCCCAGAACGGACCTGCTGGATCGAGAGTGATGCCTACGATCGGGCGGCGTATACAAAACTCCGTGAGGATTCCCCATCGTTACGTGAGATAGAAGCGAGCGGCAGCGCGTTGGTGCCACGCTTCGATTCCCTCCTGCGCGATCTGTTTTGTGCTGTCTTCAAACACAATGTCGTCTTCTTTCCAGAAGACACGGTTCTTCCGAGTGCGACACTCAACCGCGTTTTGCTGGCCGGACTGCACCAGGGAGACCTGGCTCAACTCCTGCGCGAAGCCACCGTCCTTGATGAGGGCAAGGCCGGGTTGGCAACCGTGCTCCTCGGTGAGGGAGCCCTCGCATTGCTCAAGGCGGAAAAGCCTCTTACTCGTCGCGATCTTCTCGATCTCTGGAATCTGCAAAAGCAGGAAGAGACGGTTCAAGAGAAAATCAGCGAAGCGAATGATGCGAAAGACATTGCCAAAGAACTCGGCGAGCAGGGTGATCTGTCAAAAGAAACGAAAGCCCTCCTCGAGAACGCGGCGAATAAGCTAGCGAGTGAAGCGCGCGCGGAAGAGGCCCGCTTACGACAACAGGCCAAGCAACTCAGCGACGACCTGGCGCGGGTTCAGCAGGAAGCGGAGACCCGGTTTCGCGGAGAGGCGCTCAAGGTGACCCGCGACTTGGACGATGCCGCGCAAGAGGCGGAGTCCTGGAGTCGCGCGATTGGTGGCGGAGACAAATCCACCCCTGGTCGTCAAATCGAATTAGGCAAACATCTCGCCGGGAATGAGAAACTCAAAAAACTGGCGCGGATGGTGGGGCGCATGAAAGATCACGCGCTGGCTCTACGGCGAAAAATTTTCGAGCGCACCAATGAGGAAATGTTCGAGGTTGGCATTGGCGGTGAAGTGAGCCGCTTGCTTCCCCATGAACTCTTGACGCTCAACCACCCGGTGTTGCGGAAAGACTTCGCCCGGCGCTTTGTGGACAATGAGTTGTTGCTCTACTCACTCCGGGGCATTGAGGAAAAAGGCAAAGGTCCGGTGGTCGTGTGTTTGGATGGCAGTTCGTCGATGATAGGAGACAAGGAAATCTGGGCCAAAGCGCTCACGCTCACCTTACTCGAAATCGCCCGGCGCCAGCGGCGCATGTTCCGAGTCCTCTGTTTTTCCTCCGCTGAGACGCCACTCCAGACCTTCGACTTAAACCCCCGCGAACGGTACAGCGTTGATATGGGCACGGTGATGAAACTGGCGGAATACTTCCCCGGTGGAGGGACGGATTTCGAGACGCCACTCAATGCGGCACTCGACTGTCTGCGTCAGGCACGGTTCAAACGCGGGGATATTGTGTTTATCACCGACGGTGAATGTCAGGTGAGCCGCGAGTGGGCGGACAACTTCCGGGCGGAAAAATCGGCAATGGGTTTCTCGCTGTTTTCCATCCTGATTGATGTCGGCTCCAATTCGCTCGGCACGCTCAAAGAGTTCAGCGACAAGATCACGACTGTCTCGCGGCTCACCAGTGAGGGGGTCAAAGATTTGTTTGTCAAATTGTAGTGGTGTTCGTACCCCTGAGCCTGCCGTCGCTTCATGCTTGTTCACCAGGAAAGCAGCATGACAAGTTTGACAGAAATGAGGGAACTGGAAGATACTGCGGCTGGCATTCGATCCCCATACGGAGAAACAAAGCACCCAGAGGCTACGCGCAAGTATGATTGCTGGAAGACGCTGGACAGTACGTGATCGCGGCGGGCGTGAAATCTATCTCACTGAAGAACGATGGAAACATATCACTGACCCACATAATCACCCGGAAATGGCAGCGTATGAAGAGCAACTCAGAGAAACCATCCGCAATGGTATTCGGCAGCAAGATTCCTTAAACCCCCTCAAATATCGCTATGTGAAAGCATTTGACGATTTAACTGAAAACAACACTCATGTTGTTGCCATCGTACTGTTTAGATTCAGCGTGGACGAGGCTAATACTGTAATTCCAAACAACTACCTCGTGACAGCCTATCAGAAGGCAATCAGGTGACCCAATGACGACCCCCACCCTTCACTACGATGAAGCGAGTGACACGCTCCATATTTCATTTGCACCCGGCGAGCATGCGACAGGGATTGAGCTTAACGAACATATCCTGCTGCGGATTAATACGGCGGAACGCCGGGCGGTCGGGCTGACGATCTTTGAGTACTCGATACTCGCACCACCCACAGACCTCGGCCCACGCAGTGTGCCGCTCAGCGGGCTTGCCCAGCTCTCAGCGGAACTGCGGGAATTGGTATTAGAGATTGCACTTCATCCACCAGTGAGCGATTTCCTCGCACTCTCCGCCTACGCACCCTCAGCCGTTGAGACAATTCCTATTACATCAGTGCGTCCGTTACCCACGGCAGCAGGGTCTGCAACCTGAGACTCTCAGCTTGAGGATTTGGCGGAAATGGGACATGCTTTTAGGAACGAACAATTCGAGGTGACAGGAAAAGATCAGGGATTGTCCGACTGCTCCCCATCCGGTTTTGCAAGTTTGCGTTGGAGCGCAGGCAGAAGGGCTTTCAGGTTGGTCACCTCCACTACGCGCCACGGTTCTGGTGACGTGCGACGCATCTTGACCTCAACGAGTTGCTCTTTTTTGAGCTTCACGGGAAAAACGACCAGCTCACCTTCGGAACGTCCAAGCCACAGCGCCGCAGGCACGGCCAATAGGGGAATCCGTGGCAGTGGGCGGTCACGGTCTTTTACTGCTTGTTCGACGGCAATCGACAGACCTGCCTTCGTCACCTCGCGTGCGTCGCCAGCGAGGAACTTGAAGAATCCTTTGCGAGCCAGTTTCCCGAGAAAACCTTTGAGCCGTGGCTTCTCTTCCTCACCTGAGTCGCTGTTGCCGAATTCATCGAGGGCATGGTCAAGAACGCTGTCCACATCAACGTACTGCGAGAACATCTGGTAGTCGTGGGTTTCGAGCGCTTGTTTCAGACAATAGAGTGAATAGGAAGGAGTAAAGGTCCACGCATATCCTCCGCCAACACTGAGCATGAGCCCGGCAAGAAGCACAGGCATGAGGCGACGCAACTTTCCCTGCAACATGCACGCTATCCTACCATGAGAAACGTGCTTGTCGTCAGCCTCCAATTACTCGAGATATCCTAGCCCTTCGAGCCGTTTACGAATCTCCTCCTCGTTGACAGTGTGGACTGCTGAGGGTGGAGGTGTGGCGATGGGAAGATGATCATGCTTCACTCGTTGCCACCAGAATGTTTTGCGGAGTAACACCGCCAATCGCCCCCAGCGCGTGCTGTTTTTCTGGTGTTCTACCATAAGGTGTGACCGTCCATATCGGGAGGAATTTGTGTCCCAAGCTGTTTGAGGATCGTGGGAGCAATATCCTCGAGCGACGGATTCCGCAAGGACAAGGGGCGATTGACGAGGAGTACCCCCGGTACCAAGTCAGGATCGACGATATGATCCCCGCTCCACTTCTTGGTGTTATCTTCAATCAGGGCGCGCGGCACGCCGCCAACCGCGGTTTGCCACGAGGCCCGATACCCATCATGAAACCCCAGGAACACGTCTGGTGCATGTTCCGCTTCAACTCCATGGTAGATGGTGTTTCGGTCCAGGACTCGACGAATCACGGGCTGCCCAGTTTTCTCATCCTGAAATGCCAGGAGTCGAGTGCTGAGGTCCCGCAACAGGCGCTGTGCCGCTTCTCCTGGCTCGACTATGCCTTGCGGCTCGCGACCACGCTGGTTGAGATAAATGCCCCCGATACCCAGGGCATACGCTTGCGTGCGCGACCAGTCGATGTCTTGCCCGTATCCTCGTCCCTCGCTCCGGTTGTCTTGCAAGGTGAGCAAACCCTGCTCACGCAGCCAACTGTTCAGATGGACCGCGCGGCGAAAAGAGGCGAACCCGTGATCCGATAAGACAATCAACGTCGTGTCGCGGTCGATCTTGTCCAGCACCTGACCGACAATGCTGTCCATGCGTTGATACCACTGTTCAATGATCTGCCCGTACCGCTGGCCCAACTCCGGCGTGTAGAGCGGATGCGTGGTGTCGATAGCGCGCCAAAACATGTGCTGGATGCGGTCAACCGTATCGAACACGGTCACGAACACTCCACCGTGGTACCGTTCAAGTTCATGCCACAGCATCGCTTCGCGTTCGTGGTGGATCTGCTCGCATTGTTGGAGAAAAGCGTCGTCGTCGAGGCGCCCTTCGTTCAACGCCCAGGTATCTTCTGGCATGCCTTGGGTATGATAGGTGCCTATGGCCCGCGCTAAGTCCCTGGAGTACCGTTCCGGGTAGGAAATGGGATAAGGAGGGTTCTCTGGATCAAAGTTCAGGGGCGACCCATACAACCCCAATTCGGGCGCGACGCTCGTTAGATAGAAGCGCCCCACCGCTGACATGCTTTGGAGAAACCCGGTCTTAAACTTGATGTGAAACCATGGACTCCATTCGCGCTCTTTGAGTGTGAAACTCTGCTTTTGCACGGCGATGGTCGCGGTCCGCTGGGCGAGGTCGCGCGTGATCGTGAGTGGCACCGTCAAGTCTTTGCGTTGTGCCCCAGTGCCCAGAGTCGAACCTTGCAGCGTCGTGGTCAGTGTTGGCCCGTGTTGTCCACCTGGATGACCCGTCCACCCATGGCGAGCGCGTTCTGCACCGGGGCGGTCGTCCAGTACAGAAACGTCCCTTGGCTGCCTCTGAGGTCTGGGACGCCCATGCCGGACAACATGCGCCCGTGGACTTTCTCCGGGGGAAACGTAATGGGACAGCGAACGACGACCGTGGGGAGATTATCGGCGGACGTGAGCGACCAAAACGGATCGCCCTGCCGTTGCGCCAGGTGCGACTGCCTTCGATGCGCGTCAGGGCTAAGTCGGGGAGATAGGTGCCGGGCACGCGTTTGACGAAATCGAACAAGCCATGTTTGCCGGGATTACACCCAGTGGCGAAGGTGGACCACGCGACCGGAGATTCTGGAGGGGTCGTCGTCCGCAGGCGGGTGTACAACCCTTGGGCCCGTAACCGAGCGAAATGCGGCATACTGCCCTTCGCTAAGTATTGTTCGAGGAGAGTGGGGTCCATGCCATCAATCCCAAGCACGATGACCTTGGCGTGCGAGGGCGACGAGGGGTGTTCAGGAACATGGACCATATACGCACCTATCACGATGGCGCTGAGAACGGCGACAGCGAAAATCCCTCGCCAAGGGTGTCGCTCCGCGGTTTTCATTTTTTCAGATATACGGACGGATGACCCGTGGGGTGCTCATATTACGGCCACCAGAGCGCGAGGGCGCCGCTGACGAGGCCGAGACACGCGACCGTGAGCATGGTCCACAACCAGTGATGTTTCAGGAGGATCAGCGTGCGTCCCACGACGCGACGAAAGATGACAAGGCTGCTGGCCAGCAGAGCAAACAGCACCGCGAGCACGGGCCCCAGCATCCCCGCCGCTGCCGGTAAACTCCCGCCCAGGGGAACATAGAGCGTACCCGTTCACGGGTTTGGGACGGGTAGAGCTGTTCAGGCAATTTTGCTAGAGTCGCCGAGTGGACAGAAAAGAGGAAGTCATTGCCGAACTGCGCGCCCTGATTGCTCAGCAAGCGGCGCAATTGGCGGCGCAGGCGGCGCGC
>SHZE01000067.1 GCA_009692435.1 Deltaproteobacteria bacterium | reverse complement strand
GTTGACCACATCCTGGCTCACGTCCTCCAAGTGGTCCGCCAAATACGTGCACGTACAATTCTTGGGCGTGCTGATCAGGTACTCGACGTACTGCTTCTTGGTAAGCATTGCCCTAAAATGCTATTTTTTGCCCTTACGCGTAAGTCCTGCGTAAAGACGTAAAACGTAAAGAAAACAAAGGAGCCTTCGTTTCTCTTTGCGTTTTACGAGAAGCTACGGCTGCTTATAACTCATCCGATAAATCATCCCGGCGTGATCGTCCGAGATGAGCAACGCCCCGTCGGGCATGACGAGGACATCGGCGGGGCGACCTTTCGCGCGACCGCCTTGCAGCCAGCCCTCGGCGAATGTTTCATACTTGACGGCTTTGTTCTCCGCGACTCGAACGAGCGAGACACGATAGCCGAGAGGGGTTGAACGATTCCACGACCCATGTTCGGCAATGAAAATTTGGTTGCGATATTCTTCCGGGAACATGGTGCCAGTGTAGAAACGCATCCCCAGCGCGGCGACGTGGGGGCCGAGTTTCATCGCTGGTGGGGTGAGTTCTTCACACCCACGCTTCTTCCCAAACTCTGGATCGGCAATCGTTCCGGCATGACAGTAGGGAAACCCAAAGTGCATGCCTGCTCGTGGCGCGTGATTCAATTCATCAGGCGGAAGGTCATCGCCGAGCATGTCTCGGCCATTGTCCGTGAACCACAGTTCCTTGGTGTCTGGATGCCAGGCAAACCCAACCGTGTTGCGAATGCCTTTCGCGAAAACTTCAATATGACTGCCGTCAGGGTTCATGCGTAACAATGACGCGTAGCGTTCGTCGTCTCGCTCGCAGACGTTACACGGGCCACCGACAGGCACATACAACAGACCGTCTGGACCAAAGGCAATAAACTTCCAGCCGTGCCAACGGTCACTGGGGAGTTGGTCGGTGACGACAGCCGGCTTTCCTGGATTCTCCAGATGCTCTTCGATCTGATCAAAACGTAGGATGCGGTTGACCTCGGCGACATACAGAGCACCGTCGCGGAATGCCACGCCATTGGGCATGTTCAATCCCCGAGCAAGGACATACGTCTGATCGGCGGTGTGGTCTTGGTCGCGGTCAACAATGGCGTACACATTTCCGTCCTGTGAGCCCACGAACACGGTTCCATGCGAACCTAACGCCAAGGCGCGTGCGCCGGGAACATCGTCGGCGTAGACACTGAGTAAAAATCCTGGGGGCAGTGTGATGTTGTTGGTCGGAAGCTGGGCGTTCGAGACAACGACATACACGAGCACGAAGAGCACGGAGACGAGGAGTAATAATCGAGAAGGGGATTGTGTTTTTTGCATCATGGTTGCCAGCATGGTTCCTTCAGCGCGCTCTATCTTGGCAGACCTGCCCGCACGAGCACATGGTCCCCTCCGCCGCGCCGGGCTCCCTTGATTCGCTTTCTCTTCGCGGGCATAACAGCACGAGGGAGGGTGACTATGATTCTCACGCGCAAACAAAAGAACATGTGGGATTATCTGCAAGAGTACATTGGAGCGAACGGCTATGCACCGACCCTCGAAGAAATCGGTGCGCACTTTGGGCTGTCTTCGCTGGCGACGGTCCATAAACATTTGACTAATCTTGAACACAAGGGAGTGATTGCCCGCAAGTGGAATTTGAGTCGGGCCATCGAACTCACGCCTTCGCAGCCAGTTGCCCAGTCGATCGTGCTTCCGCTGTTGGGTCATGTGGCGGCGGGAGTTCCTATTGAAGCGATAGAGGGGAAAGATACGCTCTCCGTCCCAGCGGACTTTGTCCGTCGTCCTCATCAAACGTTTGCGCTCCAAGTCAAAGGTCGCTCAATGGTGGATGAAGGAATTCTTGATGGCGACTTCATTGTTGTCGAGCAACAACCGGACGCGGAGAATGGAGAGACAGTGGTGGCGGTAGTGAACGGCGAAGCGACCGTGAAGAAATTGTACCGCGAACGCAACGGACGGATTCGCTTGCAGCCCGCGAACGCGGAAATGAAACCACTGTACGTCCGGGAGAAAGACCTGGAAATTCGCGGCGTGGTGGTCGCGGTTCTTCGGCATTACCGCAGGCCGCAACTGTGCGGAGCAACGGTTTCATAAGGAATGCGATGAAGAAAATCAAAAGACAAAAATTAAAAATTAAAAATTTTCGGATACTCCTCGCCTTCTGTTCTATTTCATTCTTGCCTTTTGCCTTTTGCCTTTTGCCTTTTACCTTTTGATTTTTCCCATGCCCTTCTCTCTCTACATCCATCTACCCTACTGCCTGGTGAAATGTCCGTACTGTGACTTCAATGCGTATGCGGCGAAGTCGTGGCCGGAAGAGCAGTATATGGAGGCGCTCGCTGCCGAGCTGCGTCACTATGCTTCGCAACCACCGTGGGCCGGGCAGCCTATCGCCACGATCTACTTTGGTGGTGGGACGCCCTCGTTATTCGCGCCACAGTCATTTGCGCGGTTCCTCGCGCGAGTTGGCGAGCTTGCTCCCATCGCGGAAGACGCGGAGATCACGCTTGAAGCGGATCCCGCGACCGTGACGCGAGAGAAGTTGAGTGGCTATCGCGCGTTGGGGATCAACCGCCTCAGTGTAGGGGTGCAATCGTTTCACCCCCAACTCCTCAAAACCTTGGGGCGGATACATACACCTGAAGATGCCCACGACACTCTCACCTGGGCACGAGCCGCTGGCTTCACCAATCTCAGCATGGACGTGATCTTCGCCGTGCCTGGACAGACTATGACAATGCTGACGGATGACCTTACGCTCGCGCACGACCATGCGCTTGAACATCTTTCAACCTACAGTTTGACCTACGAAGAGCACACGCCGTTTTTCGCGATGAGGAAGAAGGGAACGTTGCGACCAGTGGAAGAAGACGAGGAAGTCGCCATGTACTCACTCATTCAAGAGCGCTGTGTCGCGGCTGGGTATCGACACTACGAGATTTCGAGTTTCGCGCGGCCAGGATTTTCCGCGCGTCACAATGCGAACTACTGGAATGGGACGAGCTACCTCAGCCTTGGCGCTGGGGCCCACTCCTTTAGTGCGGCATCAGAGTGGGGGACCCGCTGGAGCAATGAGCGCCTCCCGCGCCGCTATATGGAAAAAGCGCTCGCGCACGGCAACGCGACGACGACGAGTGAAACGCTCACACAAGCGCAGGCAATGGGAGAGTTTGTGTTTCTCAATCTTCGCCAACTGCACGGTCTCGCGCCAGCGGCATTTGTCGAACGCTTTCAGGTCGATTTCGCCGAGCAGTTCCCACATGTCACCGATCTCCTGGCGGAAGGACTTCTCATTGCCGACAGCGGACGAATCACATTGAGTCCACAGGGCTTGTTGCTGGCCGATACGCTCTTTGCGTCGTTCGTCTAACCGCGGGCCGCATGAGTGATGTTGACAGCAGTACCTTCTTACCGCAGGATTCCCCTTCCAACTGAGACAACGGGACGAACCCGCTGAGGAGGATATGATGTCAGACACAGCCAGTGACATTGCGCAAGGGCTCAAGGTGGGGATTATTGGCGGCTCCATCGCCGGATGTACCGTGGCCATTGAACTTGTCCGCTTAGGGTGTGACGTGACGCTCTTTGAGCGCACGGGTGAGGAACTCAAGGATCGCGGTGCCGGCATCGGCGTGCCTCCGTCCGTGATCAATACCTTCATCTCACGCGACTTAGTGGACGCCGACATTCCCTACTTCTCCTCCCATACCTTCACGCGGATATGGAGGACGGTACCGGAGCAACGATACGGCTATATCGCCTGGGACCAACCGGCGAGCTTGGACTTACTCAACTGGGGTGGATTGTATCGCAACCTCCGTAAACGCGTGCCCGAGTCAGTCTATCGCACGGCGCAGCGCGTCGTGGCGTTGCACGAACTGGGCAGTGGACGCGTTGGCGTGGAAGTCGCCAATAGCGGGACTCAGGAATTTGACCTGGTCGTCTGCGCCGATGGGTATACGTCGCTTGGACGCCGTACGTTGTTTCCAGAGGTTGCCATTCAGTACGCCGGATATGTGCTCTGGCGCGGGTTCCTCATGGAAGACGAACTTGGTGAGTCGAAACCGCTCGAAAGTGGAGTGCGCTGTCTTGGCTATCCGGGCGGGCACGGCATTTTTTATTTTGTGCCGGGCCCGGATGGATCAGTGGCCCCCGGCAAACGTCTGGTCAATTGGGGCGTGTATGTGCCAGTGGCCGAGTCCACGCTGACCGCCTTTCTGACGGACAAAGAGGGGAAAGTTCACGAAGGGTCACTCCCGCCCGGTGCCATGGCGGTTCCCACCGAGACGGCACTGAAACAGAAAGCCTACGAGAGAATGCCCGACTATTATGCCGAGATCACCGACAAGAGTCCCAACACCTTTGCCTACGCCATTTATGACTGCCAGGTGCCCGCATATCGCAAAGGGCGTATCTGTTTAGCCGGTGACGCTGGTGCGTTTGCTCGGCCCCACAGTGCCGCCGGTGCGCTGAAAGGGATTAACGATGCGATCGCACTTAGTGATGCCCTGAAGACTCATACGTCCGTGGAAGAGGCGCTCACGCACTGGGACAGGACCCAAACCGCGACCGACAACAATCTGGTGAGGTTTGGCAATCAATTAGGCCGGGCGCTGGTCAAGGAAATTCCCGATTGGTCGCAAATGGACGCGATGAGCATGGAGAAGTGGTTTACCTCCATCATTACCATCCAGACGGAGATGTTCGACGCGAACGCGCGCAAGGTGTAATGAGCGCTCTCCATCTTCCTTTCTCCGCACGGCGGTTAGCGGTGCTGCTCGTCATCATGCGTGATGGCCACCATGCCGAAGCCGAACAGTTACTCGCCGAGGCGGTGCGGCTCGATCCTCACCATGGTGAAGTAGTGATTGCACATGGTGATCCGGGCGTCAGGCAAGGGCGACAGGCCGAAGCCCTGGCCGCTTGCGAATTGGCGCGGCAACTCGATCCCTACCGTACCACGACCGTGGCACAGAATCGGATCGCCAAACTTGATCGGACTCAACCCATAGTTCATCCACGCGCGGCCATTGGTCGGACTTTTTTGTACGACATCTCCCCAGAGTGTTTCCTCGGAGCGCCAGACTCGATTACGGTGATACGTCCCCACGGCATGACCACAGACGATGAGTACGGCGACAGCACAAGCCCCACGGAGCAGTGCAGGGCGGAAGCGAGGCCACGTGGTGCACCAGTAGTGCGTTTGCAGAGCGAACCCCCAGATCAGCGCTAGAGTCAGTCCCATGTACGGCATAAAAACGCGGTGCTCATTGCTCACTTCGGCCAAAGGAAACACACTGGCGGTGGGCATCAAGGCGAGGGCGAACCAGGCGAGACCAAACGCGACAGGTCGAGACGCGCGCGTTTGCGACGTGCGCCAGAGCAGGCACAGCAGCACGACAAGAAACAACACGCCAGCCGCCACTCTCGTGTCATACCACGCCGATATGAGCGGCATATCCGTATCCGCCGTGAGGCCCAGCGGGAGAAAAAACAGCCGCCCATAATGCAGCCACACAAAGGCTTGGGTCAGCAGATACTCCCAACGCCCTCCACCTGCATAACTGGCGGTTGGGGCATTCATGGATTCTACAAACATGAACATGGCGATGCCCAGTAGTAACACCGGCGAACTGACCCGTAGCGCCGCCCACACCGACCGCCAGCCGTGTGAGGAGAAGAGAACGGACGGGGCGAACCGGTGTTCATACAACAGGACATAGACCAGGAAGAGTGGCGCGAACATGACCGCTGATGATTTGGCGAGAGCGCCAGCCAACATCGGCAGGATATAGAGATAGGTCCACCGCCATCGGGGTAGGAAGAGATACACGAGGAATGCGCCGACCACACCCATTGCGGCAAGCAATTCCGAACGGGCAGAGATGTAATTGACCGTTTCCGTGTTCACGGTGTGTACGGCGAACAACAGGGTGCTCAAGAGCGCGACATAACGATTCCACCAATGCGCCTCGGCTCGGTCCATCACACTGAGAAAAAAGCAGAACAGCATCAGACTCAACAGGAGCAGCATGACAAACTGTGACAGATGAAATTGCCAGGGGTCCAGTCCGCCACCGCGCCAGTAATCAAAGGCGAGGCTCGCCGTCACCAGCGGGCGATAGGTCGCGTTCGTCGGCAAACTGCTGAAGGTCCGCGCATCGGTGAAAAACAACGGGATATTGCCGAGGCTCTGAATGTAGAGGTTGGTTTCGATGACATGACTATCGTCGAAATGAAAGGCATTCTGGAACGAGTTGGCGTAGGCACCCCAGACGAGCACGAGGGCCCCGAGACAAGCGCCGACGAAGAGCCACGGGCGAGACCGCTCGGCCTCGCCCTCAACGGGCATCATCCCCCAAGAAATGTTCCACGCCAGCGTGTTTCACGCCTGCGTGTTAGCATAGCCTCCTGACTCCGACCAGGGATGCTGTCGGCTGCCGGCTTCTTGCCGATGCGGTGTTTTTCGTCTGTAAGAAGTGGTAGGAGAAGAGCGTATGAGTGACACGCCCACACTAATTATTGATGGACTCGTGCAAAATCGTCTCGCGCTTGGGGTCGCGGATTTTGAGCGCTATCCCGCCGAGGCGCGGATTGCCGATGTGAGCCAACTGCTACCGAAACGAGAAGGCCGCGCGGTCAAGCTCGCGGCCCTGATTGCCGACGCGCGCCCACAGCCTGAAGCCAAGTACCTGACACTCCACTCGTCCGACGGAACATTTTCGGCGAGTATCGAGCGCGCTGAGGTTGAAGATCGTGCCTTGCTGATCTACCAACAGTCAGATGGTCTGCCGGTTCCCGAATCGGCTGGCGGCCCTCTCCGCTTTGTCATTCCCAATTTCAACGACCCCTGCGCGAATGTCCGAGGGCTTGGGCGGATCGAACTCTCGGCCACTCCCGGACGGGATACGCGCCCCTCGCTGACACAAATCCAAACCAAGAAGCAAGCTCAGTAACAACAAAGGAGGGTTCTCGTATGGCTACTGTGTTAGAAGAAAAAGATGCAATCCACGAAACGATCGCCAATTACTGTTTTCACTTCGATGGCGCGGAGTTCGACAAGTGGGTCGATCTCTTCGCGGAAGGCGGGACGTTTGATGCCGGACAACGTGGCGTTCATAAGGGGAGAGACGCGCTACGAAAATTCGTCAAAAACGTGCCGCTCACGGGCGGCAGCCCAATGATGAAACACTGCGTGATGAACGAGATCATCAAAGTCGATGGCGAGAAAGCGACGGCGAAGAGCTACATCATTCTCGTGCGCTCCAAAGGCGAAGGCGCGTTAGTAAACGGCCTGGCGGGACGGTACGAAGATCAGCTCGTGAAACAGGGCGACCAGTGGCTCTTCCAGTCCCGCAAGGTGCACTTCGATTTGATGGGGGATATGCGGTAGGAAGTTTTGAGTGCCGAGTACCGAGTCAGAACGAGAAAATCTTCTCCTTTCTCATTACTCGGCACTTGGAAATTGTGAAGCGAGCCGGAACCGCTCCGTGCCCCTGATGCGGCCCTCTTTTTTGCTCATCTCGCGCTCGACAGGAGGAATCCTATGCGTGCGGTCTTCATCATGCTGAAAACAGAACTCGGAACGTTGGCCGAGGTCGCGGACCGGGTGACTGAGCTGCCGAGTTTTTCTGAAGCCTACTCAATCTCTGGAGAATATGATCTGCTCGTGAAACTCTATGTGGAGAATTTCGATGACCTCTCACATATTGTTACCGAGCAGGTCCAGAAAATCCCCCACATTCGCGAGACGTTTACCATCTTGACCTTTCATGCGTTCAAGTGAGTCACGGAGCCCGGTTGCTAGAGTGAAATTGGGGATTCCTTCTGACTCCGAACTGCCTTCGACTCAGAACTCCGAACTCCGAGACTTTATGGATCGCACTCCCCGCCAACGCATCGCCGACCTGCTGACTTTGGCACCAATGACGACGCAGCAAATCGCCGCCGTTGTCAAAATGTCGGAGCGCCAGGTCGAGGACCATCTCGGCCACATTATGAAAACGGTGGCGCGAGATCGGTCATCGCGCTTTGTGCTCCACCCTTCGGAATGCAAGGACTGCGACTTTGTGTTCCGTGACCGTCACCGCATCACCCGCCCCAGCCGCTGCCCGCAGTGTCGGAGCGAGCTGCTCACCGACCCACGCTATAGTGTGGTGCCAAGCGCGCTACAGGAAAACTAATCAGGATGCCAGATGATGATCGAACCGACGCTCCCATAAACGTCGAACAACTGTGTGAACTGCTGTCTCGCGCTCTGACCGCGCGCGCTCAACTGTTCGAGCCGAAACATGAAACCGCGCTACGCCTGTTCAATGGTTTTTCCGAAGGATGCCTGACCCTCGTTATTGATCTCTATGCCCGCACTCTGGTGCTTCATGATTACGCGGAGGGCGAGGATGCGGGGGAAAGCCACGCGATAGCACTGACTGTCCAAACCTACCTCCGGGCCCAACTGCCGTGGGTTCAGGCCGTGCTTCTCAAACGGCACCGCTCACCACATCTGGCGGAACGGCAAGGCGTGCTGTTATTCGGCGAGCGCGTGGACCGGCATATTCGAGAACATGGCGTCCGCTATGCGCTTGAACTGCAACTGCACGGCGAGGCGAGCTTCTATCTCGATACGCGCAACCTGCGCGCCTGGGCTTTGCGCACGCTCACGGACAAAACCGTCCTCAATACCTTCGCGTACACCGGCAGTCTTGGCGTGGCGGCGGTCGCCGGCGGGGCGCGTCGCGTCGTGCATCTTGATCACAACAAGTCGTACCTGAACGTGGCCAAGGCGTCGTACTCGCTCAATGGCTTTCCCATTGAGAAGGCGAATTTTCAGGGCGAAGATTTCTGGACCCAGGGCAATCTGCTCAAACGCGCGGAAGCGCGTTTTGATTGTGCACTACTCGATCCCCCATTCTTCTCCACCACCAGCGGAGGAACGGTCGATCTCGTCAACCACAGCGAACGCGTCATCAACAAAGTCCGGCCACTCATTAACGACGGTGGCTATCTGGTCGCGATCAATAACGCGCTGTTCGTCTCTGGTGCCGCGTATTTGCAAATGCTTGAACTACTCTGTGCTGATGGGTATTTGTCGATTGAAGAATTCATTCCTGTGCCGCTGGATTGTACGGGGTATCCGCTGACCGTCGTCAGCACACCACCCGTGGATCCCGCACCGTTTAATCACCCGACGAAGATCGTGGTGTTGCGGGTGCGGCGCAAGTGAACGGAATCTGAATTCCCTTCAGCCCTACGAAAACCGCGGGGCGCGCTTTTCCAGAAAGGCACGCATTCCTTCGCGCGCATCGTTCGAGAGAAACACTTGTCGTTGCGCCTCCACTTCGTAAGTGAGCGCCTCCGCCAAGGTTCCAGTCGCGCCGATGTACACGGCACGTTTGATATGGGCCAGCGTCGCGGAAGGACCAGCGGCGAACTGTTGAGCAACACGCAACGCGTCCTCACGAAAAGTGTCATCTGGAAAGACGCGGTTCACCAGGCCGAGTCGGAGGGCCTCGTCCGCGTCGATCCGATCTCCACTCAGCATCAGTTCCAGCGCTTTGCCGGTGCCAACGATCTGCGTGAGCAGATACGTGCCCCCCCAATCCGGCACGAGGCCGATCTTCACGAAACTTTCGGAGAAGCGCGCGGAGGTGGTGGCAAGGCGGATGTCACAGGCTAGCGCGAGGTTGATGCCCGCGCCCGCGGCAGCGCCATTGACCGCGGCAATCACCGGTTTGGGCATCGCGCGCAGGCAATGGACGACCTGAGAGCCCAGGGTCATGCGTCGCTCAACAACGGAGGTGTCGGCCTTGGCTTGCAGCTCAGCCATGCTCGCAATATCACCACCAGCGCAGAAGGCACGCCCCGCGCCGGTAATCATGACGCAACGAACCTCGGTGTCTGACGCGGCCTCTTGCCCCATGCGCAAAAGGTCCTCGCGCATAGTGTCGGAAAAGGCATTCATGGCGTCGGGGCGGTTCAGCGTGATAACCGCCACACGATCAGTGATGTCGTACAATAGATGTGAGGTGCTCATGGAGATCACGCCTTCGCGCTTGGACGCGCCGAGACCGCGTCATGCCAGCGTTTGAGATGCGGCTGGTCCGGCTGAATGCCAATCTTCGACACGCGGCCAAAATCAATCGCGACCACGGCCGTGATGTCAGCAATCGAATAGCGATCTCCGGCTATAAACGGACGGCTCGCCATCACGTCATTGAGCCAGACCAGGCGTTCTTCCGCGTTCAGTTTCTGCGCGGCGGCATACTCCGGAACCTGGCGAATTTTGCCCTTGAAAAATTCGTGACGTTGACGGAAGGCGTCGGCAATGGGGAGGAGCAACTCCAACTCCATCCGGCGTTGCCACATTTCGACCAGGGCGCGATCTTTCGTATCAGTACCCAGCAATGGCGGGTTGGGGTGCAGCTCTTCAAAGTAGCGACAAATGGCCACGGTTTCAGCGATACAGGTCCCGTCATCCAGTTCGAGCACCGGCACGGTCATCAGCGGATTCTTCTGACGGAACGCTGGTTCACGGTTGACCGCTTTGCCAAGGTCCACTTGTTCGTAAGGAATGTGGATGCCCTTCTCGGCTAGGAACATCCGCACGCGGCGAGGGTTCGGCGCGGTATTGCTATCATAGATTTTCATCGGTCTCTCCTTTGGTGCGTGAGATGGATGGGGTGACTTTATGATGGACATCACGAGAGGGCTAGAGGGTGAGCAAGAGGATCCTTGCAAAATTCCCTCTCCTCCCGTGGACTTACTACTCCCCACAGCTTCTTCACTTCGCGGAGGGGCCAAAAATCTGAACTGAAAATCGCTAGAATGGTGCTTAGCCGACTTTCCAATAGTCCGCCATCAGCTCCTTCACCCACGGCGGCTGACGAATATCGCCCTGGGGTAAGAACTCCGCCATCAGCGGTTTGATGTCGAGCACTGGGGTCCCATCAATGGCATCCAAATGCGCGACCCGCGGGACTTTGCCCTTTCGTTCTAGGATTTGCACAATCGACAAACCAAGACGATTGGGGCGATTCTTGCCGCGTTGCGCAAAGATACCGATCTTGGGCCATTGGGGATTATTGCGTGGATGGCGAGCCGTCGTCACGATTTTCTGCTCTTCCACTTGCAATACTTCGGACATTTTTTGAGTAAGGTGAAGGGGAGTAACGAAAAAGGCCACGCCCTGCTTGAATAGGAGTGCACAACTCTAGTTCCCGCAGGGGATGGCCGATGACAATTGCCGCGAACATTTTGAAGCAGATGCCCGCCGCGA
>SHZE01000066.1 GCA_009692435.1 Deltaproteobacteria bacterium | reverse complement strand
AGTGCACCCGCAGCGGAGCCAAAAATTCGGCCAGCTCCGGCAGGGGGCTCTGCCGCACTTGGGGCATCCGCTCTTGCTTCGGCTCCCGTTTCGTGGTGTTCATCGCCGCAGATTAGCTCAAATCGTTGCCTCTAACAAAGTAGTATTAGTGAGGTTTTCCCAATGCCCGGCTCGCCTGTCACGAAGACAATCTGGCGCTCTCCGGTCAAGGTTTTCTCTAACTGTTGGTGAAGTTGCGCGAGTTCCGTCTCACGACCCACGAGGTTTGAGACTTGGGCCTGGGGCTTGAGGCTTGGGAGGAGGAGGGACTAGTGTCTAGCCTCCAGCCTCTAGCCTCCTCTTTGCTACTGACTACTAAAGGCTGACTACTGGCTGCTGGTCCGATGAACCGAAGTCCCCGCCGATGCACCGTCTCGATGTACTGTGAAGCTTTGGGTGTATCCGCTAACGCTTTGCGGATCTCCCGTAGACATGACGTCAGTGCCCACTCGCTCACCACCGTGTCCGGCCACACTGCACCCATCAGCTGGTCTTTGGTCACCAACCGTCCTGCGTGCTCTATCAGATAGCACAACACAACGAAGGCTTTCGGTGTCAGCTTCAGCCGGTGCTCTCCACACCACACCCATTCGTTCTCTGTATCCACACGCAAGGATGCGTGCGGAGGTTGCTTCCTCACCGTCATCGTTCTTCCCAATAAATCCCCAAGAATTTCCCAAGTTCACTCGGGACTTTCCCGTCGTGCAGTTGTTACCCTTCTTTCCCACGCTAGATGTAGGAACAAGACCAACGCGTTCTCCGGGACAAACAGAGTGAAATAACGTGGAGCCTGGTCACAAGCGAGTCACTGTCCGTTTGGTCGCAGGAAAGGGGTGATGTCTTTTGCGAGTCACAGTACTTCTTGAATACTAGGGATAGATGCAGAAACACAGAGATGGATTCATCTCACTACTAGATAAGGATACTCGTATGAAAAACTTTCTCTCCTCACTCAACAGCTTGGGGCTTGCCTCGCTTCTGGTCATGGGAACATGGGTTGGCAACACGCACGCCGAGAACAACAAAAGTCCGCTACGAGGCGACTGGAGCTTCAGCGAGTTTGCCCCCGCGACCACAGCCTTCGGGACGCCGACACCGATTCCCACTGTTTCAGCCGGCACCTTGTCCATAAAGGAAGACAACAGTTTTGCCGGGCACTCGGTCGTCAACACCGGTTTGGATGCTCCGCTTGGACCAGCGCTCGACCTTGGCGTTATTGGCGGCTGTACGTTCCGTCCGGAAGGCATCACGAATGGCATGGACTGCACGATTGAGGTTCCCGCGTTAGGTGCCTCCCTCGGACTGTTTTGTGTGCCAATGGCGGGGCGCGGGGCGTGCTTTGACGAATTCCGCTGTGTGAGAACGACCGCACCAGGAGTGTTGTCCGTCGAGTTCAAGCGGCAGAGTTCCGGCACGTGCCACTGAGGAGATTAGCGTCATAGAGGGGACTGCGCTGGCAAAGCCTTGTGCTTGTCCTTACGAGTCCCCTCTAGCGCAGGGCGCTCTGCATAGAGGCAGGAAACGGGGGGCGTCTCCTTGCCCGTCATTCCGGCGAAAGTTTTGTCGGGTGAGTCATAACCCACCCTCCTCTCACCACAACTCACGCACGCGCAACACAAACCCCTGCAGCACGGGGTCACCGCTCACCGTAGCCGGGTCGTCCAGTACTTCCACCGGTTGGTCTGGTCTATAGATGGAGACACGCTTTTCCAACGGATCAATGAGCCAGCCCAAGCGCGCGCCATTGGCGATATATTCTCGCATCTTCTCCTGCAGCTCTTTCAGTCGGTCGGTCGGCAAGCGCAACTCGACCACGAAGTCCGGACAGATCAGCCCAAACCCTTCCCGCTCTTTGGGTGGTAACGCATCCCAGCGCTCTCGTCGTAACCATGACGCATCCGGCGAGCGTTTCGAGCCGTTAGGAAGGGTGAAGAGCGTCGAGGAGTCAAAGACGATGCCGGTCCCATCTCCGTCGGACCAATTCGCGAGACGTTGGGTTAATGTCGTGTTCCGTCGCCCCGATTCCATTCCTGTTGGCGGCATAATCACCAACTCCCCCTGAGCCGTGAGCTCAATCCGTAAATCGGGATTCTCCTGACACAAGTGCACGAACTGCTCTTCGGTCAGGTGCGTTTCGCGCAGATTGAGTTTGAAGGGCATCTGATATTCTTCAGGCAACGCCATGTGCGACATACGCAGCTCCTTGTGTACCTCGCAGCCTAATTCCTTCGGCTGATTCTGGCAACCGATTTTTCAAGACCCACCAGCCACTCACCACTTCTCATACTGCACCGCTCGACGTTGGTATCCGGCTCCGCGCAGCAGATCTCGGAGCTGCGTGACGGCTGGCCCTACTCCACAGATGTAAAAGTGACGACCACGGTCGGCATCCCCGCTGACATACCGAGCTTCGACCTGCTCCAGGAACGTGCCGCGCAGCCCCGTCCATCCATCAGGTGGAGTTGGCAACATCGACTCGAACACAAATCGCAGGTGTTGTCGGGTCCACCTTAACAACTCGTTCCGATACAGCAGATGCGCCTCATCCTCAGCGCGGTATAAGAGATGCACCGGGAAGGAAGACTCGGACTCCAGCACGCGGCGCATCATCGGCCGCATCGGCGCGATCCCCGTGCCGTCGGCCAGAAAGATACAGGCCGCCGCTGGTGGTTGGTCAAGCGTGAACGTGCCCCACGGCCCCGTGAAATTGATCTGGGCTCCGACCGCGAGAGAACACAGGTAGTGAGATCCGCGCCCACCGGGCACTTCGTTGAGGCAAATCTCTAGCAAATCGTTGTCTTCGGGACGTGACGCAATGGAATAGGGGCGCGTCAGCACTGCCCCGTCAACTGGCAGCAACAGGGAAAGGAATTGGCCAGGGAGAAAGGCCAGCGGGCCAGTAGTTGGCCGCAGAAAGAGGGAACGAGTATCGGCCGTGTGGTGCTCAATGCGTTCGACGATAGCGACCGATGAGGGGCGGCCTGGGCTCGCCCCTGCTTCCGCCTGGCTCATTATCCAACCTGTTGGTTGATGGTGTAGCGAGGAATGAGAATGGTAACTTCGCCCTCGCTCATCACCGCCTGACAACCGAGCCGCGAGGTGGGGGTCAATCCCGGCGCTTTATCGAGCAGATCGTCTTCTTCTTCGGTGTTCTCGGACAGGTGCGCCATCCCACTTTTGACGATCACGTGACACGTCGTGCACGCACAGTTGCCGCCGCAGGCATGTTCGAGAGGAACTCCGCGCGCGAGCATGATGTCGAGAAGCGACCCTGGGAGACCGTCGTGTTGAAAGGGCGCTTGGGAGGGATCAAATTCGAGGACCTGTTCCGGTTCTCCCGTCTCATAGCGAATGCGTAAAATTGCCATGATAGTTAATGGACCGTCAGATGCCGTTTGGCGCGCTCTTCCAGGCGCTGTATCACCTGTTCGGCGATGTGGCGGAACGCCTGACTCTGGGGGTGTTCGGGATTCGCCACGACGATGGGAGTGCCTTGATCGCCATCCACACGAATCTCACGTACGAGGGGAATCTCGCCCAGCAAGGGTACGTGAAACTGCGCGGCCATCTTGGCCCCGCCGCCGTGACTAAAAATCTCCGCGCGGTGGCCACACTTACCGCAGACGTGGTAGCTCATGTTCTCGATCACGCCGAGCACCGGCACTTTGACCTCTTCAAACATCTTCATGCCGCGCCGCACATCGAGCAGCGCCACATCTTGCGGTGTCGTCACGATCACGCCACCGGAGAGCGGCGTCTTCTGCACCATCGTCAACTGCGCATCCCCGGTGCCAGGCGGAAGATCGACCACCAAGACATCAAGCTCGCCCCACTCAACATTGCGAATGAACTCGGTGAGCAGTTTATCAATCATCGGTCCACGCCAGACCACTGCTTGGCCATCGGGCACCAGCATGCCAATCGACATCACATTGAGGCCATATTTGTGAACGGGGAGCATGCGCTTGTCTTCGGTCGTCTGTGGTCGCTCCGTGATGCCCAACATCAGCGGGACACTGGGTCCGTAGACATCGGCGTCGAGCACCCCGACCCGTTGCCCAAGTGCGACTAAGGCCAGCGCGAGATTCACTGCTACTGTCGATTTTCCAACCCCACCCTTGCCACTGGCGACCGCGAGCACATGCCGCACTCCTGGAATTGCCGGTGCCGTGGGTGCGGTGGCCTTCGCTTGTCCAGGAATGGCCGCCGGGGGCGGGCGCTCCATAATCACTTCCACCGGCACCTGGACCAGTGGGGTCAAGATGTTGATAACACTCTGCCGCAGCAGAGCGAGGGCCTCGGTATTTTCGGTTGAAGGGGTGAGATAGACGGTCACTTTCGCACCGCCTATTTCAATATCCTTGACGATACCGAAATCGACAATGTCGCGACTGAATCCGGGATATTTGACTTGTTTGAGGGCGGCAAGTAGCTCTTGTGGGGTTGGCATGGTGGCAACACTATCTTTCCGTCGTAGTGGCATTGAATTCGGCGACTTGATCGCTCAAGGTCCGCAGATACTCGAAGCTGTAAATACCGGTGTCGTGTCCGTCACTCCAGCCCAGGTTCAGCGCATAGTTTCCCACCGGTTTGATGGTCGCTAACTGTGGGTTCTCCACCTTGATAAATTGTCGCTCCCCATCGTGGCCCTGACAGCCAGCGCACGGGCACCACCCACGCAGATACGGGAAGGGGTACGTGCTGATCTGATCATCGTCCCACAGCAGGCGGAGGGCTTTTTCGTCCATGAGGGGAACAATCAAGGCTGGTATCGGCATACGTTCGTCTCCGTCAGAGGTCTTGAGGTCTTAGTGAATGGACATCTGACTTGCTTCAATCACGCGCGCCGCGAGGGTGCGAAACGCTTGGGACACCGGATGCTCTGGATGCTGAAGGACAATCGGTTTCCCCGTATCTCCACCAGTACGCACCTCTTCTACGAGGGGAATTTCACCCAGCACCTCTAACCCCGTCTTGGCGGTACCACCGTGACCAAAAATCTCTTCTCGTTCTCCACAGTGCGGGCAGAGGTAGTAACTCATGTTCTCGACGATCCCAAGAATCGGCACATGCACTTGGCGGAACATGGCAATGCCGCGATTCACATCCAGCAGCGCGACATCCTGCGGCGTGCTGACAACAACCCCACCACTTAAAGGAATCTCCTGCGCCAATGTGAGCGATGCGTCACCCGTGCCTGGCGGAAGATCGACAATCAAATAGTCGAGTTCGCCCCACAGGACATCACGCAAGAACTGGCGAATAATGCCCATGACCACGGGGCCACGCCAGATCACTGGCGACTCATCGTCCAGGAAGAATCCCATGGAGATCAGACTGATGCCGTACTTCTCAACCGGAAAGATTTTTTTGTCATGTCCCGCCCGTGGCACCGCTTCGGTTCCCATCATCAGCGGCACACTCGGCCCATACACATCGGCATCCAGCAACCCGACGCGATAGCCAAGTGCATGGATCGCCATCGCCAGGTTCACGGCGACCGTCGATTTCCCCACACCACCTTTGCCGCTGGCAACAGCGATCACCTTGTTGACCCCAGGTAATGGCGTTTTTCCTGGCGCGGTGACTGGCCCAGGTCCAGCTTCGGGACCGGAAGGACGACCGGTATGAATCGACACTGTCCCAATGCCTGACACAGCGGACAGTGTCGCCGTAATCTTCTGGCTCAGGCGTTGCAGCGTGTCCGGGGTCGCGCTGGAGGGACGAAAATGGACAGTCACGTTATTCTCTTGGAGAGTGACGGTCCTGACTAATCCCAGCGTCACGATGTCGTGACGTGATCCGGGATAAGGAATTTTTTGGAGTTGTGTGAGGATGTCTTTTTCGTTGGGCATGAAATTATCGCGGAAAACGTGGTGCGTGAAACGTCATACGTGGGGGGCACCCGTCTTTGATTGTACACTCGGCCCTCAGCCCTCAGTCCTAGCTTCTGGTGGTCGTAAATCTAGACTTGTAAAGTCCATGTTGTCAACGACGGGTCGGTTCCTCCCGCTCAAGCCGACGGCGGGTGTCGGCATCAAGCGGCAGGATTTGCACTTTGCCCGTGAGGTCGTTGAGATCAATGTACACTTCCGTCTCATACACGGATTTGATGTTCGCGTAAGTCAGCACTTGTTCAGGAGTGCCCTGGCAAAACGTATGGCCCGCCTTGAGGAGCATCAGTCGGTCGCAGTACAGCGCGGCGAGATTCAAGTCATGGAGAATTGCTACCACCGCCAACCCCTGCTCACGACTCAACTGCTTCATGAGATCATAGACAGCGACTTGATGTTTGATGTCGAGAAAAGCCGTGGGCTCATCAAGGAGCAAAACGCGCGGCTCCTGCGCCAGGGCGCGTGCGAGGATCACCCGTTGGCGTTCGCCACCACTCAAGGCATGGACTTCACGTGTCGCCAGTCCCGCGACCCCGGTGTGTTCCATCGCCTGCTGAGCGACCGCCAGATCATGCGCGCTTTCAAAGCCGAATTTTCCCAGATACGGCGAACGCCCCATCAGCACGACTTCGAGGACAGAGAAGGGTAATTCTATCGCCGTCTCTTGTGGGACCACCGCAATGGCACGTGCCAGTTCATCACGGCTATGGGTCCGCAAATCGCGACCATCGTAGATCACACGTCCCACCCGTGGGACCCGCACGCCGCTCATTAACCGCATCAACGTCGATTTCCCCGAACCGTTGGGTCCAAGCAGGCCCAGAATTTTTCCAGCCGCGACCTCGCACGATATGGCGGAGAGCACTTCGACCGCCCCGTAAGCGAAACTCACCTGTTCACAATTCAGGACAGTGGACTGTTCGCTGCTCATGACGCGAATATCCGCCGCTCGGTTTTGCGCAACAGATAGAGAAAGAAGGGACCACCACACATAGCCGTCACCACTCCGACCGGCAGTTCCGTCGGGCTAACGATGGTACGCGCCAGGGTGTCAGCCCAGACGAGAAAGATCGCGCCTCCAAACAAGGAAGCGGGCAAGAGCAGCCGGTGATCGGCACCGATCAGCAGTCGCAACAAATGGGGGACAATGAGTCCGACAAAGCCAATCATGCCACTCACGGACACCGCGGCTCCCACCAAAAACGCCGACGCGAGAAACGTGCCCCGTCGCAGGGCTTCGACGTTCACACCAAGCTGCTGTGCTCCTTCTTCCCCAAGGCTGAGCAGATTGAGACGCCGCCCCTGTCCGATCAACCACCCAGCCCCTACGAGGACATACACCGCGACCATCCCAACGGTGGCATAGTCCTGAGCCGCGAGACTGCCCATGAGCCAAAAAAGAATACTGTGGCTCTGATAGAAATCGACCACGGAATTGAGCAGCATAATCAGCGCGCCACAAAACGCGTTGAACACCACGCCCGTCAACAGCAGAGCATAGGGCTCTAACCGCCCACGAGTCAGCGCGGTACGATACATCAAGACAGTCGTTCCCAGCGCGCCAGCAAACGCCGCCAGAGAAATCAACGAGATACGAAAGATTCCAGTAAGCCCGGTGGTCACCGTCCCAACAAACACAAGAGCGGCAATGCCGCACAGCGCGGCTCCGCCGGAGACTCCGATGATGTGAGGACACGCCAAGGGATTATGCAGCAACGCTTGCAAGGCGGCACCGGTGATACCTAACGCACCGCCGATCACCGCGGCTAACAACACGCGCGGCAGGCGGATACGCAGCAAAATCACGGAGTCTGTATTCCCCGGTGAAGAAGTGGACAGCGCGTGCGAGAGACTGAGCGACTCCGGTCCGACGGTGACGCAAAACAAGATCGTCGCCACCAACCCCAATCCAAGCGCTCCGTTCACGAGCAGCCATTTTCGTTTCGTCAGATGTGATGACATACAGCGTAGAACGTAAAGCGTAAAACGTAAAAGGGAATACCGTCTTCTTACGTTTTGCGTTCTACGCTTTATTTCCCCCGAAATCGCTCTGGTTGGATCAACCGTGCGAGTTCCTCAAACGCATTGGGCAGACGCGGCCCTGGCCGCAACATGGCGGACGAGAGACGACCGTGAAGCCTTCCGTCTCGAACCGCGGGGACGGCTGGAAAACTCTTCCATATCCCAAGCCGCTGTTCGAGGTCTTGAGTCTCTTCCGACCCCATTGATCCGTCGATAATCACCTCTGGTTGCTGAGCGACGGCTACTTCAAGGCTCAGATATGGCCACGGCCGTTGAGCATCGGCAGCAATATTGATCCCGTGCGCTTGGCTGATTAGCTCATCAAGAAAAATGCCACTGCCCACGGCGATCAGCGGCGTTTGCCCTACCACCATGAGCACACGACGGGGAAGCGCTCCTTCCAAGCGTTTCCGCACGACAGCCATACGCTGGTGCATATCGGCAAGCAGTTGCTCGCCTTGCGCTTCACGTCCAGCTTCTTGGGCAATGGTGCGGATGGCGGCTTCGATCTCGGCGATGGTATCGACACGCACCACAATGGCGCGCAGTCCCAACCGCTGAAGCGCGGCAATCGCTTCGGGGCTATTGGGTGGAACACCAATCACCACATCTGGCCGCTTGGCCACGATTGCCTCGACATTGGGATTGATGTACGCCCCGATCCGGTCGATACGTTCCACCTCCCGCGGAAAGTCACAGAACGTGCAAATTCCCACCAGTTGCTCACCCGCGCCAATGGCAAAGAGTGTTTCTGTCACCGATGGCGCCAAGGACACAATGCGCTTGGTGGTCTGCGCGTGCGCCCCTGCGCTCAAGGCCACAGCCCCAACCAGCAAGACCGCGGAGAACACATAGCGGAGGTCACGCACGTGCCTTCGTCCGAAGGGGTCACCGCATGAAGTGAAGCGGAAGAAGGCTTGCCAACATATCAAGGCACGCCTCCCAAATAACGGAAATTTCACTCAATCCCCCTCACCCTAGCCCTCTCCCAGTCGGGAGAGGGAACTGTGGCACCGACTTAGAATGTCGCTTTCATCCCAATGAGATAGTTCAACGGGGGAGAACGGAACCCCCGCACTTCCTCATAGTGACGATCAAAGAGATTCGCGATCTTGCCGTAGACCGTCACCTCCGACAGCGGGGCCAGCGTGGATGGAAAGGAATACGAAATCGCCATGTCGGTGGTGGCGAACATCCTGTTCGTGATCGTTGCCCCACTCGGCGGATCAATATCGTCGCGGCCGCCAACCACGCGCACCCCAAGATGCACGTTGAACTGGTCATGCTCCCACCACAGATCACGGCGCTGATAATTGGCATGTAGCGTCCCCCGCTCGGTGGGGCGACGGAGCAGCTTGCCATCGCTCGTGACAAAATCGAGAAACATAAAACTGCCACTCAGGGTGAGATCGGGGAGCGGTCGCAGCACGGGAATCACTTCCACGCCTTGAATATCGACCCGCCCCTTGTTCTGTGCCTGAAATACGAAATTGTCAGGATCAATCAGAACCCCCTCAATCAACCCTTTCACGCGCCGCTCAAAATACACCGCTTCCAGCGAAAAGAGATTGTCCCACAGACTTTGCTCAAACCCGATATTCCACTCGCTGCTCAACTCAGGCCCCAGGTCAGGATTCCCAAAATTGGGAAAATAGAGTTCGTTGAAATTCGGAGCCCGGAAGCCGTTGCTCACGCCACCCTTGAATTTGGTGCCGAACGACGGGATGAGATACGCAATCGATCCGGCTGGCGTGACATGCGTGCCAAAATCCTCGTTATCATCAACCCGCACCCCACCGACGAGAAACAACCGTTCATCCAACAACCGGACCTGTTCCTGAAAGTAGTAGGCGAAATTGTTGCGCCCCTTGTCGTACCGCGTGCGAAACCCTCCAAAGTTCGACTCAACATCGGCGGACTTCTCCTCGAACTCGAAGCCAAAGGTCAGCACACTCACATCACGCCAAGAATAGTTGGCCTGCATCTCCCCAGTGAAAATCTTCGTCGGCACCCGCGAAATGCCCGAGCCAAATTCATCGAACCGATCCGGCTCGTCGAAGAAGCGGGAGTTGTCACGCACATACGAACCCGCCACGCGATAGTTGAAGGAGTCACCCACGGTGTGCTCCCACTCGCCTTTCAGTAACAGTGAATTACTCAGTTGTCGGGCATTGAGGTCCGGGACACCCAGATAGTTCTTATTATTGAACAGATCAGTCTTGGCGTCGGTGTAGCGAAAGAAGCCACGGAACGCGCCGGTGGGAATCGGGGTGACATCCAGACGGAGGTTCGTGGAAAAATTCCGGTGACCATCATTGAGAGAACGAAAGCCGTCCGAGTCGATAGAAGCCACGGAGCCGGAAAACCCGACGATCCCGTGTCCACCCGAAAAGCTGAGCACCTCCCGATGGGTTGAGCCGTTGCCCCCTTCGGCGGACACGCTGATGGTCGGCGTGCCCTCTCCCTTTTTCGTGATGATATTGATGACCCCGCCAATTGCTTGTGAACCGTAGAGAGTTCCGCCTCCGCCGCGGAGCACTTCGATGCGGTCAATGTTCTCCGTCGTGAGATTGCTAAAGTCAAAGAGCCCAACCGTGACACTATTGACTTCAACCCCGTCAATCAGCACCAGCGTCTGATCGGACTCCGCGCCACGAGTGAACACGGTCGTGGTCGTTCCGCGCGACCCATTTTGGGCTAAGTCCAAGCCAGGAATGGACCGCAACACTTCAGCCACTGTTTCGGCTTGCCGCTGTTCGATCTCCTCGGCGGTAATAACGGTGATCGACGCAGCCGTCTCGGCCACGGGAGTCTCCGTTCGCGTGGCGGTCACCACGATGGGACTGAGTTTGGTCGCCGTTTCTTTGGGCTCAGCGGGGGGCGCGGGGGCATCGGTTTGGGTCACGGTTTGTGGGTCTTGGTCCGCCAGTCCCACGTGTGGCAGACACAACAGGCCAGCAAGCACGACAGGGAAGAACGCTCGCATAACACCTCTCCGGTTTGCGCGGAAAAAAGCCGGCACACGGAGAAACGTCTCCCCCTACTGGCGCTCAGCCCTTCCCCGCGGAAGGTAACTTGGCAAAAACCGGTAGGGCAGGTCTCCTGGCTTGGGGATCATCCTACTAACCGCGCCTTCCCGGTTTGCACCAGTGGCGTATGCGGTGTTCGTCCTCCCTCACAGTTGCGGGGCAGCGAGAGATTTTCACTCTCTTCCCTCTTCGCCCGCTTACGCGGGACCCAACCGAAGGGCACCATCTTATGGAGAGGAGCGAGGATTGTCAAGGCGGCGGGGCCAACGACTTGCCGCATGGCGGTTTTCCCGTCACAATATCGGGCATCTCGGAGCAAACACCCGATGCGAAACTGGCGAGCGCAGCTGACCCCCACGCAACGACGGATCTCTAGACATTATCGGGGATAGTGTCTACTGGTGGGATGTTAACCTATTTGACGTTACAAGAGCGTCCGCGAGAGTTTCTGGCCGCGACTGGCCTGACACAGGAAGAGTTTACGCAGTTGTTGCCCGCCTTTGCGGCAGCTTATGCCGT
>SHZE01000065.1 GCA_009692435.1 Deltaproteobacteria bacterium | reverse complement strand
ATGCCGGGGGCTCGTTAAAGGGGAAGGCGAAAGAACTGGGGCAGACGCTGTATGCCTTACGCGAGAGTTTGTTTAGTCACTACTTGCGCGCAGAACTGCAACAGCCTCCCATTGGGGCCTGTTAATCCCTCTGAGCGTAAGTCCTGTCAATGTCCAATCCGTTCACCCTGAGCCTGTCGAGGAGAAGAAACGGAGGTATTCGGTGCAAATGATTTTGGAAGACTATATGACCAAGGTACGGCGGCAAATTGTCACAGCCATCTACATGGTGATCCTGGGTTGGCTGTCGGTCCTCCCAGTCTCCGCGCAAACCCTGACACGGGGTCCCTACCTGCAAAGCGGAGCACCGACCAGCATCGTTCTCCGTTGGCGGACGAGTACCCCGCTCATCGGCGTCGTCCGCTATGGCACAACCCGGGGCAGTCTCACGCTCCAAGTGCAGGAGGCAAGCGCACGGACCGAACATGCCGTGAGGCTCACTCGGTTGTCTCCTAACACCACCTACTTTTACTCCGTCGGCACAGCGACGGCCACACTCGCTGGCAACGATGCCAATCACTTCTTCCTGACCTCGCCCGTGGTTGGCACGGCAAAAGCGACACGCGTCTGGGTGCTTGGCGACTCTGGGACCGCGGATGCCAACGCCCGAGCGGTACGGAATGCATACACAGCCTTTGCCGGAACACGTTATACGGACCTGTGGTTAATGCTCGGCGACAATGCGTATACCAGCGGGACCGATAGCGAATATCAAACCGCCGTCTTTGCTATGTATCCAACCTTCCTGCGTCAGTCCGTCTTGTGGCCAACCTTGGGAAACCATGACGGTATCTCGGCAGACTCGGCCACGCAAACTGGCACGTACTACCGTATCTTTACCCTGCCAAGGAACGCGGAAGCCGGAGGGATCGCATCGGGCACCGAAGCGTACTACTCCTTTGATTATGGCAATATCCACTTCATCTGCCTGGATTCTTTTGAGACCTCCCGCTCCGCCACTGGCGCGATGGCAACCTGGCTTCGGCAAGACCTAACCGCGACTACCCAAGACTGGATTATCACGTTCTTTCACCATCCCCCGTACACCAAGGGGTCACACAATTCAGATACCGACATCGAATCACGTGAAATGCGACGGAATATCCTGCCCATTCTCGAAGCCGGAGGGGTAGACGTGGTGCTCACCGGACACAGCCACTCCTACGAACGCTCCTTCCTGCTTCACCGACATTATGGCGACTCCACCACGCTGACATCGGCGATGAAAATTAATGGCGGTAGCGGACGTGTGGAAGGGGCTGAGGCCTACACCAAAGCGGCATCCGGTGGCATCGGCGCGGTGTACGCAGTGGCGGGCAGCTCTGGACAGATCGGTGGGGGATTGTTGAATCACCCAGCCATGTTCATCTCCCTGAACAACTTAGGATCACTGGTCTTAGACATTAAGAACAATCGGTTAGATGCGAAATTCTTGCGCGAGAATGGAACCATACCGGATCACTTCACGATCATCAAAGGCGCGCCGGTCGTCAGAATTACAAGTCCCGCCAACGCAGCGACTTTTATCGCTCCGGCGTCGGTCACGATCCAAGCGCTGGCCTCCGATAGTGACGGAACCATCAGCAAAGTGGAATTCTTCCGCGGAACCACTAAGCTCGGCGAAGACACGAGCAGTCCCTACAGTTTCGCGTGGACCAACGTGGCGGCTGGGAGTTACGCGCTGACCGCGCGGGCGAGGGATAACCTGGGAACCGTTACCAAATCCGCCATAGTGAACGTCAGCGTCACCAACAACGCTCCCCCGAGTGTGAAAATCACGAGTCCTGCCAACAATGCGACCTTCGTCCCACCAGCAACGATGATTATTCAGGCAACGGCCTCGGACCTGGATGGTACGGTAAGCAAGGTGGAGTTTTTCGTAGGGGCGAGCAAACTCGGAGAGGACCTCACAAGCCCCTACGCTTTCACGTGGAACGGTGTCCCACTGGGGACCTATTCGCTCACGGTTCGCGCGACGGATAAGCGAGGCGCACGGAAAACCTCTAGCGCGGTCAGCGTTGTGGTCACCAATGTCGAGGCCCGCTCTCAATCGCAGGGAGAATCGCGGCCACGACAACAGAACGGGGAAGTTCCATTACCCAGACTGACCCTGGCTTGGCCGTGATGTGCGAGGATTTGTCCCAGACTTGCAGTGATTTCTTCAACAGGCTAGAACCTGGACACCGAAAAGGATTTCGAGGAGAGGTGGAGTGAGTGTTCACGTTAGCGCGTTCCTGTGCACGGCTCATCTATTTCACACTGAGTGAAATGGGCAGGATGGGCATCTTTCTCGCCACGTCCCTGCTGCAAATCGTTGTCCCACCATTGCAAGTCACTCAATTGCTGCGGCGTATCGATTTCATCGGTGCACGCTCCTTGCTCCTCATCATTTTCACTGGTGCGTTTACCGGCATGGTCGTCGCATTTCAAGGCTATACCGCGCTCCGGCGCTTTGGGGGCGAAGCCTTTCTTGGCCCTGGTGTGGGGCTCAGCCTCATTCGGGAGTTGGGGCCCGTGCTGTCCGCGTTGATGATTACAGGCCGAGCGGGGTCCGCCTTAACCGCCGAACTTGGCATCATGCGCATCACCGAACAGATTGACGCGCTGGAAGTGATGGCCTTGAACCCGATTCGCTATCTTGTCGTGCCTATCCTGGTTGCCACCCTCATTACCTTCCCACTCCTCAATGCCGTGTTCGTCGTGGTTGGCATTTATGGTGGGTATCTCGTTGGGGTGGAACTCCTCGGTGTGAGCGCCGGATCATACTTTTCCCAAATGAGTAGCGCGGTCACTTCCGCCGATGTCTGGGGTGGGCTCTATAAATCGCTGTCATTCGGCCTTATTGTCGCGTGGGTCTGTTGTTTCAAAGGGTTCTATGCCGCGCGCGGGGCCGAAGGGGTCAGCCACGCCACGACACAAGCCGTCGTGATGTGCTCCGTGCTCATTCTCGTCTGGGACTATTTTTTGACGTCGATTCTTTAGGGCACCCATGATTCAGTTTCGTAACCTCCACAAATCATTCGGGACGCAACGGGTCCTGGCGGGGATGAATTTGGAGATTCCCGAGCGCTCGATTTTCGTCGTCATCGGGCGTAGTGGAGCGGGCAAAAGCTGTCTCCTCAAGCTGCTCATTGGGTTATTGCATCCAGAAGCAGGCGAAATCCAGGTCAATGGAGTCGATGTCTGTTCACTCCGAGGGCGCACTCTCAATGACATGCGTTCTCGCTTTGGCATGCTGTTCCAAGGAGGAGCGTTGTTTGATTCGTTGTCGGTGTATGACAACGTCGCCTTTCCGCTCCGGGAAAAGACGCGCTTCAGTGAAAGTACGATTCGTCGTAAGGTCCACGAGCGCCTGGCGCAGGTCGGCCTTTCTGGCATTGACGAGAAGTTTCCCGCGGAACTCTCTGGCGGCATGCGGAAGCGGGTCGCGTTGGCCCGCGCGCTTGTCTCAGAGCCGGAGATTCTGTTATTTGATGAACCCACTACTGGCCTCGACCCAATTCGGGTTAATGCGATTCATCAGCTTATTCGTGATTTACATAAGAAGCTGCGATTCACAGCCATTATTGTGAGTCATGAAATTCCGGAAATTTTCTCCATCGCGACTCATGTCGCCATGTTGCACGACGGGACCATTATCGCGACCGGGACCGCGGACGAGATTCAAGCGTCACCGAATCCCGTCATCCAACAATTCATTCATGGTCGGAGCGAAGGGCCCATCGAGGCAAACTAACAATACCCCCTATGAAAACCTTTGATCGCGAAGTTGCCGTTGGCCTGACGCTCATCCTGGGTGCGGCCCTCCTCGTCTACATTTCCCTGCACTTGGGGAATCTCGGTTTTGGGCAGACGCAAGGGTATACCGTGCAGGCCGAGTTTCCCAATGCGGGCGGACTCCAAGATGGGGCTCCAGTCGAGCTTGCCGGTGTCGAGATTGGCCGTGTCATGGGTGTCACCCTCACCGATACGTACAACGCACGCATCACATTCCGCATTCTTCCAACCGTTACCCTCCAGGAAGATTCCCGTGCCGCCATTAAGTCGAAAGGGCTCATTGGCGAGCGATACGTGGAAATTTTTCCGGGAAAAGGGACAACCCCACTCGTGTCAGGGGGAACGATTCGGGAAACCGAAGCGCCAGTCGACATCCAAGAAGTGATTACAAAATTTATTTTTGGTAATATAGAAACAGATAAAGACACCTCTGACGAAATTCAGTAATCTAAGCGCCGACAAAAACGAACAAAGAGAGGAGTTTCTCCGTGATCGTACAACTTCTTTTCGCCCTGGGCCTCACCCTGCTCAGCAGTGGATTCACCGTGTCCACCGCAACCGCCCAACTCGCTTCAGCCGATAGCATGGCGGAACCAACGTCAGATCCGCTTGAAGGGGTCAACCAACCGGTGTTTCAGTTCAACCTCAAAGTAGATGAATACGTCTTGCACCCTATCGCAACCGGCTACAACGCCATCATGCCCGATGCCGCGCAGCGTGGAGTCAACCGCTTTTTCCGTAACCTTGCTGTCGTGGAACGCTTTGCCAACAACCTCTTCCAAGGGGAGTTTGTCGACGCCGGACAAGAAGTCGGTCGCTTCCTCGTCAACACGACCCTGGGTGGGGTTGGATTCGTTGATGTCGCCGACCCGCTCTTGGGGTGGAAAGAGAACCACGAAGACTTTGGTCAGACGCTAGGGGTTTACGGTGTCGGGACTGGGCCCTATCTGGTGATACCGTTTTATGGTCCGTCCACTGTTCGGGATACAGTAGGGATGGTCGCCGATGGAGCGATGAATCCCATGAGTTATTTTCTCTCAACAATCCAAATTCTCGCGGTTCGGGCTGGGACCACCACCACCAGAGTCATCAACTATCGGTCAATGAACCTCACCCTCTTTGAGGATGCGGATCGGTACGCGGTCGATCTGTATGGAGCCACGCAGGATGTCTACTTACAGCGAAGAGCGAAACAAATTGAAGAGTAATGGGGCATTCATAGCCACACGCTGCATTATTCAGCGTAAGGAGGAGTTCTTCATGACAAGCCTACGTGCCGCGTTTTGGAGTATTGTCGGCATGAGCGTTCTCGTGTTCTCAGTTCCGGCCTGGGCGTCCAACGATTCGCCAACAGACTTACTTCGTGGCGCGATTAATCGCGCACGCGCGGTGCTCGAAAATCCCACTCATCAGGGCAAGGAGCACTATCAGCAACGGATCGCCAAAGTGAAGGAGACGCTCATTTCGCTTTTTGATTCCGAGGAAATCGCGAAACGCACCTTGGGAATCTATTGGAAAGATCGGACAGAAGCGGAACGGAAAGAGTTCGTGCAGATATTCACCGCCTTGGTCGAGAAAACCTATGCCAACAGTCTTGACCGTTATCGCAAAGACTTCGAGGTGCTCTTTGACCAAGAACGTATTGAGGGTGACTTCGCCGAGGTCGATAGTCGGATCGTCGACCCAGTCCTGCAAAAAACCTTTTCGCTCAATTACCATCTGCATCGCCTCAAGGATAAATGGTTAGTGTATGACGTCGTCATTGAGAACGTCAGCCTCGTGCGCAATTATCGTAACCAGTTTCACCGTATTCTTGGCAAGAAGTCCTACGCGGATTTGGTGGCCTCCATTCGCACCAAAATCCAGCAACTGGATACCGCCCCACAGACGGGAACGGGACTGTAAGCGTTCTGTCACACACTCTCCCGTTCCTCTCCACCTCATCTACTTACGTTCCTCCAACTCTCAATCAGACAGCATAAGAAGTGAAGGGTCTTCCCGTGGGACCCTTCACTCCCCAGCAATTGCCTGAAGCCGCCAATGTCTTCGACAATCTCCACATAAGGATTCGCTATGACCGCTTATAATGCCCCCAGGCAGGATGCCCCCAGGCAGGATGCCCCCAGGCGAGCGGAACCAAAAACCAAAATTGTCTGCACGATTGGTCCCGCCACCGCTTCTGAAGAACGACTGCGGGAACTTCTGAAAGCGGGCGTCGATGTCATTCGCCTCAATTTCTCGCACGGCACTCAGGCAGACCACCAGCTCGTGATTGAACGGGTACGTTGGCTTGCCACTCAGCTCAAACTCCCCATCGCGATCCTCCAGGACTTGGCAGGCCCGAAAGTCCGTATCGGCACCTTCACCACGGACTCCATTACCTTGCAACCAGGAGCACCGTTCACCCTCACTACCCGTGCAATCGTAGGAACAGCAGAGGTTGTGTCAGTCTCATACCCACAACTCCCACAAGAAGTGAAACCGGGAGATCCTCTCCTGTTGGCGGATGGCGCAGTGACCTTGGTCGTTGAGCATGTCACCGCAGAGGACATCACGTGCCGAGTCACGGCTGGTGGCACTCTCAGCGCGCATAAGGGAGTGAACTGCCCCTCTGGACTTCTTAGTCTCCCCATTCTCAGCGAGAAAGACCTTCATGATGTACAGTTTGGCATTGAGCACGAGGTCGATTACATCGGACTCTCGTTCGTGCGTACGGCAGAAGATGTCCGCATCGCAAAAGCGGAAATCGCTAATCGTGGAGCCGCAATTCCAGTCATTGCCAAAATCGAAACGCAAGCGGCGTTGGCCCATATTGACGAAATCCTTGAGGCCGCCGACGGTATTATGGTGGCGCGCGGGGACCTGGGCATTGAAACTCCCCTCCCCCGTATTCCCCTGGTCCAGAAACAGTTGATCGCCAAAGCCAATCGACTCGCGAAACCAGTCATCACCGCCACGCAGATGTTGTGGTCCATGGTCGATAATCCGCGCCCGAGCAGAGCCGAAGCCACCGACGTCGCGAACGCAATCATTGACGGGACCGATGCGTTGATGCTGTCAGAAGAAACCACCATTGGCCGCTACCCAGTGGAAGCGGTCCGCATGATGACGGCAATTGCCATCGAAACCGAGCATGCCGACTTGCGGGTGGATAGCCGCAATGGAGACCAACGCGCGCTACGGCTGACCGAAGCGGAGGCAGTCGCCCACGCGGCTTGCGAGATCGCGGCGGCAATGGACATGGAGGCGATTGTCACGGTAACCCTCGAAGGGACAACAGCCCGCTTGGTCGCGAAATACCGCCCGGCACAGCCCATTCTGGCGGTCACCTCTCGGCTCGACACCTATCGTCGCCTTGCGCTCGTGCGTGGGGTCACGCCAGTACTCCTCCCCGCGGAAATCGCCACGAGAGGGGCCATGATCGAAAAGACAAAAGCCGTGATGCGTGACTATAACCTTCGCGGAAAAAAAATCGTCATTATGTCGAGCATCTCAGCCGAGCAGAATTTGCTGGCGACGGAGGTGTTGTAAATGCGCGCGCTGGCACTCTCGGTTGTCCTTACGGACCGTAAGTACCGTTGGCCCCGCGACAATCCTCCCCTCATGACCGCGATGGCAACCGCACGACCCCAGTGGCGCGAACCGATAACTCACCGTCTTGATTCACTGCCGTTTGCTGTATTTCAGCATAGTGCCCATCCGCTTCGTGGAAGACGCGCGTGACCTCACCGTTAATGTAGAGCGTATCCCCCACCGGATTATGGCGGCGAATCTGCACAGAGAGCGAACGCAGGAACCCGTCATCACCCATCCAGTTGGTCAGATAGTGTGACATCCACGAACAGCGCTCCGGCCCGTAATCATACGCGGCGGGCGTCCCCACCATCGTCGCCATGTCGTCTTCCCAATGGACACGCTCCGGCACATCAGGAATGCCGAACTTATTCGCGATGCCGAGTCCAGGATGTTTCTTGAGCTGTCTCCAAGCGAGTTTGTTCGCGCGGATGTAGAGCCCGCCCCACCCCTGCGCGTACGCAATGAAACCCGTTACCGTCATGGGGCCTTTCGCCATGGTCGGCAGCTTGTCACCAACCTTCACATCTTCAATAGAGCGAGGCGTCGCGCCACGCACTGCTTCCGCCTCATAGAGCGCGAAAATCTTCCCGATGTCTTCGCGCGAATACGAGACCGGCTTCTTCTCTTTGACCTCGGTATATTTGGTGCCGCGTTCACGGGCGGTGTCGCGCTCGGTGCGGAAACACCAACTATCGCCATCCGCTACCAATTCATTCTTCTGGTTGTAAAACTCGGCGTGATAAATCTGCTGAATCGCACGCCCAGCGAACCGCGTGTTGTGTTCGATCAAATCCTTGAGCCACGCTTTAGTCGTGAACTGGTCCCCACACAGGATCGGCTTATACCAGGTGAGGTCAGCCCCCGCCCACATCGCATGTACGCCGGGCAGTCCACCAACATACCCGCTCAAGATGCGGTTCAGCGGGAAGATGAATGAGGGGAGCGCGACCAACTGCCCATATTTCGTCTTCGCCGCATACGCGGGATCGCACCAGAGAGGATTGTCATCGCCAATCCCGTGCGCGTAGTGACGAATGTTGTCGCGCGTTGCTTCGTAGCACCACGGTTCAAGAGAATCTTCAATCGGCACCCCAATCAACCGGCGTAAAGAATCCAATGCTTCATCAGTAATCAAAGAAAATCGCTGTTGAGTTTCCACCATGTGTCCTCTTAAGAAATAAAACGTAACTATGTAAAACGTAAAGCGTAAAATTGTTTCCTTCTATGTTTTACGGAAAATAACCGCACCCTGCAAATGGTCTTCCTCGCTCGACCCCGTTTCGGTAGACTGCCTACATGACGCTTAAGGAATACGCCACCCACGACGGACTCGGACTCGCTGAGCTTGTCGCCCGCAAACAAGTTTCTCCGAAGGAATTGGTCACCGCCGCCCTCCAAGCGATAGAGAAACTCAACCCGAAATTGAATGCCGTCCTCCAAACCCTTCCAGCGCAAGCAGAAGCGGAAATGACCGCCGGACTGCCGCGCGGACCACTTACTGGGGTGCCATTCCTCATCAAGGAACTGGTGCTCCATGCCAAGGAGGTTCGTTGCGAGATGGGCTCGAAACTCGCGCGGGGGTTCGTGCCGTCAGCCGACACGGAATTGATGGCGCGCTTCCGCCGCGCCGGACTCGTCCTCGTCGGGACCACTCAGACACCGGAGCTCGGCTATAACCCGACTACGGAAACCACACTCTTTGGTCCAGTCCACAATCCGTGGGACCTCGGTCGTAGTGCGGGTGGGTCGAGCGGTGGTTCTGGAGCCGCCGTCGCGGCGGGCATCGTCCCGCTCGCGCATGCCAACGACGGCGGCGGTTCCATTCGCATTCCCGCTTCCTGTAATGGATTAGTCGGCCTGAAACCCTCACGTGACCGTATCCCGACCGGACCAGATTACAGCGATCCGCTGTGTGGGTTGGCCTGCGAGTTTGTCGTCACTCGGAGTGTGCGAGACGCGGCGGCGCTTCTTGATCTCGTCGCTGGCCCCGACGTTGGCGCCCCAGGGCATCCGGTTCCACCAGATCGTCCCTATCGCGAGCAACTGACAATCCCGCCTGGTCGCCTGCGGATTGCCTGGACCACAACGCCAGCGTCCGGTGAGAAGATCGACCCAGCCTGTGAGAAGGCCGTGCACGACACCGTGCAACTGCTCCAGGATTTAGGTCACACCGTCCAGGAGGATCGTCCGCGTTATGATTGGGAAACGTTCCTCCAACAAGTGCATGTGATATGGACCGCGTACACCACGTACTCGGTTGACGGACTCGCCAAGAGTCTCGGTCGCAAACCAGGGCCCGACAATCTCGAGGCCGTGACGCTCGCCTGTTACGAGGACGGCAAACGCTACACCGCGGTCGATCTCCTGAATGCAATGGAGTATGGGAACCTGCTATCTCGGCAAGTGGGCGCATTTTTTCAGAATGTTGATGTCTTGGTGACACCCACGATCGCGCGTCCTCCCGCGCCGCTCGGCGAATTGAATCAGAACCGCCAAGGGATGAGCGCGATGGAATGGACACGGCAGGTCTTTACCTACGTGCCATTCACCCCACTGTTCAATTCCACTGGCCAGCCGGCGATCTCCTTGCCGTTACATTGGACCGCTGACGGTTTGCCTATCGGCGTGCAGTGCGTTGGGCGGTTTGGCGATGAAGCCACGCTCCTCCGGCTCGCGGCCCAGCTTGAACATGCGCGGCCCTGGGCTGGGAGACGACCACCGGTGCATGTCGGGGTGTAAAGCGAACGGACGGATACTCTTGGCATTCCGCCGTGATACCAACGGCATTCCCCCGGTAACAAGCAGCAATTGATGGTGGTCAAGAAGGAGCGCTCCCCTTCCTGGCCATCGCACCATTCGCTAAAAGAGGGCATGCTCAATCTCCTCGAAATCAAAAATGCGACCGTCTATCGTGGCATTCACGAAGTTTTTCACAACCTTTCACTCGCCCTGCCGCAGGGATGCAACACGGCCATTCTGGGTCCAAACGGCGCGGGGAAATCAACCCTGCTCAAGTTGTTAGCGAGAGACTTATACCCCGTCCAACGGGAAGACAGCTATATCCGACTGTTCGGACAAGAGCGGTGGGATGTCTGGGAGCTACGTGCCCATTTCGGCATTGTCTCGCACGAACTTCAGCAGCAGTATCTGAGTACCGCACGAGGAGTGAACGTCATTCTGTCGGGCTATTACTCTAGCGTCGATCTGCCGTGGCATCAGCATCCGAGCGAGGACGATCGCGACCGCGCCCAGCAGGTCATGCGGACTCTGGGCATCACGGGACTAAGCAATCGTATCTTTGGTGAAATGTCCACCGGCGAACAACGGCGCTTTCTGCTAGGGCGCGCGCTCGTCAATAATCCCGATACGTTGGTGCTCGACGAGCCCACCAGTGGACTCGACATCAACGCCTGTTTTCAATACCTCGACACGATTCGTGGGCTCATGCAAAAAGGAAAAACCGTGATCCTGGTCACTCACCACATTCACGAGATTCCCCCGGAAATCGAACAGATCGTACTGATCAAGAGTGGAAAAATACTCGCGCACGACCAGAAGGAGCGGCTCTTGACGGACGAGCGCCTCAGTCAGCTCTTTGATACGCCCGTCAAGCTCTTGCAACACAACGGGTTCTATCAAGCGCTGCCGGGGACGGTCTAATGTCGAGGGCTGAAGAGCTGAACGTCTTCGTGCGTGCGGAGGTCCGCGAGCAGCCGCCACTCCAGATGCTGCAGCGCCGGTGGTCCGACCCAACCCCGACCGCGACTCCACATGCCGATGACATCACCGGGAATCGGCGATTGCGCATTCGCTGTCCCCGTTGCGCGTGGCAGCCGCGCCAGCATGACCGTTGGTCATGTCTCTGTGACCACGTGTGGAATACGTTTGATACCGGTGGCGTGTGCCCAGCTTGCGGGAAAGTCTGGGAGCGGACGCAGTGCCTACGGTGTCACGAGTTTTCCCGACATGACGCCTGGTATGTATGGGCCGATGAAGACAATAAGGAAGGGGAAAAAAGGAATGCTGAGTAACACCACCCGTGGCACCCTACGAGACTATAGCATCTTTGCCGGGTTTTATTATGGCCTTCGAGGAGCATGTATCGTATAGTTTGGGTCCCAACATTCAAACAAGGGAGGCAAAGCCGTGTTTGGTCCAGGTGCGTATCGACCCGATCTCAGCGAAGGGATTACTACGA
>SHZE01000007.1 GCA_009692435.1 Deltaproteobacteria bacterium | reverse complement strand
TGACCACATCCTGGCTCACGTCCTCCAAGTGGTCCGCCAAATACGTGCACGTACAATTCTTGGGCGTGCTGATCAGGTACTCGACGTACTGCTTCTTGGTAATCATTGCCCTAAAATGCTATTTTTTGCCCTTACGCGTAAGTCCTGACCCCATACCCGTATGAGGCTGGAACCGCGTGGCCTGCTCACACGTGGACTAGAGGCTATGGCGCTCCCGGTGAGGTTGATGCCCAGGGGCGTCTCCAGAAACTCTTTGTGGTGCCGAAGCCCTATCAAAAGCCGCATCCCCCACTGTTTCAAGCCTTCTCGACCAGCGCGGAGACGATTCGTTGGTGCGCGCGTGAGCAGATTACGCCGATGATTTTATTGTCTCGGCCCGAGCAACTGCGTCAGATGGCGCAAATCTATGCCGAAGAGGCGGGTCGTGCTGGACGCTGGCTGGCGGTTGGCCAAAACATCGGAGTGCTGCGGCAAATATATTTTGCCGATAGCGTGCGCGCAGCTGACCGCTTGGCGGAGCAAGGCTTGGTTGGGGTTGGCTACAAACGGTTCTGGGGACATTTCGGCTTCTGGGAAGCCTTTCGTTTCCCGGAGGATGAAGTTGAATATCCGGCTGGCACGACGCGTCTCCTACCTGAAGAGTGGACAACGGACCGCATGCAGCGCGCGCGGTATATTTACGCGGGGTCCGTGGACGCCGTGCGTGAGGGGATGGATGAATTAGTGGAGAGCGCGAACCCTGAATGGTTTGCTTGGTTGCTTGATCAGGGATTGCTGCCGCGACAGGAACTGCGCAAGCAACTCGAAATTTTTGGAACACATATCTTGCCACGATACCGGCAGCATGAGGAAAGAACCCCCGCCGAAGCGAAAGTTTCACGGCGGGCACCGCGTACTTCCGTCCGTGCTGGTGAGAAGAAAAGGTAGGGCGCTCAGTCGTGCGGGCTGTCGGTGCATCCTTGCGTTGACAACGAACTCACTGACGGGTATCGGCTAAGAGGAGCAAAAATCTGGGTATGACGCAATTCCACTATCAAGCGGCGACTCCTCAAGGGAAGTTAGTTGAGGGCATGATGGAGGCGAGTGAGGAGCGGATCGTTGCTTCCCGCCTCCAAGATCAGGGGTACGTCCCGCTCCGTATTGGCGACCCCGGGCAGATGCAAGCGAAGCCGGGGGCAGCGCAGCGAAAACTCGCACTGGCGACTCTGCCCTCTTTGCCACGGCGCGGGAGAGTGAAACAGCGTGATCTCCAAATTCTCACGCGCGAACTCGCGACGTTGATTTCCGCTGGGCTGCCTTTGGACCGTGCGCTCTCGGTGGCGAGCAACCTCGCTGATAAAGAAGAACTCAAACAGGCGATCAGTCAAATCTTGCGATCGGTCCAGCAAGGAAAATCGTTGGCCGAAGCGCTGGAAGAATTTCCGAAGATTTTTCCACCTCTCTACGTCAATATGGTGAAGGCCGGAGAAGTCGGCGGATTTCTTGACACGGTGCTGCAGCGATTGGCCGAGTATCTTGAGCGTGCGCAAGAGGTCCAAGATGAGATCAAATCGGCGCTTGCCTATCCGGTGATTCTGGTGATTGTTGGTGGGCTATCAATTGTATTCATGTTCACATTCGTGCTGCCTAAATTTACGACCCTTTTCAAGGACATGGGGGATGCCCTACCGACTGCGACCAGACTCCTCCTGGCGATTAGTGGTGGACTGCGGTCATATTGGTGGGTCTTGGGCTTGATCATTGTCGGCAGTTGGCTTGGGTTTCGGCAATATCTGGCGACCCCATCGGGGCGCTTCGCGTGGGATCGATGGCAGTTGCGTATGCCCGTGCTGGGCAATCTCATACAGAAGCGAGAAGTCGCACACTTTGCTCGCACCTTGGGCACTTTGGTCAAGAGTGGAGTGCCGCTATTACAAGCGCTGGAGGTCGTGGAAGCCGTGGCTGGCAATCAAGTGATTCGTCAGGCATTGAAAGACGTGCGGGTGGGGGTACGAGAAGGACAGGGGATTGGTATCCCACTCGGTCGCAGTGGTGCATTCCCGACGTTAGCATTACAAATGGTGAGTGTCGGCGAAGAGACCGGACGCCTTGATGACATGCTCATGCGCGTTTCCGAGTACTACGAAAAAGAGACGCATAATCAACTGCGACAGTTGGTCTCGATGGTGGAACCGTTGCTCATCGTGGTGATGGGACTCATCGTCGGGTTTGTGGTGGTGGCGATGTTGTTAGGCATCTTCAGCATGAATGATTTAGCTTTCTAAAAAATACGTCAGGAGGAAGTTGGCGATGTCTGGTCGGAACCGTACGGAAGCAGGGTTTACTTTGATTGAATTGCTGGTAGTAATGGCGATCCTCGGCATGTTGGTGGCGCTCGTTGCTCCAGCTCTTATTGGGACGGAAGCGAAACAAAGACCGAAAATTGCCCGCACGCAGATGTCCGAGTTAGGAACCGCGTTAGACATGTTCAAGCTTGATGTCGGGCGTTATCCAAATTCCCAAGAAGGGTTGCAGGCGTTACGTCAGAATCCAGGGGGCCTCGCGCGCTGGGATGGGCCCTATCTGAAAAAAGATGTTCCCGTGGATCCGTGGGATCATGTCTATGTGTACCGCAGTCCCGGCGAGAGTGGCCCCTACGATTTGCTTTCGCACGGAGCTGATGGCACGAGTGGTGGTAGCGATCTGAACGCGGATGTTCCTGGATAGCGTACGTGTTGAATGTGTGTTGGGGAGGATGAGTGGAACTACGCGCCACAATGCAACGGCTGGCGAAAGCCGATTTTCTGCACGGACTCGGGATTGCCATCGGATTACAAGATGTGAGCTTCGTGCATGTCGCGAAGCGATTTGTGAACGTCTCGCTCCTGAGCGCCAAAACCACCCCTTTGCCGGATGCCGGCCCGGAACGGTTTGATGAATTCGCGCGTGTGTTAGGGCTCTTTCTCCAAGAGATGGAGGTCGTTCCTGACCAGGTGGTCCTCTCCCTGCCGCGACGAGCCGCGTACGTTGGTCGCTTGGTGGTTCCTGAAACGGCGCGCGACGTCTTGCCAGATGTGATCGACTATCAGAGCGACCGCTTACTCTCCATTTCCAAAGACGACGTCTTCACCGACTACATTACCTTCGATGTCGGGACGGAAGAGAAGCGGATTGAGGTCACGCTGTTTGCGTTTGGGCGCCAAGAAATCGAAGCGTATCTGGCCACACTTCAGCAATTTCAGCTTCGCCCGCGAACGGTCACGCTGAGCAGTGCCGCTTTGACGAGCGCCTTGGCGTTTTGCCACGCCTCCCTACAGGCCCCGTGCCTCCTCGTGGTTCACGAGGACGGCTGGGTGGAACTCGATAGTATTGGAGGCCGGCGTCTGGTGGCGAGTCACATGGTATCGCTGACGCCGAATGTGAGTAAAGCGGAACTTGACGAGTTACTGGCCCAAACTCTCATGCGCAGTTTTCCCGGCGTGCCGACGAGCGAAGCCCTTGTGTTTCTTGATGGTGCGCATGACACGTTACCGTTGCTGGTGGACGCGTCGCATGATTTGCAAGCGTTGACGGCCACGCATTTCACACTCTCTACCGAGGAGATGCTGCCGCTCGCCGCTTTGCCGGCGCTCGGAGCCGCATTACAAGCGATTGGCGAAGGTATAGAGGCGGTCAACCTGCTGCCCAAGGATCGGCGTGCCCAGCGTGAAAAGCGTGTGTCGCCGTTTACCTTCATATTAGGAGGCGTGATCGCGGTCCTGTGTCTGGTGTGGTTCGCCAGTGCCTGGGTGCAACAAAAACGGATGTTACGAACGCTTGCCGCACAGCAGGCGAGTTTGCAAGAGCCCGTGGGACAGGTGCAAGCCCAAGAAGACGAAGGCGCCAAACTCCAAGCTCGATTGAAGAGGCTTGATGGGGTCACGCAAAAAAAAGTTGTGTTGATTCTGAAAAGCCTGACCGAAGTCCTCCCCGAACGTTTTTATCTCAATCATTTTCGTTACAAGGATGGCGATATCGAAATGAGTGGCCTGAACCTCTCTCCGAAGGAGGGGGGAACCGAAGGCGATGGGGTAAAATCGGCGGCCGATCTCTTGGCTGACCTTGAGAACTCCCCGTGTCTGCGCAATGTCGCACCGAAAGCCCCGTTTACCAGAACGCCTCAGGGGGAAACCTTCACACTGGGAGCCCAGGCTGAGCCATGCAAAGAATAACCCAATTTTGGCACCGCTTAGCGTGGCGTGAACGGATGCTCGTGGGCCTCGTCCTTCTGCTGTTTGTGGTGACGGCGCTGTTCCATGGGATCGTGCGGCCTTATCGCGCCTACACGCAGCGACTTGAGGACCAAATTGCTCAACAGACGGAGACCATCGCCAAGATGGTACGCGTGCGAGACCGCGCGCCTCAAGCGGAACAACAAGTGACGCAATTGCGGCAACGGATGAAAGCTTCACAGGAACGATTTGTTCCAGGGGAGACACCGGCCCTAGCCGCCTCCCGTCTCCAAGAGCGGTTACAGCATATTGCGAGTACGAGTGGGCTAGAGGTGCTCTCGACCGTTGCCTTACACGATGAAGCCGTGGGCGATTTTCGTAAGACAACCGTGCAAATGACCTTGCGTGGAGACTTACCGGCCATCGCGAAATTCGCGGCGGGGGTTGAGTATGACGACTGGTTTCTGACGCTCGCATCGCTTGAAGTGCGTGGCGCCTACAGCTTGCGGATGGTACAACAACCGGGACAAGGAGCCGTCAAAGCGCCCCCGCTGACCGTGACGCTGGAAGTCGGGGGCGTCATGCAAGGAGCTGGGGCATAAGCGCCACAGTGAGCGAGCCATGCGAATCCGACGTGCCTTAGAGATCACCCTTGGTGTTGTCGCGCTTCTGCTCCTGTGGCAGATTGGCGTGGCCTGGCGGCGTCCTTTGCCTCCGCCGGTCTCTTCCTCCGCGCCAGCCCCGGGGAAGGTTCCTCAACCGCATCCCGCGGCGCGCACGACTCCGGAGAGCTTGGCCCCACAAGTAGAGATCATTGCCGCAAAAAACCTCTTCGATCCTAATCGTGGCCATGTGGATGTGGTTACTACTACGGAGGAGAAACCACCGGTGCCCCCCCCGTCGCATCTGAAACTGGTTGGCATAGTGCTTTCTCGCAGCCGCACGGAAGCGATGTTCACCGATGCCACGCAAGGCGGGAAGGCGGTCCGAGTGAAGCAAGGGGATACGCTTGGTGAATACCAACTCGTATCCGTGACACCGACAGAGGTGAAATTAGGCTTGGGAGCTAGTGGGGGCGAGGTGACTTTGGCCCTGGCCATCCTTGAGAGTGGACTTGCCGCCCAAGCTCCGACGATGATGGCCCCTGACCCACAAGCGGGCCTTCCACAAGGCCATACTCGAGACCTTCCTCCGGGTGAAGGAGGCCTTGATCCTGCGCAAAATCCCGATGGCGCCAATGCTTCGCAAGAAGAGACACAAGCGTTACGTGAGAACATCCAACAAATACAACAACGGCTACGGCAGATTCGACGGCGGGCTGCGATTGACGAGGCGAGATCACGTGGGGAGAACATTGAAGACCAAGGAGAGGAAGAAGAATAGGATGCCGTGGCATATGAAGAAACGAAGAACTCTGCGATGGCTATCTACGCTGATGTTGGCGTGGATTCTCACGCCCTTGCCAGTATGGGCGCAGCAAACCCCACCACAAAAAAGACCACCTAGGAGGGGGACGGTGCCGGTCCCCAGGCCTGCACCACTTAATGCCATCCCCACGGCTCAGCCACCTAAAGCGGCTCAGCCACCTAAAGCAGAGACCGAGGCTCCGGTTGCTGCCCCCAGCGGTGATGAGGCGGTGGTGCTCAATTTTGAAGGAGCGGATATCCGCGAGGTTATTCATAGCCTCGCGACCGCATTAGACATCAGCTACACCATTGACCCGCGAGTCCAGGGGCAAGTGACGATTCGCACCACGGGTCGAATTGCTGGGCGAGATTTGTTTCCGATCTTTCACCAGATTTTGCGAGCGAATGGCATTACGGCGGTCAAGGTCGGGAACCTCTATCAAATTGCCCCCGTTGGTGAAGCGAAAACCAGGGTTCTCCTCTCCCATAAGGACGAGACTCGTATCTCGGCGAGGAATGAGGATCGATTCATCCTTGAGTTAGTCAAGGTTGAACACTTGGCGGCGGAAGAGATGGCCAAGGTGCTGCAGCCGTTCGTGTCGCCAGGGGGAGATGTGATCGCCTACCCACGGGCGAACTTGGTCATCATTTCCGACTTAGCGACCAACGTTGACCGTCTCAAGGAACTGGTCCAGACGTTTGATGTGGACACCTTCCGCGACCTGCATGCCGAGGTCTATCGCGTGGAAAACGCTAACGTCGACGATCTCGGCGATGAATTGAAAGGGATTCTCGAACCGTACGGAGTGACGCCGAAGGCAGCGACTGAACGGGGAGTCTTTGTCATCCCTCTCGCGCGGCTGAACTCGATCGTTGTGATCGCATTTAATACTGAACTCCAAGCGGAAGTGAAAAAATGGATCAAGATCCTGGATGTCCCACCGGAAAAAGGTGGTGGGAGGATCGTGCATGTCTATGCCGTGGAAAATGCCAAAGCGATTGAGTTGGCGGAAGTCTTGGGGGAACTCTATGGCGGTGATGGTGGTGGAGGAGGAAGTGGAAAGAGCAGCCGACGAGGCTCCCAAGGGGAAAGCGGGGGACGGAGTAGCAGTGGAGGAATAGGAGACTCAGGTTTGAGTGGATCCGAAGGGGGGAGTGGCAGGAGCAGGAGTAGGAGCGGTGGGCTAGGAGGCGGTGGTGGTTTAGGAGGAGGCGGTGGTGGTTTAGGGAGTAGTGGAGGCCGACGTGGGAGCCGGAGTGGAGGCGGTGGTGGAGGCGGTGGTGGTACCCAAACGGTGTTGATCGCTCCGAAAGAAGGCGAGAGGCCGATTTTCAAGGAAGAGGTGAACATCGTCGCGAATGAAAGCACGAACTCGTTGATTATCCTCGCCACCGCGCGAGATTACGCGATGATTAAAGAGGTTCTACAAAAACTTGATGTCGTCCCGCGCCAAGTATTGATTGAAACAATGATCGCCGAGATTAGTCTGAATGGCGAACTCAAATTTGGTGTGGAATACGCCATGGCTACCGGCGGGATCAACAAAGTGCTCGGCGAACTTCCGGTAGATGACCCTGATAACCCGACCCCGTCTTCGGGTGGGGTAAAGTCGGATCCGCCCGACATCAACACTGATTCCCTGTTGCGGGCCGCGAAGAAGGGGGTGAACATTGGTGGCGGTGGTCTCTTCTCTTTTATTACCGACCGCAGGCAGTTTCTGGTGCTCATCAATGCCCTGGCGTCTCGTTCGAACGTGAAAAGTCTGTCTACTCCGCACATAATCGCGGCCGACAATCGTGAGGCCTATATTCAAATTGGTGAAGAAATCCCCATCCTCACCTCAACGCAACAAAATTTTTCCAGCAGCAACACGGACCGGGTCTTCTCGAGTGTGCAATACCGCGATACCGGAAAAATTCTCACCATCCTGCCGCAAATCAATTCCGCCGGCCTGGTGAATATGGAGATCACCCAAGAGGTCAGCGCGGTGAGCGCCAAAATCTTTGGCGCCACGAATTCGCCAAGTTTCTCCTCGCGGCAAGCGGAAACGACGGTGGTCGTGCAAGACGGACAATCGGTATTGATCGGCGGCATTATTGACGATCAACTGCTACGCTCGCGCAGTGGGGTCCCGTTTCTGATGGACATTCCCGTGCTGGGCCGCCTCTTTCGCACGGAGGACGAGCAGATGACTCGGACCGAGTTGATTATCTTGATTACCCCTCACGTGATTCGCGACCGCGAGGAGGCTCAGTCGGTGACAGCGGAATTCGAGGACCGGATTCGGGGGCTCAAGGAGTTGATCGGTCGGAGGCAGGGGTCTTACCAGAAGACAACGCCCGCCGAGAGTGAACTCGCGCCTCCGCCAACACCGGAAAAACCAGCAGCCCAGTAAACGGGACAGATGCGGTATGAGGGGTGGGATGAAGCGACTGGTGGTCTGCGTGAGCCTCGCCATTGCGATTGGCGGAGCATACTACAATGCGTTGGGAAACGGATTTGTTTTTGATGATTATTTGCTCGTCGTTGATAAGCCAATCATGCGTACGTCACAGTCACTTTTGACGGTGCTCAGCGACCCCCTCTCGTTGGGGTACCGTCCGTTACGAACATTCTCCTACCTGCTTGATTACCGCCTCGGGGGCATGTCGCCGTCGGTGTTTCATCTCAGTAACCTGCTGTATCATTGGATCACTGCCTGTTTAGTTTTTCTGGTGGCATTGCGGCTCACGAACGACCCGACTGTCGAGGAAGAGTCCTGGCGATGGCGTCCGGCGGTATTGATTGTCTTTCTCTGGGCGTTGCATCCGGTACAGACCGATGCCGTGACGTACATTGCTGGCAGACGCGATATCCTTGGGGGCCTGTGTCTCTTCGCGGCTCTGTGGGCCTATTTGCGGTTTCGGGTCTCCGCGTTTCCAGGACGGTGGCGATACGGGTGGCTGTTCTTGTCGTACTTGATGTACGGATTCGGCATCCTCAGTAAGGAAAGCGTGTTGATGCTCCCCTTGCTCTGTTTGGCGTACGACGTGCAACAGGAGGGCTTGAGAGAATCTCTCCGGCGACGATGGGCGCTGTACCTGACTATCCTCCTTTTGGGCGCGGTGGTGCTCTGGTATTTTGCTGGGTGGATGATTCTACGGACGATCCAACAAACCGCTTGGCACGGCGGGAGCATGCTCGGCAACTTTGCGACCGTGTCTCGGATATGGGCCCATTATCTTTCGGTGATGATCTACCCGCATACACTCCTCGCCGACTATTCCTATGAGGCGTTTTCTGTATCGCGCGCTCTCACTGAACCGGAAGTTTTATGGGCGCTTGCTACTCTTGGTGGTGGTGTCGTTGTGGGATGGGGGCTCGCGCGCTGGCGGGCTCTGTGCGGGTACGGCGGGGTCTGGATGTTGCTCGCGATTTTGCCGGTCTCGCATCTTATTCCGATTCAAGAGATCGCGGCGGAACATTATCTGTATGTCCCGCTCTTCGGTCTCTGTCTGGTCGTGGGATTGTTGCTTGATGCCCTCTATGGGGCATTGACGGAACATGCTCGGGGGGTGGGCGTCTTGCGACCGGTCGTGGGTACGGTGCTCGTCGTTACGCTCCTCGGTGCGGCCGTGGCACGCATTGTGACCCGCAATCGTGATTGGCTGAATGAAGAACGACTCTGGTCGGTGACGATAGCGACCGCGCCACGCAGTGTACGCGCCCACTACAACCTCGCGGGTGTCTATAAACAGCAGAAGCGCATAGAGGATGCCGCTCGTGAATTTACGGCGACGCTCGCGCTGGCGCCGAAACATGTGGGGGCGCTCGTGGGATTCGGGGAACTGGCATTTGAAGCGGGGCACTATGGGCAGGCCCTAGATTATGGGTTGCAAGCCCAGCGGGTCGCCCCGCGTAATCCACGCGCGATTTACCTCCTGGCGTGGGTGCGATTGGCGTTGAAAGAGGTCACGGTGGCCGAGACCCTCTTTCAACAAGCGCGCACGCTTATGCCCAATACGCCAGGGGTGTACGCTGGGCTCAAGGCCGTGGCGAAAGAGCGGGGGGACAGCAAGGCCGAGGCGCAGTGGGCGGAAAAACTCGAGTGTATGGAGCGCGCAGCGAAGGAGAGACGCCCAGCTGGGGCGTCTCTCCCTTGACCCTCGCACGGAAGCACGATACTGTACGCTGCCACAGCGAGGCGGTACGAATGTTTGGGCAAATGTGGGCGTATCGAGTGATGATTGGTGGGCTGGTGCGGAGAGAGATTCGAGCACGGTACGTCGGGTCGGTGCTAGGGATATTCTGGACCTTTCTTTCCCCGCTCTGCTTGCTACTAGTCTACGTCTTTGTCTTTTCCACTATCCTTCAGGTGCGATTTACGACCGAAGGTGGAAGTCTCAGCTTCGCCTTATACCTGCTTGCGGGGTTATTACCGTGGCTTGCCTTTCAGGAAGGCATTATCAAAGCGACAACGTCAATCGTTGATAATGCTGGAATTGTGAAGGCCACGCACTTTCCCGCCGCCGTGTTAGTCATCAGCAGTGTGCTAGGGACCTGTGTGACGTTGATCGTGAGTCTCACCCTTTTAGTAGTGACCCTCATGTTGATGGGGTATGGCTTCTGGTGGAATCTCGCGTACCTTCCGGTTTTGATTGTCCTACAGGGGATTCTGGCAGTGGGGATTGGTTTGATCACCGTGAGTTTACACACGTTGGTCCGCGATACCCTCCCAGTCCTGCAGATGTTCTTTATGATGTGGTTTTATCTGACCCCGATAATTTATCCTCTCGCGTACGTGCCGGAGCGCTGGGCGACTGTCTTCAGTTGGAATCCAGCTACCTCGCTTATTACTGCCTATCGTACCGTTCTTCTTGATGGAAAGATTCCGTCGGGAACAGACCTCTTGCCCTTCTGTGTATGGGCAATTTTTCTTTTCTGGTTTGGCCGGGCGGTATTTGCTTGGGTTGAGCCGATTTTCGCTGATGTAGTGTAGCGGACAGCGCGGAGACTCCGAACAAAATAAGGACAGTTCAGGATGCGGGTCTGGAAACGAAGACAAATCGCTGCTTGTGTGCTCGTCGTGATCGCTGGAAGTGCATGCCAAGATGCACCGCCGCCGCAGCAGGAGCCACGGGGAATGGTAGCAATGACGGACGGTCTTCCCGATGAGATGTGGCGGCAAGATTTTGCTTTCGCGGATACGGACGGGGATGGGATACGTGACCTTGTGACCGCTCCACCGCGCAAAAGTCGAGAGCCGTGGCCGCATATCTTCCTGCGCCGACCAGGGGGATGGGAAGCGGCGTCATGCCTAGGTGTTGCGCAAAACGGGTTCCCAAAGACGTACTATGTCTACGGTGGTGTGGCAGTCGCTGATTTTACGGGCACGGGTAAGGTGGAGATTGCCCTTGCCATGCATGAAACCGGGATTCGCATCTTGACCAATACTGGTGCGGGGCCGTGCGGACCATGGACAGAGCGGACTGACCTGCCAGACAAGATGCTCAAGCTGCGGACTCGCGCGATCGCGGCCGCCGACATGAACGGTGATGGGCGTATGGATATTGTCGCGCTTTCCGAAGCGTCAAGGAAGGAAGCGGACGATACCACAGCCGGAGTGGTGATTTTCTTCAATGAAGTTGCGGCATGGCGGGTGTGGAATATCACTGGAAGTGAAAATTTATTCGGTGACGATGTGGCCATCGGTGAAATAAACGGGGACGGAGTGCCGGATATCGCCACAGGTAGCCTTGCTGACCACCGGCCACAGTTTGCCTGGTTGAGCGATGGTCAAGGCGGCTGGCAGGCAGCAAGCGCGAAAGGCTTGCCGCCGTATATCATTGCCTGGTCAGTCCAGTTGATTGATTTCGATCATGATGGGAAAGACGAACTGCTCATGGGCGTCGGTGGTGCCCCCATCCACAAGAACGCTGGGCCACGAGTCTATAAGTGGGATGGCACTCAGTGGCATAGTCTCTCGCAAGGGTTGCCGCAAATATCGTGGGTCAGTGGAGTGGCGGCGGCTGATCTCGACCGCGATGGCAAACTGGAAATCGTCACCGCCGAGATGTACACTGGGGCACTGCAAGTCTATGAGCAACAACCGACTGGAGAGTGGGGAAGACGGGAACAGATTACAGTGGCGGAGGAAGGGAAATGGCGGAACTATAAAGTTCGCGTGCTTCCCGCCGATAAAGAACAAGAGCTGCTGATCGTAGCCAACTATGCGGGCGAGAGTGATGGAAAAATACTCGCATGGGTGTGGAGATAAGATTAGGAAATGCTGTCTTTCCTCTTGACAAGAAGAGTGGGCCGGAATAAGGAAGACGGAGCACATCTGCGAAGAGGACGGGGAGAAAGACTCCTCATGCTATTTGCGTTGAGTATAGTGCTCATGGTAGCATCCGCTTGCAGTGAAAAATCCGCGACTTTGGAAGAACGAGTACAAGCATATTGGCAAGCACGGGAAAAAGGGAAAGTGGAACAAGCGTTCGCATTCGAGAAGCCGGGGAGTATTGAGCAATCTATCCATCAGAAGCAGCTCGCTACTTCGCCCGTGACCTTCACCTCGGCTGTCATTCGATCAATTAAGGAAAAGGATGATGAAGCGGAGGTGGAGTTGCAGGTACAATATCTTTTGCCGGGGCTCTCCCGCCCGGTGTCCTCCTCTATGCTGGACAAATGGGTCAAGATTGAGGGCCAGTGGTACCACCTGCTACCACTAGCTGGGGACGACGGTACGAGATCGGAGGAAAGGAGGTGATCCAGGAAATGGGAGAGATCTGGATAGGCTAAGGATCACGGAGGCGAACAGAGGTTTTGGTGACGGTATGGTAAAAATAGCAAGAACTGTCAGTGGTTAGTCCTTGCGGACGTTTTGCGGACAGGGGCGCCCAAACCAACAGTTCTTTAACAATTCCTTCATGGCAAGAAAAATTGGTAAAGAAGGAAGGAGGAAGATGATAATGATACGGATGAAAAAAGGACTTGCAGCTCTTGCAGCAGCTTGCTTCCTGTTTGCGGGGATGGAAAAGGCACAGGCTGTTGTCGGTATCCCTGATGATGTGCCGGGAAGCACTCTCTTGTACCCGTTTTTCAAGGTAACCCCGACTCGGACAGGAAATCAGTCGACACAGGACACCCTGTTCGTCGCCACAAATACTGACACCCAAACTCAGATCGTGCATTTTGTCCTCTGGTCCGTTAGCTCCCAGCATGTGTACGATTTCAATGTGACCTTGACGGGCAACGATGTATTCTCTTGCAGTTTGTATGATCTTATTCTCGGTAGTGGTTGTAGCAACGAAGGCGAGAAAATCTCTCCCGCCCCTTCATCCGTTGCCACTCGCCTAAAAGATACTGCGAGTGGGCTGTTGCTTGGTTACGTCACTGGAGATACGGTAGTGAGCCGAACTTCGCTGCTTCCTACGGCCTCAAACTATCCACGCGATTTCGCCAATGTTTTGATCGGGCACGAATACATCGTTGACCTGCCGCTTGGGTCCGCGACGGGTTTGAACGCAGTAAGCATTGAATATGCCGACACTACTCTATTCCCAGCTGACGGCCATCCTGCCGTGCCTTTTACTGGCATCGCGGCCAACAACATCACGGCAACCGGTTTCTTTACTTCTACCGATGGCCTCGAACGGCTCGACGGCAGAGAGGGAGACCTCGCTCAAACCCGAGATGCGGATACAAATAAATGGTGGGAGATCGTCCGTTATTTTACGATCTCAGCCCCTGGGATAGCGATTAAGAGTGAATTGTGGCTGTGGAAGGATACAAACAATCCTAACCTGTTTGTAAACCTCGAAATTTTTGATGAGGCGGAGAACCTTCACTCGATTTCCATAGAGCTACCGTTCGAAGTCAACTTTAGGAATGTTGGAGACCTCATCACGCCGGGCGCGCCTGGCGGTTGGTTCCGTATTCCGTTTGCTGCTACTGCCCAGAGTGTCGCCTTCTCATTACAGCTTGCCAATGACAAGGATGCGAAGTTGCGGTGGGACGCCATTTTCCCTGCTCATCGGCAGTATACGGATTATCGGTAATAAGAGCCTTAAAGAGCAGGGGAAACCCTGCTCTTTTTGTCTAGCAGATAGACCCTTCTCTTTGCTTTTGTCACCCTTTGCCTCCGCCCTTCCTCCTCTCAGCGAAAAACCTCTCGAAATGTTATCGTCTATACTGCCCACGGGCACGAATTGCGCTTTCCTTGACCGTATGAGGCAGCGGCGCCACGCGCGGAGCGAAGCATCTCGCTCTGTCCCTGGCCTCACACAGCGCTTCTTCACTGCGCTCCGTTCAGCATGACAGAAAAGCGCAATGTATGGCCGTGCGCAGTATAGTAGCAACAGAGGGCTTGACGGATTTTTCTTCCTTATCTACTTGAAGCGTGTATTGGCACTGTAGGGCATGACTTGCAGGAGGTGCGCCATGAAGTGTTTTCTGTCTTTTATCCGTACTCGAATTCTGGAGGTAAGTCTCCTTCACGAATATTGCGCCACTGGGCTCTGGGAGTTTCCTGCGTGATGCTAACGGGTTCATGCCTGGCCGTACCGTATACTTGGGCACGACTTCCTCCACGCTCAGCTCACCACTGGCAACGCTTGCGCGACGACTGCTGCGAAGGGTCTCTACGGTTACGCAGGGTAGCGAGAGGCTCGGTAATCTCGTGGCCCACCAAACTGGATTTGACAGGTTCTGCCGGTTCCTGCGTCAAGCTGAAACGACAGTCTCCATTCTCCAACCTGTCAATTCTGACTTGCTGGACCACTAGCGCTACGCTACGGAAACCGTTGTGTCTTCGTTGCTCCTCACCAACAATCTGAGTAAATGCTACCGCCTGTACGCTCATCCGGGGGACCGTTTCAAGGAACTGTTGCTGGGGAAACGGTACCATGAAGAGTTTTGGGCCGTACGTCAGGTAAGCTTCAATGTGGAAAACGGCGTGTCTATCGGTATTCTTGGAGAGAATGGGGCAGGTAAATCGACACTACTAAAACTCATTACCGGAGCGCTCACTCCCACCACTGGCACGGTCGCGGTCCATGGACGTGTCGCATCCATCATTGAGCTGGGTATGGGTTTCCACCCTGACTTTAGTGGGGTCGAGAACCTGTTTGTCGGCGGCGCGCTCCTCGGATTTTCCCGCCGCCAGATGGAAGCGAAAATTCCGCAAATCCAAGAATTTTCCGAGCTGGGAGAGTCCCTCTACCGACCCTTGAAGCACTATTCGACCGGCATGGGCATGCGGTTGTCGTTTTCTCTCGCAGTGAGTATTGAACCAGATTTGTTGATCATAGATGAGGCACTTGCCGTCGGGGACGGATATTTTCAGAAAAAATGTATTGATCGGATCCGGGCTTTCCAGGAACGCGGTGGCAGCTTGTTGTTATGTTCCCATGCCCTGTACAGCATTAACATGCTCTGTCAGGAGTCACTTTGGTTACGTAATGGACAAGTTGAGGCATACGGCCCAACCCCTAACGTGATTGCTGCTTACGAAACGTATCTGCAAGCCAAAACCCAGCATCTTCCCGAGCAACATTGGCGTGAATCGCGTTCAGGCGGAGAGATCACCGATGTCGCTCTCGCGGGGGGACAGTCAGACGGAGCCACAATTTTCGTCGAACACGGCGGCGAGCTGACCGTACGCATCTCATGGAAAAGCGATCACCCAGATCGATTATTTCATCTTGGTGTCGCTATAGATCGGATTGATAATTTAACGTGTTTCGCCACTACGACACTCAAGGAGGGTTTGCCTCTCTTCGTCGGACGGCTCTCTTATGAAGCGACCGTGCGATTTCCCCATCTTCCCTTCAGTAACGGAAATTTTCGCGTTGTGGTGTTTTTGCTTGATGAGCATGGCGTCCACGTGTACTACCAAAAAATAGCGGAGCAGACCTTCTCAATCACCGCTGGTGAAAAAGAGTGGGGGCTCGTGCACGTGCCGCATACCTGGGTGGGAGAGGGCCAGGCGACAACTCCTCACGTCCTCGCCGACGCATTGTCACGCGAAGCTGATCCCCGCGAAAGCGATCTTGTCGCCAGACGAGAAGAGAACCGAACAGTGTGATATGGCCGCGCGGCGACGATTCATTGACGCTCTCCCAGGTGGGCGGTGGATGAAGAACTGGTGGAGGCCGGAGAGAAAGGACAATGGCGAAAAAATCGAGAGCGGTTCTTTGACGGCGAGCGATCCCAGTTCTTCCGCTCCTCCACCGCCACATGTCGTGTATCTCACGCCGACCTGTCGCCCGTATGGGGGAGTCCGTATCACTTTTCAACACGCCGAAGGACTGCGGAACCGAGGATACCGAGTCACGATGGTTGGTCCTGATCCCGCTCCCGATTGGTACCCCTGTCAGCTTCCTTACATTCAAGCTCCTCTTGATCAACCCGGTGTGATTCCCGCAGCTGACATTTGCATCGGGACATTCTGGAGCACCATCGCCCCGGCGTATCAATCTGGCGCGCGGCATGTGTTCCATTTGTGCCAAGGTTTCGAAGGGGTGCATCGGGAATACGCGCCAATTCTTCCTCGAATTGATGCTGCCTATCAATTGCCCATTCCCAAGCTCGTGATTTCCGCCCATCTCGAACCGATCCTTACCCAACGGTACGGCTGTCGGTGCTACCTCATAGGGCAAGCGGTGGACAGCACGGTATTCACTCCGGGTGAATTTCGTCGTGTCGCTACTCCGCTCCGTGTTGGGGTGGTGGGGCCCTTCGCGGTGCGTTCCAAGGGGATTCCCGAACTCTTGCACGGCTTCGCGCTTGCGCGGCGGGCGGGCCATGCCTTGGAAGTGCACCGCGCCTCCATTGATCCGTTGGATGGGCGCGAGGAGCAGCTCGGTATGACCGATCGGTTCTTTCATAATCTTGATACCGCGGGCATGGTGGCCTTCTATCGGCATCTGGATGCGCTCTGCTTCTCCTCTTACGATGAAGAAGGTTTTGGGCTGCCGACGCTTGAAGCCATGGCGTGTGGGGTGCCGGTCGCGCTGACCCAGATTCGCCCGTTCGTCGTGTTTCCCGATGCCGCGGTGGTGCGCTTTCCTCCGGGAGAGCCAGAGGCGGTCGTGCCCGTGATCGCGGCATTGATGGACCCTACACGACGACAGTCCTTGCGCGAAGCTGGTCTTGCCTGCGCGCGGATACATACGATTGATGCCGTGCTTGATCGCTTAGAAGCCGCCTTTCGCGCCGAAGGCGCACCGATTGTCGTGAAGTCGCTCACAGCGGTGGCGTGAGTCGCCGGTGAGGGAAGAGCATGGCCGCTGATCTCCCGCTGTCAGTTCTGATTGTGAACTACAATACCGCCGCGCTGACGCGACGGTGCGTGGTGTCGTTACGCGCGCAACGGATGCGGAGCGCGGAGGACTCGATGTCGCCTCTGGAAATTATCGTTGTTGATAACGCCTCTCGAGCGGAGGAGCGAAACGCGCTGAGCGGACTCGACGCCACGGTTGTGTACAACGACAGCAATCGTGGCTATGGCGCGGCGCTCAATCAGGCCGCGCGCATCGCTCGTGGGGAGTCTCTCCTCTTTTCCAATTCCGATACCTGGTATTTTCCCAATGCGCTCCAAGCGCTGAGCGACGCGATGCGCGTCTTGCCCCGGTGTGGCGCGGTGGGCCCACGGCTGTGGTGGGATGACGATCGCGCGTTTTTGTTGCCGCCGAGTGATCCAGTGACGCCTGTGCGCTATCTCCTCGATACCGCCGCGCGCGCTGGTTCCTGGTTTCACCACCCGATGGCGCGGTGGTGGCGACGACGAGCACTGCGCCACTGGACGAGGCAGGACTCTGTCGCGCAGCCCATGCTCTCGGGCGCGAGTCTGTTCACCACAAAGCGCGTGCTGGTGGACTGTGGTGGGTTTGACGAGCAGTTCCGCCTCTATTACGAAGATACCGATTGGTGCCGGCGAGTCCGTCGGAAAGGGTACCACTTGTATCATGTCCCCGGGGCCGAGGTGGCCCATTTTTACAATCAGAGCGGAAGGCAAAACGTCATGGAGGCACAACACCTCGGTCGGGAGTCGGAAGCGCGCTATTTTCAGAAGCATTACGGTTCCTGGGTGTGGAGCGCGTTATCTCGCATGGTGGCGCGCTGGTGCGGACCTGATGTTCACGCCGCGGCCTCTCGCGACTATGTGGACCTTGGAGCGAGGAGTGATCCGCCTCACTTTCCGTGCTCGACCAGGGAAGTCTCGAACGCGCTGTGGCAAATTTCACCCTTGCCGTCTTGCCTTCCCGCGATCGCGCGTTTCGTCCGTGCGCCCGAAGACCTTGTCCTTCCATCCCAGGTCTGGGCGCATCTGGGACCTGGGGATTTTTTCGCGCGGCTTTTTGCCTTGCCGGATTTGCGGGTGGTGCAACAGTGGCGGTGGCGCAAGGTCGCTGCTGAGTCTCAAAACGAGCAGGATATTCATGCCTCACGAGAATGACCCAATGGTGAAGGGAGCGAGCACCCAGGAACCGTCCGCGCGACTCCAGACAGGCGAGGACGATGCTCGACTCCAGCACGTGATACGGTTCGCTGCTCCGCACAACGCCACGCTGATTTTCCTATGTCCACACGAGGAGCCTCCTCCTCAACTTCCCGGCTATACCGTATGGCCGTTGCTTTTTGCGCGAAGTCAGGAGCTTCCGGCGTCCGATCTGGAGGCCGACGAGCAGTTGCGGGCGACTCTTACGCTCTTGATTGCGTGGGGCGGAGCTTTCTTGGTGCTGCCGCGCGCGGCGTTGTCCTGGATACGACAGCAGCCGCGATTGTCCCGGTATTTGCGGCAACACTATCGTCTTACGCTTGAGGATGATGCCGTCTGTCACATTTTCGCGTTGCAAGAGGCGCCCGACCAAACGTGGCGAGCCCAGGGGGCACCTGACGGTCTTCCTCTCCCTCCCCCAGAATTGATCGCGCTCGTGACCGGGGTGCCACAGGTCCAGCCCTTTTATTGGAGTGGACTCCTGGGTGCGCGAGGTATCCGCGGCTTGCTCAAGAAGAATGGGTTCGCGCTTGACCAGGCGCGCGCCATTCTTGATTTTGGCTGTGGGTGTGGCCGCGTTATGCGGCACTGGCGAACGCTTACCGGCCCTCAACTATTTGGGGTCGATTATAATCCGTACCTGGTGCGGTGGTGCCAGACCGCCTTGCCGTTCGCCTCCTTCGCCACCAATAGCTTGCGGCCACCACTGGCCTATCCAGCGGAACACTTTGACCTCATTTATACGATTTCGATTTTCACGCACCTGGAGGAGGAACTCCAACGCGCGTGGATAGCGGAGTTGACCCGGCTCTTGCGGCCCGGTGGTCTCCTCTTTTTGACGGTGCATGGCACCACGCATCTCCAGCGGTTGACCGCCGAGCAGCGGGCGCATTTCACCGTTGGAAAACTGGTGGTGTCCCAGCCGGAACTCTCGGGCAGTAATCACTGCGCCACCTATCATCCCGAACAATATGTGAGAACGGTCCTCGCGAAAGACCTCCATGTGATCGACTTCGTACCAGGGGGGGCGAAGGATGCGAATCAGGATGTGTTTTTGTTGCAAAAACCGACACGGGAAAGGGTGGACGTCGCATGGCGGTGATTCGTACTTATCAACCTGGCGATGAGGGAGGGATTCTTCGACTCTTTGCGACGGTGTTTCAGAGCGAGGTGTCCCTGGAGGCCTGGCGGTGGAAATATCTGCGCGAAGGGAATCCGCCCCCAGTGGTTGTCGCCGAGGAAAACAGTGAGATTGTCTGCCACATGGCGGCTCTCCGGCAACGGGTTCTCTGGCAAGGGCAAGAGGTGATTGCCTGGGACAGCGTGGATACAATGTGTCATCCTCGTTTTCAAGGGCGAGGGCTCTTCAAACGGACGATCCAGGCGTTCATGCGTGAATGGGGCACCGGGCGGAGCGCGTTTCTGTATGGATTTCCCACGGAACGACATAAGCGACTGGGTGAGTTGTTGGTGGGCTATGAGCCCGTCGCGCGCGTGTATCGGTTGCACCATGAAGTGGCGCCAGCGGCGACGATCCCAGCGGCGATCGTGACCGACGTGTTGCCACCACACTGGGATGAGCATTGGCGAAAACTCGCGCGACGTTTCGCCATGATCCCCCAGCGCGATCATGCTCATCTACGCTGGCGGTATCTGGCGCGACCAGACCGACACTACCGGTTCGTGACGATTCCCATGGCTCCGGCCTTGGCCGTGGTCGCGCTCCAACCGGGAAAAGCCGCGTTGATGGAATTTCTCGTCGATCACGAAGATCCCACACTGTCGCATCTCCTCTTGGCCGGAGTCGAAGGCGTGGCGAGGGAAGCCGGGGTCCCACTGATCGAAGCGTGGTTCCCGCGATTTTCTTGGGAACAGGAATTTCTTTGTGCGGCGAGTGGGTATAGCGGCGGAGAGTCCGAACATTGGCTCGAATGTCGTCTCTTCGACCAGCGACTGAGCGCGTCGTGGTTAGCCGAGCACTTTTTCTACTCGCTTGGCGATTTTGATGTGTATTGAGCGAGCAACCGCTTGAGCCGACGCAGTCTGGCGCGCCCCAGCGAGCCGACGGGGAACACTCGTTCAAACTGACGACGCCAGAAGCCTTGGTCCCACGCGGAGCCCGGGTCCCCCTCGCGCGGACGCTCTTGTTCCCACTGTTCCGTCGTTTGTTGTAATCTCGCGTTGACCTCGACTTGCTCGTGCAATTGTTCTTGAAGTAGGGCGTTCGCGTGTTCAAGGGTGCCGCGTTGCTGGGCCGCAGTGAGGGCCGCGGTTTTTTCTTGCAACGCAAAGAGCACTTCATCGATTTCCTTGACCGTCCAGAGAGTCGGATGCCCGCTGTCTCGCGGCTGAAAGTTATAGGTCGCCCACGCGAGGACCTCCTGATCCGACGGCGGAGCCTGGAGGAGCCACAACGCTTCGAAAAACCCATGATGGTGGACCACGGCAGACTTCATCAGGTTGAGCGCGCGAAATGCCTCCCAGAACAAGTCGGGCTGACCAAAGAGGCTGCGCTGATAGCAGCGGATGGCTCGTTCCTTTTGCTCCAACACCGCCGTGATATCGACAAGGCAGTTGAAGCGGAGCGGGGTGAACACTTCGTAGCACGCGAGCCGCCACCCCGGTAGCTCGCGGAATAATTCCAGGATGACATGCCCAACCGTGGCATGATCCGCGTGCCCGTCAATGGGAGAGGGAGCGAGAACGAGATCAGGTTGGAACGTGGCGATTCGGTCCCGTAGCGCATGCGTGATCGTTGTCTGATGTTGAGCAAGGTGGCCATCGGGCAAGGCGAGCTCATGCACCTGGTGAATGCCCAGGACCGCGGCGGCAGAGGTCATCTCTTGTACGCGGGCCGCGGCGAGGTCGTTGTGGGAGCCCTCTGGTTCCTCCAGAGCCGCGCCATCGGACACCACCAGAACCTCGACCGTTGCGCCACTCTGGACATAGAGCGCTATTGTCCCTCCACAGCCGAGGCTTTCGTCATCGGGGTGCGGGGCGACAACCAAAATTCGCCGTGCTGGTGGGAGTCCGGTGCGCATGCTCTCTTCCTTTGCGTGATTACGCTCCATGAAATTAGGCTGGGGCGTCGCCCGCCAGTGCCAGAGCGGCCAAAAATCCGCGCTCCCATTGCTGTAAATCCAGCGTTCGCGCGGCGACCGTGAGGCTTGCCCGCATACAGGCGTGCCGCAGTTCGGGCTCCCGTTGCAAACGCCCAATGGCCTCAACCGCCGCGGCGATCACCCGCTCGGCCCCTTCGCTGTACGACGGAAGCAAGAGTGACCGTAATGGAGGCTGCCGTAGCGCGGTCGGTGCGATGCCTACCGGTGTCGCGATGACCGGCAGCCCACAGGCGAGGGCTTCGGCGATCGATAACCCGAAGCCTTCATACCGCGACGGATGCAAAAGAAAATCCGCGCACGAAAGAACTCTTGCCACCTCATCGTGCGCGATGTTCTCAATAACTTTCGTCCGTGGCCCGTCCTTGTACGGGCATGGTTCACCAGTGCCCAATATCAACAACCAAAAAACGTCCGGGGTGCCAGCCATGATTTTCTCCAACACGTCAACGGCTTTGTCTATTCCCCAACGGGCCAAGAAGACCCCCACAAACGCCTCGCGAGGAATGCCAAACTGGTCCCGGAGTTGCCCTTTGTTCGAACGTGGAAAGAAAGTCGTACGATCCACACCCGTCGGCAGAGTGAGCACGCGAGCCGCGCCATAATGCGTCGTGATTTCCTGAGCGACCGCTTCGCTCACCGCTATACACTGTCTTCCGATTGTGGACAGGCGCTCCGCGCCAAGGCCGAAAAGATACTTGACCTCGAAGTACCATGCGGGCGAGAACAGCATGCGGTTGGCTTCGGCATATTGCGCGTGGGTGGAGTGAAAAATCGTCACGGCGGGAATCCGCGGCGGGGTATACCCGAAGCCGAAAAACGCGTGCCCAATGACGATGTCGTACAGATGGTCGACTTGATAAAAACCTTGGCCAACCTGGTAAAGACTATGTAAAAAAGGGCTATGCAGAAAAGGGGAGGGTGCGTGTTTCATCTTGTGGGTATGCGGCAGTCGCCCGGTGTGGTAAATGTCCACGGTAAAATCGTTCGCCTGTAGGACTGTCAGTAGTTGCCGGGTATAGGTTTCGATCCCTCCTTTGAATGAGTATGGATCAAACGAGGTCAAGATAGCGCACTTTTTCTTCATAGGAGCTTTCGTATCGGATGTGGCCTCACTCGTCACCACCACGGCATAATCGAGATGCGCGAGTGACATTCCTGTCCCGGTCATTCTTGGAATCGGGAACTCCTTATCACGTTTGACACGGCACATGCGTATTCTCCAGATCGTTCACGGGTTTCCGCCAGAGGCATGGGCTGGGACTGAATTGGTGACCTACCATCTTGCGCACGCCTTGCAGGCGCGAGGGCATCAACTCACCGTCTTGACTCGCACAGCAGATCCTACCGCGCCGGAGTTTTCCCTCCAGGCCGAGCGCTACGACGGTCTTGCCGTGGTACGAGTTGTCAACAACCATACCCAGACAACAACGTTTCGCCTGTCGTATGACAATCCTTTCTACGATGATCTCTTTCGTGAGTTCCTTACCCAGCGGCAACCTGATGTGGTCCACTTTCAACACCTTGCCCATTTCTCCACCCGGTTGTTACCGCTCGCGACCGCCGCTGGTTTCCCAACCGTCTTAAGTCTGCATGATTTCTTTTTTCCTTGTCACCGGATTCACTTAATTGATGCGGACGGACGGTTGTGCCCAGGGCCTGAAGGTGGCACGCGCTGCTATACCTGTTTGCAGGGGATGGCCTTACCCGAGGACGTGCGCCACCGGTTTGCCGCGATGGAACAGGCGATGGTCGCCGCGCGGTGGATTCTGACCCCGTCGGCATTCTTACACGAGAGAATCGCTGAGTATTTCCCCGTGCTCAAAGACAAGCTCCGTCTGGTGCCGCTTGGGGTCAAACCAGTGGCGGCCCCGCCTCGACGGCGGCGACAACCTCGTGACCCCCTACGTCTCCTCTACAGCGGGCTGCTTTTTCCGCCTAAAGGCGCGCATATTCTGCTTGACGCTCTCAACGGGATACCGACGGATACGGTCACAGCGTCACTCTATGGTGAGACTTTGCCCTATTGGCAACCGTACGTGGACCAGCTCCATCGCCAAGCCCAGGGGTTCGCGGTGCATTTCCCTGGAGCATATCCACATGGACAGTTTGGCAAAATTCTGTCAGCACATGATGTGTTAGTGATGCCTATGATTTGCGAGGAGACGTTTTCGCTCGTCGCGCGGGAAGCCTTGATGGCTGGACTCCCGGTCGTGGCGGCCCGGCGTGGAGCCTTACCGGCGGTTGTGCAACACGAGGTCAATGGCTTACTATTCGCGCCGGAAGATGCCGCCGACTTACGGCGATGTCTCATGCGGCTGTTGCACGAACCTGGTCTGTATGAGCGCCTGTCTTCGAGCGCGACCCAATATAAAACCATGGACGAATACGCAGTGGAGATGGAGAGTGTGTATACCGAGGTGAGCGCCACACCGTCGCCACAGCGCTTGCGACAGCATGAGGAAGCGGGTGGGAGTCTTGATGATATGCCGAAGGCGAACAGGGATGTGTCGCTTGCCTGGCGACCCGCTCAGACCTTCACGGTATCGGTGTTAATCCCAACCAAGAATGGCGAGCGTTATTTATCCGAAGTCTTGGCCGGGGTTCGTCAACAACAGGGAGACTTCCGTCTCCGTGAAGTCATCGCGGTTGATTCTGGTTCACAGGATGCGACCTTACCCATCTTACGGAAATATGGGGTGACCATTGTCCAGATTCCACCAGAGGAGTTTGGGCATGGTCGAACCCGCAATCGGCTCGCGGCCCAGGCGCAAGGGGAGGTCCTCGTCTTTCTTACCCAAGATGCGACTCCGGCCAACGACCACTGGCTACAGCACTTGCTGGCGCCCCTGTATGCCGATGAGAACATCGTTGGGGTCTACAGTCGCCAGCAGCCGCGCGCGCACTGTCACCCAATGGAATGGCGTCGCATCGTCGAGGAGGAATTGCACGGGCAAGTGGACTCCCGTATTCACTCCGCCGAAGAGAATGCCGAGGATTACGAACGGAACCGGTGGCGGTATCGTTTCTTCGCGAACTCCAGTTCCGTGATCCGCCGCACGGTGTGGGAGCACCTGCCTTTTCCAGAGGTGCCGTTCGCTGAAGATCAAGCCTGGGCCGATCTGGTGTTGCAAGCCGGATATAAAACCGCCTACGCGGCGGACTCACTGGTTGTGCACTCACACAGCTACGGACCGTGGGTGAACTTTTGCCGCCATTTCGAACATGCGGTGGCGATGCGGCAATTGTTCGCCCACTTCTCGCCCCTGAGATTGCAAGATTGCATCCCCGAAGCACTCACCGTCGCCAAACGCGATCTCATCTTCTGGCGACGGCGGACGAACCAGAGTAAAGCGCGCGTGCTTGGTCGCTGGATGCTGTCAGCGGTGAGTTGGCATGTGGCGGCGAATTTCGGCATCTGGCTCGGCGAGCGCGCCTCGCGTTTACCGGAGCCGGTTGTGCGACTCCTTTCGTTACAAGAGCAGGTCAAGAGGAAATAGGCAGCCGATGCGCATCCTGCAAGTGGTCCATGGCTTCCCTCCTCGCGAGTGGACGGGCACCGAACTCGTCACTCTTCATCTTGCGCACGCGTTGCGCGAGCGTGGGCACGATGTGTCGATTCTCGCGCGCACCTATGAGGCGGGGGTGCCAGAAGGGACCGTTTATGTCTCTTCCTTCGAGGGCATTCCAGTTGCCCGCGTCGTGAGCAATACGAGTACTTCGCCGACTTTTCGGCTCCAGTACGATAACCCTTTCGTGAATCGCCCGACTCTCCACTGGCTTGAACAGCAGAAGCCGGATGTTGTCCATATTCAGCATATTCAGCATCTGTCCATCAGCCTCCTCCGTATGATCCCCGCCCTGGGGTATCCGACGGTATTGCATCTGCATGATTTTTTCTTTCCGTGTGATCGCCTCCAGTTGATTGATGCCCAGCAACGCTTATGTCTTGGGCCGGATCGGGGAGAACGCTGTGTTGCCTGCTTACAAGACCGCGCGTCCGCGCAGGAGGCACGGCGTCGGTTCACCGATATGGAGCGTGCCTTACGCGCGCCGGATGTGGTGTTGTCGCCCTCACGCTTTCTGACCGAGAAGATGAGTGGCTACTTTCCCTTCCTGGCTGGACGGATGCGCACCATTGGGCATGGAGTGGACGCCGTTCCTGGGGTGATGCGGGACCGCCCGGTGAGAACACCTGGGATGCTGCTGCGCATTCTCTACGTTGGTGTGCTGGCCCCACACAAAGGGGCGCACGTCTTGATCGAAGCGCTCAAAGGCTTCCCGCAGGAGACGGTTGAAGTCTCGCTCTATGGTGTGGAATGGCCACAGTGGCAGACATACGTCGAACAATTGCGCGTGGACGCAAAAGAATTCCCTGTGAAGTTCCGTGGACCCTACGTGCATGACCAGCTTGGTGACATCTTGATGCAGCATGATGTCTTGGTCATGCCAATGATTTGGGAAGAAACGTTTTCCCTGGTGACGCGCGAAGCCTTTCTGGCTGGTCTGCCAGTGGTTGCGGCGCGACGTGGGGCGCTGATTGAGGCGGTACAGGATGGTGTGAATGGTCTCCACTTTGAGCCGGAAAATCCGGTGGATTTACACCGGTGCCTCGCACGCTTGCTGAGCGAACCCGGTCTGCTTGAACAGTTACGCGGGGCGGCCCCACGAGTGAAGACGATGGCCGAGTATGCGAGCGAAATTGAGGCGATTTATGAGGAAGTTCGCACCCAGCGACTCCAGCGTCGTCATGTGGAACAGTCCAGCGTGATCGTTGCCCCTTCTTCCCTCTCTGGTGGTGAGGGAATGGGAGGGGAGGTGCCTAAGGTCAGTGTGTGCCTCCCGACCTATAACGGCGCCGCCTTTCTTGCTCAAGCGATCAAGAGCGTCCTGGCGCAAAGTTATCCACATTTTGAGTTGCTCATTGTGGATGATGGCTCGACGGATGCCACAGTGGAGATCGCGCGTTCATTTGCTGATCCCCGCATCGGCATTGTTCAGAATGAGACGCGACAAGGGATTCCCGCCAACTGGAACCGTGCCCTTTCCTTGGCCCGTGGGGAATTTCTGTCTCTTTTTCACCAGGACGATGTGATGTTGCCAGAAAATCTGGCGCGAAAAATAGCTATCCTGCAAGCAAACCCCGCGATGAGTTTCGCCCATTCCGCGATTGAGTTGCTGGTCGAAGCGGAGGCCTCACCGCCGCCCGCTAATTGGGTTGAGGAGGCAAGCCAAGATTTTATTATGGAAGGCAACGCCTATTTTCGCCGGTTAATCGCCAAGAATCGTATCTGTGCACCCACCGTCATTATGCGACGAGCATACTTCGATCGCGTGGGAGAATTCGATCCCACCCTCGGCTTTACCTGTGATTATGCGATGTGGCTGAAGCTGTGTGTGGAAGGGCAGGTCGCGTTTCTCAGTGATCCGCTTGTGCTGTATCGTTGGCATGAAAAAAATGCCACTCACGCCTACCGCTTTGAGAAAGGCGTCGAGGAGATGCGGACGGCCAGGCAGGAAGCAATTCGCTATTACGAAGAGCGAACGGGCAAGCGGGAAGAAGCCGAACTCTTGGGAGATGTGAACGCTGTGCTGACGGAAAAAGAGTGGTCGGTGGTTGGCTTTGACCGCGAGAGCGAACGGCGGCTTGTGTACATCAAGGAACTCGAAGCGTTGCGGGACACCTTGTGGGCGGATGCGCAGCGAGTGGGGAAGGGCTGGGATGAGCAACAAATCTATATCAAGGAACTCGAAGCGTTGCGGGACACCTTGTGGGCGGATGTGCAGCGAGTGGGGAAGGGCTGGGAAGAACAGCGTGCCACCATCGAGGACTTAGAACAGACGCGCGATCAGTTGATTGCTGAACGTGAGCGACGGATTCTCCAACGACTCCGACGATTCGTGCACAAGGTCATTGCCCACGTTCGCTGAGAGAACGTGACGACTGGAAAGGGAGCGCATGCGGATTTGGTTATTAACGTCAGAAATGCCTCATGAAGTCGCCGGCGGCATTGCCCGCTACGTGGAAAATTTCGCACGGCTTTTGGGAGAAGCCGGACACGAGGTTGTGATTATTGCGCGGACAGAACAGGCGCACGACTCCATGCTCGCCCCTGGGGTGCGACTGATTGGCGTCGTTCCACGACTTGCGCAGCTTCACGAAGCACAGACGAATCCTCATCCGGATGCGCATCCGGCATATCCTTATAATGTGATGGCCTATTGGCCCGCTTTTAGCTACCAACTCGCGGAAGAAGTGATTCGTCTTCTCCACCATCTCCCGCCGCCAGACGTCATTGAATCGCAAGAATATACCGCCATTGCGTACTACCTGCTGCATCGCAAACTCACCGAGCAGACACCACTGGAGCGTATTCCTTTACTTGTGCATCTGCATAGTCCGACATTCGAAATCGTCGAGTCCAATCAGGAACCCCGGTATCGTTTGCCAGAATACTGGATTGGGCAGATGGAAAAATTCTGCATTGCGGCGGCGGATGCCGTGCTCTCGCCAAGTCGATTTCTTGCCGATCACGTGCAATCGCGGTTTTCCCAGCCTCTTGGTATTACGACGATTCCTTATCCCTTGCTGAAGAATAGTGAACGGTCACCAGAACGTGGGCAACGAGGACACTTCGTCTATGTTGGACGTTTGGAGTTACGGAAAGGGATTCTGCCTCTCGTCAAAGCGTGCGGCCGAATGTGGGCTGGAGGCGTGGACTTCACCCTCACTCTCGTGGGCGGAGATGTCGATTTCTTTCCTCGTGCGACGACGGTCGGAGATTTTCTCCGGCAGCGGTATGCTCGTTGGATCGACAGTGGACACTTGAAGATCCTTGGACAACTGCCTCACTCCGAAGTGCTCCACCACATGCGACACGCCTGGGCGACGGTGGTGCCATCAATTTGGGAGAATTTCCCGAACACGTGTATCGAGGCGATGGGAGAACGCCAAGTGGTCCTCGCCTCGCGCGCCGGTGGACAAGCGGAGATGATTGAGCACGATGGCGTGAATGGGTTTCTCTTTGATTGGCAAACCGCTGGAGAATTTGAGCGGCAGGTCCAGAGAATTCTCGACCTTACTGATACCGAACGACTTGCCATCGCGCGGAACGCATACCAACGTATTACGACACTCTGTGACCCCGCGACGGTGATTCCTCGACGACTGGCGCACTACCGGTTGATGATTGCTCAACCGCAACGACGTTCGAGTTTCCCCTGCGTGCATCAGCTTCTCGCTGACGGAAGAGGACCTGAACCTTCGTTCTCCCAGCCGCCGCTCTCGCCCAAGCAGGAGCAGGCGGGAATGTTGTCCGTTGTGGTGCCCTTCTACAATTTGGGTCCCTATCTCCAGGAAACACTGACGAGCATCCTCGCGGCGGTTCGATCCCCATACGAAGTCATCATTATCAACGACGGCAGCACGGACACTGAGAGCCTGACGACACTGCGTGCCATTGAAAGTCAGGGGAATCCGCATGTGCGGGTGGTGCATACCGACAATCAAGGTCTGGCGGCGGCGCGGAACACTGGTGCGGAGCATGCACGTGGCGAATTCCTGTCCTTTGTTGATGCCGACGATATTGTCGAAGAGGGGTTCTTTGAGCAGGCGCTTATGGTCCTACACCGGTACCTCAATGTGACCTTTGTCTATTCGTGGGTGCGCTATTTCGGCGAGGCGAACGAGATTTGGCCGACGTGGGATGCCGAGTTTCCTTATCTGCTGGGGCATAACATGTTGACTCCCCTGGTGGTCGTGCGCCGTGCCGCCTTTCTTGCGCATGCCAGAAATAAGCTGGAGTTTGAGTATAATTTCGAGGACTATGAGAGTTGGGTTTCTCTGGTGGAAGCGGGTGGGGTAGGAGTGAGTTTGTCACAGCCCCTCGTGCGTTATCGAATACGGTCCGGCTCGATGTATCAAAGCTCAAACCGTAACCAACAACTTTATCTCTACGACTTGCTGACCCAACACCATCCTGAGACGTACCGACGATGGGGGGTGGAGTTGTTCAACCTACAGAATGCCAATGGTCCAGGATCGGCGTGGCGTCACCCGGCACAGCAAGAGACGGATCCCTCTCCGGGGTACCTTGCTGCCTTAGCCCAGGATCGAGACCGGTTGGCGGCAGAAGTGCAGACGTTAGGGAAGGCGTGGCAGGATCATGTGCGGTTCATTGCTGACCAGCGTACCTACATTGAAAGTTTAGAGACCCAGTGTCGTGAGCTGATGGCCACGCCCGCACCTAGTCTCTTGTCGTTCCCGGCTGCGAATGGAGTATCGTGGCAAGAGTACGAAATCGGAGGACGCTTAATACGCCGACTCCGCCGCAACTGGGTCGTCCAACGCCTCACGCGTTCGCCGGGCTTGAAGAAAGGGCTGAAAAAACTTCTGCGACTGTAAGATAGGTCCTTGCAATGAATGCCATAGATGGCCCAAGTCAGAAGGAGCCAGAAACGCGTCTATTTGGGGCAATGGAGGGGAGAATCTATGTCTCTTCAGAGTATACGAAAAGCCCTGACTCAGCGATTCGCACGAGCTGTCAGAGAACACATTCGGTCGCGCACTTGGTTACAGGCTGAGGCCGGAGGGAATGCTGGGCTTCCCCCCTTGTGGATTCACCCGACTCGTCCTCTCTTGCCCCCTCTGCCGTCCGTCGCGCAACTCTTACAAACTCCAGATGAAGAACAATCGCGATCTGGAGCCCTCGATTTGTCTCCTTACTTTGAAGAGACTGCCCAAGGCGAAGTGCTGAGAAAACTGAGTCAGGATGAAATTGAACAATTCGTCAAGGCCGATCACTATCCGCTGCCGGCACCGGAAGACCGTGAAGGGTATTATGGAGATCAGCATGTCCAGTACTGGATCAGTGGGCTAGGAGACTATGTCCTGCTCAGAGCACTCCTGTGGGAACAACACGTGAAGCTCAGCGCGCCGTTTAGTCTCCTGGACTTAGGGTGTGCCTCTGGTCGAGTGTTACGGCACTTCGCCACCCATGAGTCTGGGCTTCAAGTGTATGGCGCGGACATCAACCGAACGAATGTCATGTGGATGAACGCTCATCTGCCTCGAGTGATCCAGTGTTTTCAAAACACCATCCTTCCGAGCCTCCCTTTCGGCGATAATACGCTCAACTTCGTGTATGGGTGTTCTGTTTTTACGCATATCGACGACTATGAATCAGCCTGGCTCCTGGAGATTCGGCGCGTATTGAAGCCTGGTGGCTTCGCTTTTCTGACAATACACAGCGAGCGGACTTGGAAGGACATGCAAGAAGATCATTTCCTGTACAAATACTTCTTGAATACCCCTCATGTGATTGAAGATCTGGGCATCACTCAGATGACACCGGAATTATTTGCCCGCGACATGCCGGCCGACCGCGTCGTTTTGACTCACACCGGTTATGCCATAAACAATACCAATGTCTTCCATACGGTCGCCTATATCCGGGAAAATTGGGGACGGTTTTTCAAGATATGCAAGATCATTCCGAAGGCACACGGTGGGCATCAGGACGGAGTGCTGCTTTTAAAAGAGTGAGGTGAGGGAAGTGCCCATTGCTTTTCCACAACGAGAGGCGGATACTGAAGTGTTGAGAAAGCCACACTGCCCGGTATCGAGCATTTTTCTTTCTCCGCGAAGAGCCGTCTCTTCTTGCCGTGTCAACCAAAACCTCGGTTGATTCGTTAATATACCGAGAGTAGTCTACCGTCCCGCGTGGCCAATGAACGCCCCTCTGTGGCGATGTCCGGGGTTGTGAGAAAAAGGAAGAGGTTATGGAAAATGCGAACATGAGGTGCGCTGAAGCCCCCTCCACCAACGCTTACACGCCGACGTTGTCCGTGATCCTCCCAGTCTTTAACGAAGCCGAATCACTGCCTGTCCTGTATCATCGCCTCACGCAGGTGCTCAGAAATAGTGAGGAAGGGTATGAGCTGATTTTCGTTAATGATGGAAGTTCCGATCGGTCATCCGAACTGTTACAGGAGTTGGTGGAGCATGATCCACGGGTACGTGTGGTGGCGCTTTCTCGTAACTTTGGCCACCAGGTTGCCCTGAGCGCGGGACTTGACCACAGCCGTGGGCGGGCTGTCGCCATCATGGATGCCGACTTGCAAGATCCGCCAGAGGTCTTACTGAGGTTCATGGAGCAGTGGCGGCGGGGGTACGCGGTGGTGTACGCCGTGCGCAAACACCGGAAAGAAGGGATCCTCAAGCGGTCGGCGTATGCCCTCTTCTATCTCACGTTCAAATCAATCGCGGACATCGAAGTTCCCTTGGACGCTGGTGACTTCTGCTTACTTGACCGTAGGGTGGTTGATATCTTGGTGGCATTGCCTGAACACCATCGATTTCTGCGTGGGTTGCGGAGTTGGGTCGGGTTCAAGCAAATGGGTATCGAGTATGAGCGAGACGAACGCTATGGCGGAGCATCGAAGTATTCCCTGCGGCAACTGGTTCAGTTAGCCCTTTCTGGCTATATTGGCTTTTCGTTACTCCCCTTGCGTGCCGCCACCTGGTGTGGCTTTTTTTCAACCAGTGTTGGATTCCTGCTCCTCCTTTGGGTGCTCATTACCAGGTTCCTTCAGTCGCCACCCCCTCATGGATGGGCATCAACAATCGCCGCGATTTTGTTTATCGGTGGAGTGCAACTGCTCATGTTAGGGATTATCGGAGAATATTTGGGGCGTGTTTACGATGAGGTCCGTCAGCGCCCTCTGTATATCGTGCAAGCTCGGTTAGGGTTCGCTGTCGATCACACTCGTACTGTCGTTCGGAATTTAGCTAAGCCTGTTGCGGACGAAGCGGGGCTCAAGTCATGAATCCGGCGTTTGCCGAGCACTATCGCCATCTGGAGCGGTGGCATTGGTGGTTTCGCGGCCGTCAGCGCATTCTCTCGACCGTGTTGCATAGGAAACTTTCCAATCAGACGGCATTGTCGATTGCCTCGGTTGGGTGTGGTCCTGTCGAAGGGCTTGCGTGGCTCAGCCCCATAGCCGGAGCCTCTGGGCGTGTTATTGGTCTCGACGCTACCCCGATCCATGCCGAGACCTTTCGTCCTGGGATGGGCTACGTAGTTGGGCAACTGGAAGCGGCACCACTGCGCTCCGCGGCGTTTGATGTCGTGCTTGCCCTTGATGTCGTGCTTGCCCTTGATGTCCTTGAGCATCTTGAGGACGATGTCCTAGGGATACGTGAGGCGGCTCGCTTGCTCACGCCGAACGGATTGTTGGTGGTGACCGTCCCAGCGCTGCCCAGTTTATGGGGAAAGCAAGACGAGGTGAGTCATCACAAACGGAGATATACCAAACAAACGCTCGCTCGTGTCTTTGCTCAAGCGCAGCTTCCCTCTCCCACCATTACCTATTTCAATACCCTCTTATTTCCCGTGATCGCGGCGATTCGGTGGGGGCGTGCGTTGTTGGGGTTGGCCGACCGTTCTCGCAGCGACTTTGATGACACGCGACCAGGTGTCATTAACGAGGTGTTAGCAGCGGTGTTCGCATTCGAACGGCACCTGATTTACCGTCTGTCACTGCCTGTGGGTGTGAGCCTGCTTGCGACCGTGCGTCTCTCGGCCTTGCATCATGGGAGTGAGGGCTGAACGAGATGACAGGAGGTCGTGCCTCTCCACCACCGCTTCACACGGAGCGTTTTTCCGATGGTGTAGTGTTTCTCTTCTTTCTCAGCGTTTTTTTGCTGTGCTACGCGTCGGCGTTGTTCACCACTTATGGATTCCTTGACGACTATCCATTCCTTGTCCGCGCGCTGCGTGGAGAATTATCCTTTGGGCAGGTCATAGCCGGAGGGAGACTGACGTATGCGGCACTGCTTGATCTCTCGCTCTCGTGGATGCGAGGTACGGGAGATCTCTGCTACTTACGGTTCTTTGGTGTCGTCGGCATGGCGTGGGGAGCCCTGAATTTTTACCGAGCGCTGTTGAGGCAGCGGTGGACCGCGATCGAATCGGTGTTGGTGGCGCTGGTCGTTTTCACGCTTCCGTCTTTTCAAGTGTCCGCGGCCTGGGCCATCGTGGCGTTCTATGTGTATGGCGTGCTTGCCTCCGGGGGTGCGTGTGTCGTCCTTGAGCGTGCGATGGCACACCCGCACGCTCAAGGACGGTGGGGCCTGATGCTTGCGGCCTTCATCCTGCAAGTTGTCGCCATTACCATCCATCAGTCAGCGGCGATGTTTTTCTGGGTGTTTGCCGCGCTGCGGTTGGGTGAGGCAGAGATACTGTTTCGTGAAGTGTGGCAACGGCTGAGCTGGTATGGGCTCTTTATGGGGGCGAGCCTGTTCTGTGGTTTTGCGATACAAAGGCTTGGTATGTTTTTCTATGGATTATCCGGATTGTCCTCTGCGCGCTCGACCCTAACGGTCGATTGGGGAGGAAAAATTGTCTGCTTCTTGCACGAGCCACTCAGGAACGCCTTGGGCGGGTTCTGGCTGTTTCCCTCTACCGGCGTGTCACTTGCTGTTGCTCTGGTGATCGGTGGCGGCCTCGGTCTCTATTTTCACGGCGGCGTGGCCGAGCGACTGGGCCGGGGGCTGATCCTTCTTCTCTTGCTTCCTCTCAGTTATGCCCCGAACCTCGTGATTGCGGAAAACTGGGCATCCTACCGAACAATCTCGGCTTTGGCCGCGCTCGTCGTGGTATATGGGTTCTTCGCCCTCCACGGCTACCAGCGCGTCTTGCGTCGCTTTTTCCCCGTGCCGGTTGCCCTTGTGACTCTCAGCGGGTGTGCGCTGGTGGCCATGGGCTTGGCCACCTATAACGTCCATACGCGGTTCGCGACCTTGCAGTTTCGCGAGTTGGAGTTTGTCCGTACGCAAATCGCACGAGCGGATTTGTCGCAGGTCTCCAGTGTCTTCATTATCGGTTTGTTGAGTCCCTACTGGCAGAATAACCTTGGGCCGATTGCGCATTACGATGAGTTTGACCTCCCGTCCTCCGCCCGCGATTGGGCTCCGCGGAACATGGCTTTTTTGATGCTGCGCGAAATGAAGCCGGAGTACGCGACTCTGCCGATTACGCGGGCTCCGCCGGAGGACGTGGTTGTCCCTCCCCCCAATGCCCTTGTGATCGATATGAGAGAACACTTTCGTGATTACTTCGTCGGGAGATGAGACACGCGCGGCGTCTTACGATAAGGTGCACCCGATGAAAGTCTCCATCGTCATTCGCAGTAAAAACGAAGAGCGCTTCATCGGAGCGGTGCTTGCCCGGGTCTTGGAACAAGAGTTTGACGATCCGTATGAAGTGCTTGTCCTTGATTCTGGGTCACAAGACCAGACGCTCGACATTGTGCGGGGCTTTCCCGTCCGGTTAGCGATCATGCCGCCGGAACAATTCACCTTTGGGTGGGCGCTGAATCAGGGCGCGTCGTTGACGGTTGGTGACATTGTCGTGTTTTTGTCCGCGCATTGTGTGCCGCGCGAGCGAACGTGGTTACGATCATTGACGGCTCCGCTCATGAGCGACCCACAGGTGGCCGCGACGTATGGCCGTCAGGAGCCGATGCCTGGTGTGAATCCTTTTGAGGAGATCGAGTTGGAGCGCACGTTTGGTCCGACGGCGGACAGTGCCGTGCTCGCGCATTTCTCCAACGCGAATAGCGCGATTCGCCGCCAGCTCGTTACCCAATATCCTTTTGATGAGGTTGTGAACGGAGGAGAAGATTTTCTCTGGGCCCAAAGCCTCCCGTCATCGTACACCGTGCGGTATGTCGCGACCGCGAGCGTCTTTCACAGTCACCCGCCATCGCTATGCTACTGGCGACGCCGTGCGTATATTGAAGGCTTGTTGCTGCCCTACCTTGCGCAGCGTGGGATTGCCGACCCGTGGGCCTTACCAACGGCGACGCAAGGGCCGCTGTCGCGATTCAAGTGGCACGTGCTCAAGCGGTTGATCGCTGACGCGCGGTGGTTGTTCCGCCGCCGGTATTTTGCCGCGCTGCTGTACTATCCCCTGTACGAGGCCAATCGCATATATTCCTATACCAAAGGGAAACGTGATGGCCGGTTGCGCTATCCACCACTGAACAATGTCCAACCAACAACGCCCAATTCATAACACTCGACCACACGCGCTTTCCCCATGCTCCTTTCCATTGTGATTGTCAGTTGGAACTGTAAAGAAGAACTGTTGGGTTGCGTGGACAGCCTGATCCAGCATCCGTACAGTGGCGGGCAAGAGATTCTCGTCATTGATAATGATTCGCGGGATGGCACGGTGCCAGCCCTTTGCGGGCGCTTTCCACGGGTGCGGGTGATACAGACCGGAACGAACTTGGGCTTTGGCCGTGCGGCCAATCTCGGATTACAACAGGCGCGAGGTGACTTTCTCCTCTTCTTGAATCCCGATACCGCCGTGCCAGAGGGGGCGCTTGATGCGGCGGTGCGCATTGTTGAACGCCATCCGGCAGTTGGTGTTGTCGGTGTGGGCTTACGGGATGGTGATGGCAACCTCCAGCCTTCGTGTGGGCAATTTCTTTCTCTGCGATCCTTGCTTGGCGGTAATCTGCGCCCTGCCCACGGGAAAGGGCCAGGGCCAGAAGCGGACGGGAGAGGCGTGCTCTGGACAGTGCCGAAGCAGACTGAAGTTGACTGGGTGATGGGTGCGTTTATGGTGGGACGGCGTGAGGTGGTGGCGTTGATTGGTGGGTTTGATGAGGACTACTTTCTCTATGCCGAAGATATGGACCTGTGCTACCGTTTGCGGCGACGGGGATACCCTGTGCTCTTTTGTCCGGAGGTGACAGTGACGCATCTGGGCAATCGCAGTGGCGCGCGTAAGTGGGCGGAACGCCGAGAGAGTGAGATTGTACGCTCGGAAGTCCTCTTTCTCCGCAAACATCATGGGCACGTTTCAGCTCTGGGGTTTCGGTTTCTGGGCGGGAGTTTCTTTTTGTGTAAAAGCATGGTAGCATGGATGCAGTCCTGGACGCGAGGAACGCAGTGTCTGGCGGAAGCGCGTCGGTATTGGCACATGACCGCGGTCTGTTGGGGATGGGGATGAGATGGCAAAGCATACGGATTCGCGCTTAACCGTCGGCATTCCTTGCCGTGTCGATGAACCGGACTTGGAAGGAACCCTTGTCACGCTCGTTGATGCGTGTCGCGCTTCGACGCTTCCCCGCGACCTCCGCACTGAGCTTGTGCTCTGTATCAACGGCTGGACAGAGGAGATCCCGTGTCCTCCGCTCGTGGCCGCGCGGCAACTCAGTACGCGGTTGGCGATTGCCTTTCGGCAATATGACCAGCCCGCCATACGGCCAAGAGAGGATGACGAACCGCTGGTGTTGACCGTGCTGCTCAGTCGGCGGATGGGGAAAGCCATTGCCTGGAATATGATCCGCCAGTGGTCCGCAAGCGAGGCGATTGTCTTTTGCGATGCCGATGTGCGGGTCAATGCCGAGGCCGTGAGCGCATTGTACGCGGCACTGCAAGCGAGCCCCACGGTGCGCTTGGTGGCGAGTCAACAAGTCCCGGTTGTGACCGCCACTGATTCCTGGCCACGACGAGCCGCGGCACTGCCGTATCGCTTCTACTTTCACAATGTCACGGGTGGGTTGTACATTATCCACCGCGATGCGCTGGTGGGGCAGATGCCTGAAGGATTGTTATTTGAGGATGCCTGGCTCACGTTAGTGGTGGGCCACCAATGGATTCAGCAAGAACCGCGCGCCCAGGTGTTCTTCTTACCACCAGCGACTTGGCACGATTGGATAGCTGAGCGCACCCGCACGGAAGCCGGAAAGCGACAACTCCACCTCTCCTATCCACAACTGTTCGTACACGGGCCTGCCGCAAAATATCCGTGGCGGGATTTTGTTCGTTCCTTGCGGTGTGGTGATGTCCCTCTCGTGGGCCTGCTGTTGGCCATGCGGATGTATACGCGATGGCGCGCGTGGTGGAGATTTCGGGAAGGGCATAGTCAAGAGTTGTGGCGCGTGGTGGGATCGAGCAAACAGTGGAAAACGCCCCGATAAAAGCTTCAATTGTCATCTTGACCTGGAACTCAACTGAGTTGCTTCAGGGATGCTTGACGTCACTTCCCCACGCCGTGACGCGCTATCCGTATGAGGTCATTGTGGTTGATAACGGATCACGCGGAGAAACGTCGGCATCGCTGCGCTTCGCTTTTCCGTGTATGCAACTTGTCGTCAACCGCGGCAATCGTGGAGTTGCGCCAGGACGCAATCAAGGGATGCGCCTCACCCAAGGGGAATATGTCGTTTTGCTTGACGATGATACGGTCGTGCCGCCGGAAACGTTTGATCGCTTGTTAGCGTACATGGATGCCCATCCCGAGGTGGGAGTGTGTGGCCCACGGTTGGTTGATGGAGATGGGCAGCTCCAGTTGACGTGCCGATTGTTCCCGACGTTAGGAGAGAAGATCGCTCGGCAGTTTCCATTCGCTTTTGCCCAGCGTATGCGTCGTGAGGCGGAATTGGCGGACTGGGATCACAAAACGATCCGTGAAGTGGACTACATGATTGGTGCATGCCAGGTGATTCGTCGCACCGCGCTAGCGACGGTGGGACTATTGGATGAACGTATTTTTTACGGACCGGAAGATGTTGACCTCAGCCTCCGTTTACGACGGGCCGGGTGGCAAGTCGTGTACAACCCGGATGCCGTTGTTATTCACAAGGAACGGCGCATCGCGCGCTCTTTCTTTTCCGCGTTAAGCTGGCGACACTTTCTGGGGCTGAGCTATTTTTTCTGGAAACATGGATACCTGTTTTCCCGGCGCAAGCTCTACGCGCGGTTGGGGGGAGAATAACCATCACTTCACGTGAAAAATCCCTCCAAGCCCTCTTTGACACGGGGAGCTTGGGGGGATTGTGGTCGACACTGTGCGACCTTCGCGTGGTTCGATTGAGACTTCGATGGTAGAACTCGCGATGCAAGGAACGGGGGTACGGCGGCGGACGTTGCGGTATCAGACAACGCTGTTGGTTCTGATGTTGGCCGATATGCTAGGGGTCCTCGCGACCTATGGGGTTGCCTTTGCCCTGCGTATTTATATCGCCTTTCCCTTCACGGCTGATTTGCTGCCGTCGATCCGTCTCGCGGAAGTGCATCATCCGCTCTTTCTGCTCACCGCCACGCAGATCATTCTTCTGTATTTTTTTGGCTTCTACGACCTCCACGGGCTTGTGCATCGGACGCGGTTGATGAGCAATGTGGCCGCGGCACTCGGCGTGCAGATGTTAGCGATCTCCGCGTGGTACTTTTTCCGTGGCGATCTGTCCTTCCCACGTTCGGTGCTGATCCTGTTGTGGGTGCTCAATACGCTGATGGTCACTGGACTGCGGGCCTGGGTGGTGCGTTGGCTCGCGCGGGTGCGGGCGTTGCGTGTGGTTCTTATTGGTATGGGGGAGAGCCTTGAGACGTTCCTGGCTGGATTGCCGGATATGCTGCATCTGCCGGGATTGACCCTTGTGGGGATGGTGAGTGTCGATGGAAAAAAACCTGACACCGAGCCCCCGCGCGTGCCGTGGCTCGGCAGCGTGGAGGAATTGCCGCGGATCATGCGCGCGCACGAGATTGATGAAGTGATCTTTCTGTCACAACCCACCTGGAAGGATGCGTTTATCGACTGGATCGTGCGGGAATCGCATGGATGGCAAGAAGGAGGCGGAGGACGGCCACGAGTCCTCGTGGTGCCGTCGGTGTATGACATCCTCGTGGGGCGTGTGACCCCGTTGCGCTTGCATGATGTCCCGCTGGTTGAGGTCTTAAAGGATCCCCAGGAAGACTTGGCATTTCTGATGAAGGAGATTGTGGATATCGGTCTGGCGGCAATCCTCCTCCTGTGCGGTGCCCCGGTCATTGGCATTGCCGCGCTTTTCGTGAAGACCACCTCGCCTGGACCGGTGCTGTATCGTCAGCGACGTGTGGGCAGGGACGGGAAAGAATTCATCATGTACAAGCTGCGTACGATGGTGGAGGATGCCGAGGCTGAGACAGGACCAGTGCTGGCGGCTGGTCCTGAGGATGGGCGCATCACGCGTGTCGGGCGGATATTGCGGGCGACATGGATTGACGAGATCCCGCAGTTGTTCAATGTGCTCAATGGCACCATGAGCCTGGTGGGGCCACGACCAGAGCGGCCCGCGTTCGTGAGCAAATTTTTACGTATTCCTGGCTACGCGGAGCGACTCCAAGTGAAGCCGGGGCTGACCGGCTTGGCGCAGGTGAGCGGCGAGTATCACACCTCACCGGAGTATAAACTGAAATACGATCTCGCGTATATCTACAATTACTCGCTCTGGCTCGATATCCGCATCATGGCGGAGACGGTGAAGGTGATGCTGACCCGGCGGGGCCTGTGATGGCCTCGTCCCGCATCTCCTGGGCTCTTATCGTCATTGTGCTCGCCGGTTGTTTACTCAGACTGTATGGGTTGGACGCGGAGAGCCTCTGGAGAGATGAGATCTCTTCAGTGAACGTTGCCCGTCTTGAACTCCAGCAAATCATTGCCAATCGCGCGGCTGATGTTCACCCGCCACTCTATTACTTTCTCTTGCACTATTGGATGGTACTCTGGGGAAGTTCTGAGTTTGCGGTGCGGTTCCTTTCCCTCGTGTTCGGGAGCCTCTCCATCTGGCCGATGTACAGGATAGGAACTCTCCTCTTCAATCATCACGTCGGTTTATTGAGCGCCCTGGGACTTGCTCTCTCAGAGTTTCAGATCAAATACTCGCAAGAAGCCAAAGGCTACAGCCTGATGGGATTGTTGACCGTGCTGTCGTTTGTCTCATTGCTTCAGATGTTGCGACGACACGGGCGCTTCGCTGCCACTCGATACACGCTGTTCACGTCGCTCTTGATGTATACCCATGCGTATGCCCTTTTTGTGGTCATCAGCCAGAATTTCTACTATTTTCTCTCGGCCCGGTCGTCTCTAGCGAAGACGATCAATGTCCGACGGTGGTTGCTGCTACAGGGAGCGCTCTTTCTCGTGTACCTTCCCTGGGTGAGAGTTTTGTGGCACCAAATTAGCACGGTGCAGGAGGGCTTTTGGTTTCACCAACCGACCGTCTTTTCCCTCTGACACGTTTGTCGCGTATTCAGGCTCTCGATTTGCCTTCGTTCTTTTTCTTTCGTTGGTAGGTACCGCTGGTATTGTGAAGCTGAAAGAACAATTCGATCAGCGGCAGACCGAGGCTCGAGACTCTTTTTTTCTCTGGTTTGCCCAAACGATACAATCCAAATGGAACGATGCGACATCGCTCTTGTTGCTTTGGTTGTTTACCCCGATACTGGTACTGTTTGTGATCTCTCTTTGGACAGAACCTATCTATCTGACACGGGGAACCATTAGCGCGGCATTCGCGTTTCACGTGGTGGTCGCAAGAGGGGTGGACATCCTGAGTACTCGACGATCCATTGCTCGCGTGCTCATAGGGATGGTTGTGGTGGTGTCATTCGTCAACGTCATGGGGTACTACCGCAAGATGACCAAGGAGCAATGGCGAGACGTGGCGGCCTATATTGATCCCACGCTCTAGCACAAGCAGTGCTCCTGTTTTCTCCCTCTTTTTGCCGGCAGCCGTTCGATTACTATGCGCACCGGAATGACCTGAATAAGCATGCCTTCGTGGAGGTTGTTCCTGATAAGGAGGAAGGAACGAGGGCGGCATCACACGTGGAGCTTGCCGATGAGGAGCGAGTGTGGGTTATTGCCTGCGATAAGCATCGTACCGGCGTGGACGAAAAACATTCGCTTATGACCGACTACCTCGTGACACTTGATAGACGTTACATTGGCATTACTCTTCTTGGCTTTCTCCGAAAAGAACCGTAAATTCTCCGTCCATGTTGGATGCTACGCCGACCGCGTCCCCTCCGTGGGATGCGACTATCGTCCGTCGATTTTTGCTCCCCCTGTTTTTTGTGACGTTATCTTTTCCGGTGGCGCTGCAGCAGACGTCGCTGGGGCTGGTGCTCCTCTTACTGATCGTGCAGTGCTGGCAACGGAGGACTGCCCCGACCACTCCTCTGGATCGTGCTTTGCTCCTTCTTTTTGGTGCTTTCTTGCTTTCAACGTTGCTGAGCCCAGACATCGGGAACTCGCTGCTGAGTTATCGCAAGCTCTGGTTGGTTGGCGCGTTTTTCGCCTCTTTCATGCTCGTGACTGATCGGCGCGAAGCGGAGCGACTCATCCAGTTTTTTGTGGTCTTCGCGGTGCTCATTGCCAGTTATGGCATCGTGCAGCACTTTACCGGCTTGGACTTGGCCAAACAGTTGGTGGGCAAGCCAGCGTCGTTGGACCCATTTTGGTTTGGCCGTCAAGAAGGATTTCGCACCAAAGGGTTTCACCCGTCCGGGATTACCTACGCCCACAATTTACTCTTTCCGTTGTCGATCATCACGGCATGGGTTTTTGCTCCTGCTGTGTCGTGGCACCAACGACTGCTGTTGGTTGGTGGGTGGGCAGTGATGATCCTGGCTCTGCTCTTTTCACTCACGCGTGGGGTGTGGGTTGCGTATGTGGGTATACTATTCTTGTTGGGCGTTATCCGAGGGGGGAAGACTCTTGTCGGTGTCGCTGGGGGCATCGTCTTGCTCGGAGGACTCCTGTTCAGTGCTGGCAGTGGCGTACAAGAGCGTGCCTGGAAAACGTTTGATCTCAAGGAAAATTTAGGACGCAGTCAGATTTGGTTAGCCAATTGGGACATGTTGAAAGACCGTCCGCTTTTTGGCTGGGGATATGGCAATTACCGCGAATTTCGCGAGCCGTATTACCAACGGTATCCCATGGCCGATCATACCGGCCACGCGCACAATAGTTTCTTGCAAATCGCGGTTGATAGTGGCCTGATTGGGCTCGCGGCTTTTCTGGCGTTCTTCGTGGTGCTCCTCCGCACCGGATGGCAAGCCTATTGTCTCTTGCCTCCGACAGCGGAACCACTCCGCAGTTTTGCGCTGGGAGCATGGCTGAGCATCGTTGGTTTTCTCATCGGTGGGATGACGCAACACAATTTCGGTGATGCGGAAGTGGTGATTGTCATGTGGACAGTGGCCGGGCTGCTAGCGAAGATGTCTGTTTGGGCGGTGGAAGGAAAGGGGGCTTGAAGGCAAAAGGCAAAAGGCAAAAATGAAAAAAGGACTGAGGACTCAGTGAGCAACTTGGAGGAAACGCGGGAGACTCCATGAGGACTCCGAGCTCGGAGTTCAGGGTCTAAAAATTCGAGTTGCGGATTCCGCAATAATGCTTTTTCCTATTTTTGCCTTTTGCCTTTTGCCTTTTGCCTTTTGCCTTTTGCCTTTTGCCTTTTATCTTTTGTCTTTTGCCTTTTGCCTTTTGTCTTTTGTCTTTTGTCTTTTGCCTTTTGCCTTTTGCCTTTTGTCTTTTGTCTTTTGTCTTTTGTCTTTTGTCTTTTGTCTTTTGTCTTTTGTCTTTTGTCTTTTGTCTTTTGTCTTTTGTCTTTTGTCTTTTGTCTTTTGTCTTGTCTCCCCACCAAATGCCCTTGCTGCTGCTAGTGCACGCCGATATGGTGGCCGCCTTACATCATGCATCGCTTGTGGAGTTATCTTTCACGCTACCGGTTCCGTTACGCGCGTGGCATCGTCTGTCTTGTCGCCTCGGCGACATTGGCGATGTCCATTCCGCTGCTGCTGAAATGGACGGTTGAAGCTATCCAGCGGAAGCAGTCTTTTCGCGACATCTCCTGGTACGTGCTGGTGATGATCGCGGTCGCCAGTGTGCAAGGAGTTCTGCGCGCGTTTTCTCGGTTCATGATTTTCAACATTGGCCGCGACGTTGAGTTTGATTTGCGCAACGATCTGTTCGCGCACCTGCAAAAACTCTCTCTCGGTTATTATCAACGGCAGTCCACCGGCGACCTGATGTCGCGTCTGGTCAATGACGTAACCGCCGTGCGGTTGCTGTTGGGGCTCGGTGTTCTCAACCTGCTCAATACGCCCCTCTACTATATCTATGCGATCTCGGCGATGGTGATGATGGACCCGATGTTGACGCTTGTCGCGCTCGCTCCGTATCCTTTTCTACTCTTCGCGGTGAAACGGATGAGCCGCATGATGATGGAAAAGACGGTCAAGGTCCAAGAAGGGCTGGCCAACTTGTCCAGCCGTGTCCAAGAAGGGGTGAGCGGGATACACGTTGTCCGCGCCTATGCGCGTGAAGACTGGCAAAACGCGGAGTTCGGTCGCCTCAACGATGCCTTCAAGGAAGAAAGCATGAGCCTTGCCCGGCTGCGGGGCTTCTTTCCCCCGTTGATGAAAGGCGTGTCCGGGATCGGATTGCTGGTGGTATTGTGGTACGGCGGGTCGCATGTGATCGCCGGACGCCTGAGTCTGGGCGACCTCGTGGCCTTCATGGGCTATCTCCATCTTTTGGCCTGGCCCACGATGGCACTGGGGTTCCTCATCTCCATCGTGCAACGTGGGCAAGCGGCCCTCAAACGGTTAGAGGTGATCTTGCAAGCCCGCCCCGATATTATTGATGGCCAAGGCGATGGCATTGACCGCTCTATCCGTGGGGAGATCGGCTTTCACCATGTCGATTTCGCCTATCCCAGTATGGGCAATGGTCGTGCCGTGCTCCATGACATTACCTTTACCGTTCCAGCGGGTGCGACGGTGGCTGTTGTTGGTCGCATGGGATCGGGCAAAAGCACGCTCCTACAACTGTTGCCGCGCTTGTTTGATGTCAGTAGCGGCACCATTACGATTGACGGACAAGATATTCGTACCTGCTCTCTGGCCGCCTTGCGTCGGTGGGTGGGGTTCGTTCCTCAGGACCCCTTTCTTTTCTCCACGCTTATCAAGGACAATGTGGCCTTCGCGCTGCCCGAAGTTGATATGGCACAAGTGCGACGGGCGGCGAGCGTGGCGAACCTGGCGCGCGACATTGAGGATTTTCCGCGTGGATACGACACCGTTGTCGGTGAGCGCGGGGTGACGTTATCCGGAGGGCAGAAGCAACGGCTGACCCTGGCGCGCGCCCTTGCCGCGGATACGCCGATTCTCGTGCTTGACGATGCGTTATCAAGTGTCGATGTGCAAACCGAACGTGCCATTCTCCACGAACTGCGCGATACCACGCGCGGAAAAACCGTGCTGGTCATTTCTCACCGCATCTCCGCCGTGCGCGATGCCGACGTGATTGTCGTTCTTGATGATGGACGCATTATGGAAACCGGCACGCATGAGGATTTGGTCGCGCGCGGTGGCCTCTACGCCGATATTTTTCAACAACAAGCGCTCGAAGAAGAGCTGGCGGAACTCTAATGGCAGACGCGCAACGCGAAGATGTCCTTGGGCAATCCTATGACCTGGCGTTATTGCATCGGCTGTGGCGCTACGTGCGTCCCTATCGCAAGCAGTTCATGCTATCGCTGGTCTGTTTGCCGGTGACCTCGGCGTTTCTGTTGGCCCAACCGTATATCCTCAAACTGGCGGTGGACGGCTACATCACCCACCACGACTCCCAAGGATTAGCAGTCGCCGGGCTGCTGTTCGCTGGCGCGCTCCTGGGTGAGTTCCTCTTCTTTTACTGGCAATATCAGGCCACGATGTCCGTCGCCCAGAAAAGTCTGGCGGATTTACGGGCGGACCTCTTCGCGCATTTACAAGAGCTGCCCTCAAGCTTTTTTGACCGTCATCCGGTTGGGCGCTTGGTGACCCGCCTGACGACCGATGTGGATGCCATCAATGAAGCGTTCACGGCTGGCACGCTGACGATCTTCATGGACTTGCTCACGTTGGCGGGCATTATTGTCATCATGCTGAGCCTTGACCTGCGACTCGCTTTGGTCACGCTCACGGTGTTGCCCCCACTCATGCTGATTCTTGAATTCTTCCGCAAACGATCGCGGGATACCTACCGCGCGATCCGCGACCGCTTGGCGCGGATTAATGCGTTCCTCCAAGAAACGCTTTCTGGGATCGTGGTGGTGCAACTGTTCGCGCAAGAAAAAAAGTTCTTCGCCGAGTTCAACCAGCGTAATCGCGACTTCCGAGATGCGAACCATCTGTCGAACATCTATGAAGCCTCCTTGTTTTCGCTCGTCGAAGCCGCCGGGTCGATCGCAGTCGCGGTGATGTTGTGGTATGGCGCGAGCCGAGTCGGGGCAGGGTTTATTGCCTTGGGAACGTTGGTCGCGTTCGTTGAATACCTGCAAAAGTTCTTTGTCCCGATCCGTGAATTTGGCACCAAGTACACCACCATGCAGTCGGCGATGACCGCGCTTGAGCGGGTCTTCCAACTCCTGGATACTCCGGTCACGATTACCTCACCGGCGATGCCGCATCGACCGACGCGGGTGCGCGGCCAGATCACGTTTGAGCATGTGTGGTTTGCCTATAAAGGGGACGATTGGGTACTGCGCGACGTGTCGTTCACGCTGGAGCCGGGACAGAAAATTGCCTTGGTTGGAGCGACCGGGTCTGGGAAGACGACAATCAGTAAGCTCTTGACGCGGTCCGCGGACACGCAACAGGGGCGGATCCTGGTTGATGGGGTCGATATTCGCGAGTGGGACCTCCATCTGTTGCGCCGCCAGATTGGGGTGGTCTTGCAAGATGTGTTTCTCTTTTCCGGGGACGTGGCGACCAACATCACCTTGGGGCGTACCGACATCACGGACGAAGCGCTCGCACGTGCCGCACAGTATGTGAACGCGGATCGCTTTATCGCGCAACTCCCACGTGGGTATCACGAACCTATACGCGAACGAGGCTCCAACTTGTCCGGGGGGCAACGGCAGTTACTCTCGTTCGCGCGGGCATTGGCTTATGATCCGGCCATCTTAGTGTTGGATGAAGCCACTTCGAGTGTCGATCCAGAGACGGAACTGCTGATCCAAGATGCGATGACGAAATTGATGGCAGGCCGCACCACGCTGGTGATCGCGCACCGGTTTTCGACAATTCAGCACGCGGACCGCATCATCGTGCTGCACAAGGGGCAAGTCCGAGAACTGGGGACACACCAGGAGTTAATCGAACAGCGCGGCATTTATTGGCGGCTGTACCAGTTGCAATATGCTCCGCCTTCCCATGGGCCGCAGCTTGCCGAGGCTGGTTAGAAAAAATCAAAAGTCAAAGGGCAAAAGTCAAAAATATGAGAAAAGGACTGAGGATTCAGGACTGAGAAAAAAGGACTGAAGACTGAGTGTGGAATCTGAAACCTGAAACTCGAAACCTAAAATTCGTGACCTTAGACCTTGGACTTTGGACCTTCATGAACCCGACACTCGAACCCCGAAACCTTTGGACTAAACCCCGCCTTCTGCCTTCTGCCTTCTGCCTTCTGTCTTCTGTCCTCCTTGCCTTCTGCCTCGCCTCCTGTTCCCCAACCTACGTCCTGCGTGCTGGCTATGAAGAAGCCAAAATTTTGTGGAATCGTCGCCCGATCGCCGAGGTCTTAGCTCGTAAGGATGTCGATCCCGCCACTCGTGAGAAGCTGGAGTTGGTCTTACGCGTGCGACGCTTTGCTGAGCAGGATCTCGTGTTCAACGTGGGCGCGAGCTACAGCACGATTACCGAGCTTGATAAACCGCCGGTGGTCTACGTTGTGACAGCCGCGCCTCGCACGAAGCTTGAACCCTACACCTGGTGGTTTCCGATTGTTGGGCAGGTGGCGTACAAAGGCTATTTCGCTCAAGCCGAGGCACAACAAGAGGTGCGACGACTTGAGGCGCAGGGCTACGATACCTACGTGCGCTCGGCGATGGCGTTCAGTACGTTAGGCTGGTTCTCCGATCCGCTGTTACCACATCTACTGCGCTACGACCCTGAGACGCTCACGAACATTATCGTGCATGAGTTGTTTCACAGCACGTTCTACCTGAAAGGGCAGTCCGCCTTTAATGAATCCCTCGCTAACTTTGCTGGGCATCGTGGGGCCGTCGCCTTCTTTACGAAAGCATACGGTCAGGCGGCGGCGGTCACACGCCAAGCACAGACGACGTGGGACAATGAAATGACCGTTGCGGCATTCTTGGCCACCGGCGTTGAGCGGCTCAATGCGCTTTATGCGTCGGCTGCCTCCGAGGCGGAGAAGCTTCAGCAACGGGAGACGCTCTTCGCGCAATTGCAGCAGGAGTTTCGCTCGTTACCTGGACCGGTGCGACAGAACTCGGACTTCGCGACCGTGCGACTCAACAACGCGGTGGTGTTGCAGTATCTTATCTATTTGCAAGACCTCGCCTTGTTCGAGCGCGTCTATCAGCAGGATGGGCAGGATCTGCGTGTGGCGCTGACGCGGATTATCAATGCCGCGAAAACGGAGGACGACCCATTTGTTGCGATTCGTAGATTGGGAGGGGACCACGGCGTTGGGTCCCCGCCAAACTGAGCGTGGGCACGAATCGCGCTGTTTCACGCAAGGATCAATGCCCATGCTCCGCAACGACGCCGGAGAAATCCGACTTTTGGGGCCCCATTTATGGGACTTCACGGGTGGTCGGCAAAACCGCGATTACCGCCTGCGTGCAGGCGGCTTCCTAATTCGTTGTCTTCCGCGCCTTCTTCTTCAACGGTTGGGGCGACTCCGTGGGAGGATTCTCAGCCAGTTGTTTCCGATAGGCGAGACAATTATCGGCTATCCAGTTGACCGCTTTGATGTTCGTGGCGCGAACCGCTTTCTGGAGAGGAGTGGAGAGTTCCCCTGACTGCTTCAGTAAGGCTGCGCCAAAAAGGCCCCCCAATGACGACCGCAGGTCCTGAGCGACCGCTTCAATTGTAGTCTCACTGACCAGGCGTGCATTTTTAGCGTCGATCAAGTGGAGCGAGATGGCGACCCGATCTTCCGGCGTGGGGGTGAATGCGGCAAATGTAGCCTGCGCCGCCTGGACCATTGTTTCATTGGCGTTCCAGCTAAAGGCGTTGAGCAATGGGTCTCGTTCGACACCGGTGGAGAGACTCTCCTGACTCGCCAGATATTTGATCACCGACCCGGAGAGCAGAAATTCAGCTCCTTCGATGGTGTCGATCCGCACGGCACTGGATTGCCCTCGTTTATCACGGACATTGCGTTCCGGTGGGTCCGCGACTACAAACTGCCCGGCTTCTCTGAGCGTGGTGAGGAGCTGGTTTTCCATCCCTCTGCCGAGGAGATTCCGACTCTGTTTGTTTCGTGCTTTTCCTCTCGCTTTTGAGCTGACTTTGTCATCGAACGCAACCACGGCGATCTGGATTTTTTCCCCAGACCACATCGGATGCGATGATGGTGGTGGTGATGGTGGTGATGGTGGTGATGACGGTGATGGTGGTGACTGTGTCGCTGAGCATCCAATCGTCGCGCAACAGAAGAGGGTGAGGATGACTCCACCGAGAGAATGAGACTGTGACATAGGACTCCTTCCAGGTTGTTTGATGAAGTTGATTACAGCCGGGGATCAACCGGTTCGCTCTCCAATGCCAAGATGCCAAACACGCATTCATGGACGCGGTAGAGTGGTTCCCGCCGCACGGCACGCTCCAGCGCTTCAATGCCCAGAGCAAATTCGCGCCACGCGAGAGATCGTTTACTCGACACACCACGAGCACGCAGCCGGTCGAGGTGCTCCGTCAGTGTATATTCTGGTCCGTAGATAATGCGCAGGTATTCCCGCCCACGGCATTTGATCGCGGGTTGTACCATGCCTCGTTGCCCTTTGGCGAGAAATGCGAACGGTTTGACGACCATGCCCTCTCCGCCACGCTGCGTCAACGATTCCCACCACTGGATGCCCGCGTTTTGGCTGTCCGGGGTGGTGACATCGACAAGGAGGTACGAGGTAGCGAGGAGCCCTCTGTATCCGCTTGGCAAAGGCGGGCCAGCGTTTCCATATGCCAGACGTGGTCGCGGTCCGTATGGACAGCGCCCTCCGTGGCTAACAGATGGAAGGGCGCGAGTTTCAAGTCGGTGAGCGAGTTGAGCGACCAGCAATAGCGTCGATAGGCGTCAACATATTGTGAAGTGAGAGCGCTGCGCTGTTGATACCGTTCCTGCAATGGGGCCGCCTCACTATTCCACTGGGTCGCTTGTTGTAAAAGTGGAACCGCCTCCGCCAACGCCGTGCGCGCCGCGGCCCCGACCGCTGCATATTGGTGACGCAGCAGTTGATACGCCTTGACGGACCACGGCATCAGTTCGCAATCCAGACAGAGCCAATCAGTTGAGAACGCTTGCCAGAATCCGGCCGCGTCCGCCGCGAGTTTGATGCGCGTCAACAGGGCGGCTTCCAACTGACGATCCTCAAAGAATCGTCGCCCGGTGCGCGTGTACACAACCCCTATGCCGTCGCCAGTGACACCGAACCGCTGACGGGCCACGTCTTCATTCTGGCAGAGGACGACCACGGCCCGAGACCCCATGTGTTTCTCTTCGCAGACGACGCGCGGCACGCCTTGATGACGATAATACGCGAACGCTTCGGCTGGATGTTCCAAGAGACCAGGCTCCCGCGTGGTCTCGGTCGGGGACATGGTCGGCGGTAGATAGATCAACCAGCGTGGGTTGACGGCAAAACGGCTCATCACTTCAAGCGCGGCAATCGCGTTCTCTTCGCGAATCGTGATGCTGCGTTGCAAGCGCGTCTGAATGATCCGTTTGCCGAGCACATCTTCTATCGCCAGTAATTCTTCCCCTGCGGGTGACACGGTGACAGGAGCAATCTGTTCAGGCGGCGGAAACGGACGGGCCGGTTGGTAATAGGTCCGTGCCGCCGGCAGGGAGACCAATTCCCGTTCAGGATACCGCAGGGCAGTGAGTTGTCCACCAAAGACACAGCCCGTGTCAACGTTGATCGTGCGATTCAGCCATTCGGGTTTCGGGGTGGGTGTGTGGCCGTACACGAGCATGGCGTCGCCACGATACTCGTTCGTCCAGTTGTAGCGCACGGGGAGACCAAACTCGTCGGTCTCCCCGGTTGTTTCGCCAAAGAGGGCGAAATCGCGTACCTGGCGTGACGCACGGCCTTGCCACGCGGCTTTCATCCCGGCATGCGCGACGACGAGCTTGCCGTCATCCAACACATAGTGACTGATGAGGCCATCAAGAAACGTGACGACCTGTTGGATGAACTCCGGCGGTTCCGGTTCAAGTTGCGCGAGCGACTCGGCTAACCCGTGCGTAATTTGGACATTGCGTCCCCGCAATTTGCGGAGCAGCTTGATATCATGGTTGCCCGGCACACAGAGCGCGGTTCCGGCGGTGACCATGCTCATCGCGAGCCGCAGGACGTCAGGAATCCGCGGCCCTCGATCGACGAGGTCCCCCAAGAAAATAACTTTTCGACCGTCAGGATGGCGGAGCGGAGAGTGCGCGTCGGCGGACAACATGCCGCCGATGTAGCCAAGTCGTGTGAGGAGCGTGCTGAGTTCATCATAAACAGCCGTGGATGTCGCCGATAATGTCGAACGGTCCGTGTTCGTGCTTGCGATTGGTCCGCAAAGGCTGACGCTCAATGGTGACGGCGGCGATGTCTTCCGGCGAGGAGAGCACGATGACGTGGCGGAAGCCTTCTCTTTCCAAGGAGCGGAGCGCGCGACGCATCTGCTGGTGGTGATGGCGGACGACATGCGGGCCGAACGTCCGGTCCGGTCGTTGGCGATTACGGTCGAGACAGAGCTTTTCCGGGACATTGAGGACAATGGCGACCGGTACACAGTGCTGCTCACGCGCGAGGGCAAGCAGCGGCTTGCGGTCTTCGAGCTGGACATTGGTGGCATCGACGACCGTGAGTTTGCCCGCCGCGAGGCGCTTCGCGGCGATAAAGTGCAACACGGCGAACGCATCTCTGGTGGCACTCTGATTGTTCTCGTCATCACTCACCAGCCCACGGCAGACATCCGATGACAATACTTCCGTGGGCTTGAAGTGAGTGCGAGCGAACGTCGATTTGCCAGAGCCGGATGGTCCAATGAGGACGACAAGGGAAAGTTCGGGGATGGTGAGTTTCATGGTGAAAGCTGTAGCCCGGAGGGAAATCCGAGGCAAGAGGAGACTATAGCATCTTTGCCGGGTTTTATTATGGCCTTCGAGGAGCATGTATCGTATAGTTTGGGTCCCAACATTCAAACAAGGGAGGCAAAGCCGTGTTTGGTCCAGGTGCGTATCGACCCGATCTCAGCGAAGGGATTACTACG
>SHZE01000064.1 GCA_009692435.1 Deltaproteobacteria bacterium | reverse complement strand
AACTGGAGCAACACCAGATTCGCAGCTTGCGCGCGAAGCTCAAGTTGGACGAACAGGAAGTGAGGACACCACCGATCTCCGAGCCCCTATCCCGCAGAAGTGCCGCGTCTGCTGCCTAACCACTTTACAGGAACCGGTGGACTTGACCGACGAATCGTGCCTTCATCGCTCACTTCAACTGTATGATTCATGGTTGTTTCTCCTGGGGGGATTGTACTCGCTGGGGGGAAGAGTGGGCAAGGTGAAAGGGGCGGTATTGGGCAACAGGAAGATTACCGTTCACGCGTAAAAACTCCCATCCGCGTTGGTGAGCCGACAGTCGCATCTTCAGAACCGATAGGGAGCAAGCGCACGGTATAGCCGAATCGTCGCGTGATGGTGGTGGCCCAGTCCTGAAACTCACTCCGCGTCCATTCAAAGCGGTGATCGCGATGACGGAACTGCCCGGCAAGTCCGCTGAATTTGACGTTGTATTCCGCGTTGGGCGTGGTGAGTATCACCAGCCGTGGCCGCGCGCACTCGAACAGCACCCGCTCGAATGCCGCAAGCCGGGGGGCATCAAGGTGCTCTATCACCTCGATAACCGTCGCGGCGTCGTATCCACTTAACCGTTGGTCACGGTACATGAGTGAGCCTTGAAACAGGGTGATTCGCTCACGTTGTTTCTCCGGGAGTCGATCAAGATGGAGACGCGCGGTAGCGATCGCGAGTGTTCGGTAGGAAACGTCCATCCCCGCGAGCGCAAGAAAAGACATATCGGGCAACAGCATCTGTAAGAGCCGACCTTCACCACAGCCCAAGTCAATGACGCGCTGGACTTTGTGTTGCTTGAGCATTGAGACGACCGTCCCCAGGCGTTGTTGGTTTAAGCTGAGGGAGGCTTCGATGGTTGCCTCTTCAACCGCGTGAGCGGCCTGCGTTGTATCGGGATCGGTATCATCCTCTTCCTGGAGCTGCGCGAACGCTTGCCGAGTGAGGGAGCGTTGATGTCTGAGATAGCGATTGACGATCAGTTCGTGTTCGGGATGGGAGGCCAGCCATGTGTCGCCATGCCGGAGCAGTTTCTCTACTTCGGCATCATCTACCCAGTAGTGTTTGTCGTCATCAAGCACCGGGATGAGTACATACAGATGGGACAGCAATTCACTGAGGCGACACGTGGCTGTGAATGTCACTGTTAGATAGCAGCTGTCACCCCATTCTGGGAAATGCTCATCAAGCGGGGTGCTTTGCACCGTCAGCGTGTATCCCAAGGGCTCGAAGAGCTTGCGTAAAAGAAACTCGCCACCCCGACACGGCAACGCGGTCAGCTTAGCGTGCAGGGGAATCGGGGTCTCGGCCAGGGTAGGGCGGTCTTTACTGTGGCCATTGAGGGCAGTGCCAAAGACCTGAGCGATAGCGACACTGAGAAATGACGAGGACACATACGGACGGTCGTTGACGTACTGCTCCAAGGCAAAGCCTTCACCAGAGGGACCGCCACTCCGACGTACCAGTCCAATCGGATCAATGTCCAGCAACAGCGCGGCGGTGCAACGTTCGGTGGACGCCTCGGGATAGAAGACATGCGCTTGGCCAAACGCGAGGTTGAACGACTGCACACGGGCGGGATTCTTGTACAACAGATAGCCCAGATCGGTGGCTGGTTGGTGGGTTGTAGGGTGCTTCTTGACCAGACGCTTGGCTGCTCGTACGAACGCACTGGATCGGAGCAGCGCGCGTTTCACGCCAGGACCTCTTTCATAAGTTCCTCTACTGTGACTGCCTGACATCGACCTTCTGTGAATTCTTCCTGCGCCTCTCGAATTTCAGAGGCTAAGAGTTTCCGGCTTCGCTCGGTCACACGACGTTGGACGATATCCACTAACGTTTCTTGTTCTTCCAGCGATAGCTGATCAATTGCATCAAGGACGTCGCCAAAAGGTAGAGTTTGTTCCACGAGCTGCTCCGTTTTTCATTGATGAGGATAGGCAGTGTCTTAATCGAGCGAGATTAGTAACCCGGAGATGGAGAGAGAAAAGCCATTACCGCCTTCGCGACCTCGCCTTCTTGTCCCCCAAAGAAATGATCGGCACCGGTGACGGTCACGAGCGTCTTTGGCTCGACGAGTTTGGCGAAGAACTCATTCAGTGTGGGCAGTGGGCAGTAGTTGTCGTTATCGCCACTAATCAGCAACTTTGGTTTTGCCGATGGCAACAGGAACGATGGATCACCAAATCCCATCGGCAGGGCCACGCCGATGAGCTTATGGACGCGATCATCGGCTGCTCCGGCTCGTAAGCCCACCATTGAGCCGAACGAGTAGCCCGCCACGATAACGGTGGAGAGAGATTGACGGCTCAAGAGATAGGTCACCGCCGCTTTGACATCCTCGACCTCGGCATTGCCTTGATCGTGCGACCCGCCACTGCGACCGACTCCACGGAAATTAAACCGCACGGTCGCCATGCCCGCTTGCTGAAAGGCGCGGACGAGTGCCGTCACGATGTTGTTGTTCATCTCGCCGCCGTAGAGCGGATGCGGATGACAGACCACCGCGCCAACCTGTGAGGCTTGAGTCGGTGCCGCATAGAGCCCTTCAAGCGAAATTTCTCCTACTGGAAACAGAACCTGTTCTTCCACGGTGCCCTCCTTAGCTACAGCGATATTTCCATCTCTTCCAACTGCTTGATACTCCAGCGCGCGCAAATCCAAAAGGTCGTCACGGCGAGCGAGAGCGCGACGCCAAAACTCATGACGATCAAGAACTGGTCCCGTGACGTAATGGAAAATCGGCGAAAACTGGACATGGTCATCACATGCACGGGCCAGGCTTCAAGCATCACGATGATGCCGATGAAGGAGATGCTGAGCACCATGTACAGGAGACCGCCGTAGCTGGCCACGATCTTCGCGCTGTGTTCCGCCGTGAAGTTGGGGTACGCCACGCCCACGGCCATGCCCATTGCCACAATCACGAAGGCGAGGATCAACAGGGTCACCGGGGCGAGCACGGCCATGAAGAACGAGACTTGGAGGAAATAGTTCGTCAGAAGCACGAGGATTTCACCGAAAAAGAGCAAGGGGATGAGATTGACCCAAAACTTACTCCACCACCACTGCCGGAGATGCAACGGCGCGCTTTTCATCACCCAAAAGGTTTTACCTTCTAAACTCAGGGCCGGAAAAACAAACCGGACGGCGATGGAGGTAATGACGAATCCGCCCAGCGCGAGGTTGAAAAACGCATAGATGTTGCTGGTCGCGCTGATGACGGGCAGCACGCTGAAATTGTAAATGTAGATGACGACCAGCGCCACTAACTGAAAGAGTTGCGACCATTGGCCGGCGTCACGCATGAAGGTCTTTAAGTCCTTGATGATGACGAACCGTAAATAGGAAGGGAACGGACGGACAAAGATGTTGACTGCCGTTTCCGACCATCGACGTTGGACGTAGCGCCGTCGCCCTTCCTGCGCTTTGGACCATCCGAGTGGATAGAGTGTCGTCGAGAGCCATGCCCCCGCGACCACGAGGAACAAGGCGGTGCTGAGCAGCATCAAATAGGAAAACAGCGCGTCACTCGCCCGTAGACCAAGGAATGGGAGCAGTGTTTCGGTGGCCCAGGTGCTGGGAAGCAACGGTGAGGACGGTGTCTGCATCGCGGCCAGAAACGCCATGAAATCGGAGAACGCTTCAGGATTGACCAATTTCTCCGGCTGTAACATGCGCAGGAACACGTAGAGTAACGCCAAGAAAAGGGCGGAAAAGATCACCAACAAGTCTTTCCCGCGTTGCGCGGGGAGCATGTACGCGAGCCCCATCGTGACGATGATCCCCAGTGCCGCCGGAATCATTAGGAACGGTACGATCGTGAGCAGCGTCATCAGGTAATAGGAGAATCCCGCGCCATGCACGATGCCATAAGCGGAAAACACCGGGACCGTGAACAGCAAAATCATCCACGACGAGTCCACTAGGGTCTCGACGTATTTGGCGAGGAACAACCGTGATGGGGGGATTGGCGCTGGAATGATGAGGAGAAGATCACGTGACAGAAAGAACGTCGAGAGCCCGGTAATCATATTGCTAAACATGAGGATGGCGAGAAAGGTGAGGAACATCATGTTGAGCAATTTTTGTGAGAGCACGGGCCCCAAGTCGGGCACGGTCTGAAAATACGCAAGGATGCGGTGGCAGAACCAAAAGGCTCCCGCCCAAAAGAGCACCATGAGTGATAACAGCACCCACGTGCGGATTGTGCTACCGCGATCGCGTCGCCGCAGTCCGTTCCGCAGGGCGAAGAACCGCGGGATAAGAAGCAGGAGCCAACTGTTGACGATCAAGTGCCAATTGTTGAGTGGAGTGCGAGGCGCGACTGGCGATGGGAGGGGTCCTTCCACCGACTGCTTGTTCGCGACAAGGGGCTGAGCACTGGTCATTGATAACTCTTTCATGGCTATGCTCGCAGAGCTTCGATGACGTCCACCATATCGGGGGCGGCGGTGAGTTTGAGGAAGATGTTTTCCAGTCCTGACCCGCTTCCCGCCTGCCGCTGTAATTCATCAAGCGTGCCGAGCGCGATTATTTTGCCACCGAGAATAATGCCGATACGGTCACACAACTCCTCGGCGACTTCCATGCTGTGGGTGGACATAAAGATGGTTTTGCCTTTGAGCGTCAGCGACCGCAGGAGCCCCTTGAACAGGCGAGCGCCAATCGGGTCCATGCCGACCATCGGTTCATCCACCACGATAATTTTTGGATCGTGCAGGAGCGCCGAGGCAACGACCAGGCGTTGTTTCATGCCGTGTGAGTAACTCTCGACTAGTTCATCGCCCCAATCCACGAGGCTGAAGAAATTCAGGGACTCTTCAATGCGCACTTGGCATTGGTCCGAGGGCACTTGATAGAGACCGCCCACAAAGCTCAAGAATTCACGTCCGGTGAGTTTTTCGTAAATATACGGACGATCAGGAACGAATGCGGAAATCGCTTTGGCGGCGAGTGGGGCAACGGCAAGGTCGTGCCCGCCAAGAATGATGCGTCCGGTCGTTGGTCGTAACAGGCCCATCATCATGCGGATGGTCGTGGTTTTCCCGGCGCCATTGGGGCCAAGAAAACCGAAAATTTCTCCTTCCGTGATGTTCAGGTTTAAGTCATCGACGGCGGTAAATGCGCCGAAACGTTTGCTGAGATGTTCGAGTTGGATCATTGGGTCCTCTAAGGCAGTTCGGCGTCTGAATGCGCTAGTGTTGGGCTCCGAACCCCGCACTGTCCCGTCTACTGGTAGTTGATCACTTCCATTCCTATCTGGCCGATCACTTTGAGTAATGCCAAATGCTCTTCTGGTCCACCCTCAATAAATTTGACGTGGGTGGCATCGGCGGGGAACTGCTGTAATACGGGGTCAACCGCGACCCATTGGCCTAGCCACACATCCGCCCATGCGTGATAGTAAAACGCACCCTCCAAATAGACGACCCCGGCTGCAACCCGCGCGGGCAATCCCACGGCACGGGCCAGCGCGGTGAATAACACGGCGTGTTCGTTGCAATCGCCTCTCTTGCTGTCGAGTGCTTCCAGCGCGGTCGGCATGCCAATCGAAGGCTCCTTCGCCAATGTGGTGTAAGTCCAATCAAGGAGGAGACGCGCCGCTTTCACCGCATCTCGTTCGGAGCCAAGAATCTGCTCCGCCTGCGCGCGCAGCCGTGGGTGCGCGCTTTGCACGAACGGCGTGTCCGTGAGGTCTAGTGCGAACGCGGCATCGGCTTGCGGGAGTTGATAGGTCGTCAAATTGGAGAGCGTTTCACTCGTGATGGTAATCGTTCCGCCACTCATTTCTTGGCGCGGAGGAAAAGCGAATTGGGGCATGTCTGCTGGGCCGAGAAGTTTGAGCTGGAGGTGCTTGAGAGTGCGCGGCTCCGGTAGCGGTTGTTGGACAGGAATCGCCGCGGAGGCGACCAAATCAAGCGGGGTCGAGTCTTCCCATCCACCACCGAGGGCATCTTCGCGATTTTCTCGCAGGAGCACTAACCCTAATGAGGCTTCTTCCTTGACGACTTTTCCTTCGTGATCGAGCCAGGCGTGGACCGTGGTCCCGCCAAATCGTTCGGCGATTTTCGTCACTGCCAGTTGCTGGCCCTTGAGGGTAAGCGTTTCAGGACCGAGCGCGGTGACGCTGATGGTCTCGGTTTTCGTGGACAAGGGATTGAAGATGCTGTACTGCCGCTCCTCTCCTGCCTTGAGGGAGGCCCCACGCAGCATCATCTGCGTGGTTGACGGTAAATAGACCGGGTCGCGCAACGGAAACGAGAAGGGCGACGAGTTGCCAGCACTCACAATTTGTCCATGTAATTCACGACCGGAGGTTTTTTCGTCAATGACTTTCCCGGTGACCTCGAAGACGATGCCTGAGCTGTTGAGGCGAAAAGAAAAGTCCTGCAACGCGTAGCTTTTGTCGATGGCCGCTCGCACGGAGGTGTGGACCAACTGGTCGGTGTTCATGACACGCAGCTTCATTTGCGACTGTTCTTCCCACCGGTAGCCGTGCTCGACGGGCACGAGGCGGCGATGAAAGTACCCGATCTTCTTGTTCTGATGATAGATACCCATCCAGCCGTCCTGTTCTGCTGATGGCTGACTTGCCCCGGCTGGAACGAGAGATGGGGGAGGAGGGAGTACCACGTCGGACCCGAAGGAGCGACGTATGAGCCACGCCACCATGGCTCCCCAAAAGAGGACGACGCCAAGACTGATAATCCGTTTCATAGAAGTGAGTCCACTGGTTTCCATAGCCTCCGAAAATTTTCTCTCTGGGCTGGGAAAGAGGGGAGACAAAGTCAGATTCCTTGATATGTGCTTTTCCAGAGACCAGATGATGCACTGCCTCCCTACGTGTCTAAGGGCTATCGGCAGCTATCCCGAATTTCTGTAATAGTACCACTATGACGCAAGACGCGCTTCCTTGGCTTTCAACGCCCGCTCTCCCACGCTTTCTCGCGGACCGTATGGTGGGCCGCTTAGCCACATGGTTACGCATTTTGGGATATGACACAGCGTATCTGCCGCACCTGTCGCCACAAGGACTGCTGCGTGAGGGGCGACGGCAAGGGCGGATTCTCCTCACGCGGGACTCGCGATTGTTACGTCAGAAAGACGTTCCATCACTCATCTTTATTCGTGACGATCATTTTCGTGGGCAATTGAAGCAGGTTATTGTCGAATGCCGCTTGACGCCGATGGCCTCGCTCTTTGCGCGTTGCTCCGAGTGCAACCAGGTGCTCGAAGCGGTCGCGAAAGAGACCATCCAAGATCAGGTGCCGGAATATGTGTGGCAAACTCAGGGGACGTTCCACCGCTGTCCAGAGTGTCACCGCATCTACTGGAGTGCGACCCATAAAGTGCACGCATTAGCGGAATTGCGACGACTCGGAATAGAAGTTTGAGGGTCTAAGAGTCCAGAGTTCGGAGTTGAGGAGTCGAAACTCGAAACTCGAAACTGGCTCATCCTTTCCCTAACTGCCGACGTGCTTCGTACAACACGATGGCCGCCGCGTTCGACAGATTCAGGCTGCGGACGTATGTCCCTTCCATCGGAATCGTATAGAGATACTCGGCCAGGAGCGTTTTCACTTCCTCCGATAATCCTCGAGTCTCGCTGCCAAAGACGAAGAGATCGTCCGCGCGATACTGGACTTGGGTATACGGGCGTGTTGCTCTGGCGGAAAAGCCGAGCATTCGTCCCGATGGGCGACGGGCGAGAAAATCTTGCCAGTTGGGATAGGTATGCAAATCAACATAAGGCCAATAATCAAGCCCCGCGCGTTTGAGATACCGATCTTCGAGTGAGAAGCCTAACGGACCAACAAGATGCAACGTCGTATTGGTGGCAGCACACAAGCGTGCCGTTGTGCCAGTGTTCGGCGGAATTTCGGGTTCGACAAAGACGATATGCATGGGGAAATTCGGAGTCTAAGGCAGTTCGGAGTCTGAGGAGTGTGGGAGTTCGGAGTCTACATCACATCAATGGAGAAGAAGCGGTCGCCTACCTTGAGCAAGTACGCGGGGGTGTTCGTATCTTCCCGCACATGCGCGGTGAGTTGGTAATAGGCTGGACGTAGGAAGCGTGCGAGATGTTCGTTCCCTTTGACCCGGCAATACAGTACGTGCTCTTGGCCAACGTGTAACGTGTGGGGAGCAAGCGCTTCTTCGCTCTCATCATTGAGCCGTAGCGTGAATCCCTTCTCTGCATCACCACTGACCCGCGTAATAACATACGGGGTGTCGTCGATTTCCACTGCGACTCGATCCCACCCGATAGCAATTTCGTAGGTGCCTGCGGGAGTCTTCCGCAGATGCTGACTAAACAGCACATTGATGCGACGATTGTGGATACGTTCATCATTGGCGTACCAGCACCCGTCTTTGCCGAAACTGATTTTGCGGGTGGGATCAATTGCCCAGAATCCGGCTTTTGGCATTATGTACTCTCCCGGAAGTTCCCTCTCCCGGATGGGAGAGGGCTAGGGTGAGGGGGATTAAGAATCCGTCCCCGCCATTGACGCGCTTTCCTCATTATATTGAGCCGACCTTTCGACCTTCGTCACCTACTCTCTAGAATCAACGTGACTGGACCATCATTCACAAGCTGTACGGCCATCGTCGCCTGAAATTTTCCCGTGGCGACTGAGACCTGCTGCTGTTTCATGCGCGCGATAAAATACTCGTATAACGGTAACGCGATGTCTACGCCCGCGGCATCGCTAAACGATGGACGCCGCCCTTTGCGACAATCGCCATACAACGTGAACTGCGAAACGATGAGGACTCCGCCGTGGACATCTTGAACGGAAAACGCGAATTTCCCAGCGTCGTCAGAAAAGATTCGCAAGCCAACAATTTTCTCGCTGAGATACTCGGCATCCGTCCTCGTGTCATCAGCCGCTATCCCAAGCAGGACGACAAGACCGTGTCCAATTTGGCCGACGATCTCTCTATCGACCCGGACACTGGCTTCACTGACTCGTTGGATCACGGCACGCATGAAAATTTGAAATCCGACGATGACTAGTCGCGTGGGGGACGGGTCTTTTCTAACAATTTGACATCCCCACGGTCTTTATCACGGTTAGCGGCTTGCTTATTCTTGATCAGTAGTTCTCGACTGATGACAAAGACTGCTACGTCCGCAATGCTCCCTTTTTCTCGACTCCCCCATGCTTCCTCAAAGTTGACCCCGCTGATGCCAGTGAGGATATCGATTCGGTTTGGCACTTGACCAAGCTGGATGACGTAATTCTCTTGCAAAAAATCTTCTCGCGTAATTCCAGTATTCCCGAAGCCGAAGGCCTCGATAACCTCCATCAGCTTGGTGGCATTATCTGGATCGCAGGCAACAAAAAGATCAAGGTCACCTGTGTACCGAGGCCGACCATGGAACGCTAGCGCCCATGCGCCAACAAGCACATATCTAACACTCTTCGTGTTGAGCAAGTGGATGAACTCGCGCAGATCGCTCGATAACGGTCTCATTGGGATTCTCCGACATAATCAGAGCGAGCAGCATTTCCAACTTTTCATTTCCAGAAAGGGCTCGATAGTCCTCGTACTCCGCGTTCTCTTCCTCAATGAAAGAGCGAAATTTTCGTGCAATCTTTTGCATATCGCGCTCCTGGCGCAAGTGAACGAGCGGGCACCGTACCATAAAGCCCGAGACAAAGGCAGAAGGCGGAAGGCAAAAGGGGGCGAGGAAGGGACTGAGGGCTGAAGATTAAGGACTGAGTCTGAGAACTCGAAACTTTTGGACGTTAGACCTTAGACTTGAGACTTTCGTTAACCCGAAACCCGGCAGTCTTCGACCTGGCGCCGAAATAGGCTGTGGGCTATGATCCGCGCCATGTATCCTATTCTTCTGCAAGTTGGGCCGATTACGATCTATAGCTACGGTGTCATGATGGCCTTGGGATTCTTGACGGCCAACTGGGTGGTCAGCAAGGGGTTGCAATATCAGGGCAAAGACCCGGAATTCTCTTCGACGCTCGTCGTGTGGGCCGCGGTGGGTGGGCTGCTGGGCGCGCGGGTGTTCTTCATTCTTGAGCGCCTGTCGGAATTCTTTGCGGACCCGCTCTCTATGATTTTCACCGGTGCCGGATTTGTCTGGTTCGGTGGACTGATGGGAGGAGTGACCGGTGTGACCCTGTGCATTTGGCGACACAAGATGTCCTGGTTCGAGGTGATGGATGCGGTGGCGCCGAGCATTGCGCTGGGACATGGTATTGGGCGCATTGGCTGCCACTTGGCTGGTGACGGCGACTGGGGACCACCGACCACGCTGCCGTGGGGAGTGGCGTACACCAAAGCCATTATCGGATGGGATTACCCGGCGGGGGTGCGCGTGCATCCGTCCGCATTGTACGAGACGCTTGCCTACACGATGATCTTCGCGATTCTGTGGCGGTATCGCACTGTGCCACGAGCGACCGGATCCTTGTTTTGGGGTTATCTCTTCTTATCCAGCATCGCTCGCTTGCTGATTGAATTCGTGCGGATCAATCCCCCACTGGCCTTCGGTCTTTCCGAGGCGCAGGTCATCAGCGTGATTTTCATGACTATCGGTGCGGTCATGCTGCTGAGGGGGGCAGGGGCCACGCCAGCCACAACGATGGGGCCGCCTCTCAGTCACGTCGCACGGGAGAAGCAACGGTGAGAAAGTGGATCATTCTCGGCGTTGCCGTTTTGAGTTTTGGGCTTTTGCTCACGGTACGACGTACCCCATCACTCACGGTGCAAAGCGCACCGGAATTTATTCTGCCTGACATTCAAGGTCAGGCGATCCGGCTGTCACAACTCAAAGGCAAGGTGGTCATGCTCAATATCTGGACCACCTGGTGCCCACCGTGCCGCAAAGAGATGCCCACGATGGAAACTCTGCACCGCCGATTGCAAAATAGTGACTTCGTCATGTTGGCGGCGAGTCAGGATGTGGATGGCAAAAGCACGGTGCTGCCGTATCTCCAAGAGGGCGGGTTCACGTTTCCGGTGGTGTTGGATGTGAATGGTGAGGTCGGCAAGAAATACGGAGTGACGGGGTATCCTGAGACCTTCATTATCGATCGCCAAGGGAAGGTGGTGCATCACCACATTGGCTATAACGACTGGACCCTGCCTGCGGTAGAGTCCTCACTGCGTCGCCTCCTCGACCAGGGCGTATGGGAGCCGTGGGATGGTGGAGGCAATCGAGGAGAGCAGACGCCACTCAAATAGTGAGGTTGGGTGGGTAAACGCCGAGCATGGCCCTCTACGTTGCTCTTCCTTTGTGGTTCCCTCTCCCATCCGGGTAATGGCATTAAGTTAGTGAGGTCCGAAGTTCCCTCTCCCGGCTGGGAGAGGGTTAGGGTGAGGGGGATAAAGTAGAGCAAGTTCCTTAATTGAGTGATGTACCTGCCACTACTTTAGCACTCCCCGCCATGCTCGTTACCGTCCGACGGGTCCGCCGCCGTATGTGGGCAAGTCTCCTTGGGGGACCATGAACTGGTATTGGACCCGAGGATTACGATAATCCCCGAGGACCAGCGAATCCGTTGTTGTCTGCCCCGCCACAAACGACCCGCCGATACTCACATAGGGGGCCTCGAAGACCAGCGGGCTACGAAAGAAAGAGGGCAGCCAGAACACGGCCGGCTCCTCAGTTGTCAGTTCCCGCCACTCCGTCACGGGCTGGACGACATCCTCCACGAACAGCGCCAGCCGCTCCTCTTGCCAAAAACTCGAGGTACTCGTGGTGTAGATCATCGGTCCTCCCCGCCATTCTTGATACCCCGCCCATTTGTCCTCAGTGTGGGCGTGATACTCTTCCCACACCATGACCGGCGGCGTCACCCGTAAGTCAAGAAAGACAAGCCCCGTGTAGTGCCCTTCCTCGCTTGACGAGCCCGTCGTGGCCGTTAGCACTCCAGCCTCATCATACTGCCAGGTATCGTATTGATCTGCTGTCTGTTCGGGTATGATGCGTTGCCATCCAGTATTAGTCGTGAGTGTCCACCGACTGTTCCAGGCAATGTCTTCTCGTCCGCTGTCTTCCGTGCCTGAATCGCTATCCGCATAGTCGAAGACGTACTGAAGCTGGAGATCAATCGGCTGGTCCCGCACGGCAAACGCGCTTCAAGTAGGGGCAAGACCAAGGAGTTGGGCGAGGTAGTCAGTGGACCATCCGGCCTGTTTCCGCTTGACTTTCAAGGAATCTTTGCTGGGGTCCCCGCGCAAGACCGAGAGGGCGAGGCGGTTGAGGAACG
>SHZE01000063.1 GCA_009692435.1 Deltaproteobacteria bacterium | reverse complement strand
GATCGTTCTCAGCCAGCCAACGACCGTGCTCAATCTCGTGCTGAGCCTTGGTTCCAATGTTCATGCACCCTCGCTTAAATGGCAGACGGCTTGTTCGTTCTCGTCACAACAATTCTCGCAAACATGCCGAGCGCCGACATCCAAGGGCTCAGACTCTTTTCCAGTAAACGCAATACTCCATGGCTGGAATCGGGAACAAGACAACGCAAAGACACGCCTCCGGACACCAGATACCGAAACGGCATCTGCGGCTCTACCGACGATATTCGCCAGGTCGGAAACTCTGCCTCGAATCGCTGTCTATCCCGCTCAAACAGGATCCACGGCAATGCCCCATTGGCGCCTGAGAGCGGCCCCACCGCTGGCAGATTCCAATCCGGCGCACTAGCCTCGAAGGGTTCGGCGTGCAACCGCCCGTATACAAATTTCGACCAACTGGTTACCCATGGCTCGATCATCACAAGCGCGCCTCCGGGTTTCACACAGCGCGCCGCCTCAGCCAGAAACCTTCGAACATTCGGAATGTGGTGAAGGACGTTGGTCATCACGATGCTACGTAATGCATCCGAGGTAAACGGCAACCGCACGGCATCGGCGACCAGATTCACGTCTGGCACCCAAAGGATATCTGAAGCAATCAGACCTGGGACGCACTCCCGCATGAACCCCGCCCCCGAACCAAGTTCAAGAACTGGCTCATCTCCTGGGGGAAGGGCCTCGGCGATCGCACGGTACCATTCCTCATAGATTTCTCTGAGAAACCGCTTGTCTCTGATGATCTGACGCCTCAAGACTGTGGTCTGAGGATCGTCGACATCACAGGCCGCAGTGAGGGGAAGCGCCAACCATCGCGTGAGCCATGCACCCCCGCGGGTTAGACCCATTTCATTCTCCGAGCAGCGAAGGCCGACATCTTAAGCAGCAACCATCCATGTGTCCACCGCCGGATATTGGTTTCCCCGTAGACTCGTTGTCGATATCGGACCGGCATCTCGACGATCCGCCTCGTCAGCTTTGATGCACCAAAGAGGAGTTCAAAATCCCCGAATGGATCGAAGTTGCCGAAGTACGATCGCCCTTCGACAATTCGGGCATAGTCTGCCTTCCACAGGGCCTTGGTACCGCACAGAGTGTCTTTGATGGGTTGACCGAGGAGCCACGAGAACACCGAGCTGAAAAACTTGTTTCCCAACAAATTAAAGAAACGCATCGCTTTAGATTCCATCGGGTACACAAGCCTGACGCCATTGATAAACTCGCCTTGGCCCGTGCGTAGCGCCTCGACAAACCGTGGTAGGTCTTCCGGCGCCACTGTCAGATCGGCATCCAGGATCATCAAGATGTTACCCGAGCATCGCTCGAAACCAAGTCGGACGGCGTCCGCCTTCCCCTCCCCTGTTTGCCGCAACAAGAGACACTTCCGTTCCGGATGGGCGTCGATTCCACGCTGAATCGCATCGTAGGTCTCATCCTTGGAATGCCCCTCCACGAACACGAGTTCCGTTGACTTTCCCATGTCGGGGACTCGTCGAAAAATCTCCTCGATGTTTTCCGATTCGTTGCGAGCAGGGATTACGACGGAAACCGTAGGATCACTGGTGGGTGGCTTAATATAAGGGGCGGGTCTTGCCACTATGAAGTTAGTCTGCGCTAAGAGTTTGAAAGGCCAGCTCTTCACGAGTACCAAATTTGAGAGGCGTGCCACCGCTGGTACCGGCAAAGGACAGAGCATCTCTTCCCATCGGCGGACGACTTCGAACCCTGCAAGGTGCAGCAGATTCGTCATGTCATTGACCGTGAGCCAGTTCTGAGCCAGAAGTGGCTTTGCGGCCCCCACGCTCTGTGCCACCCTCAATGGAATCTCCCACAAATGGCTGTAGACGTTAATGACGACGCGGGTACCGGCATGGCACACCGGCCTGAGACGCTCGAGGGCGCCCTGCACATCCCAAAGGTCATTCACCAAATCTGACAGAACAATGAAATCAAAAGTCTCGCCTATTCGGAGTTGCAGGGCATCTGCTTCGATAAACTTCAGTTTGGGATGGCGCGTGCGCGCCATGGCCAGCATGGCCGATGAGAAGTCCACTCCTACTCCGACCTCCGGATCAAGATCGCCGAGGAGGTCGCCAATACCGCAACCCACTTCGAGCACGCGCCGTCCCTTTGGGATCAACCACCGATACACTTCCGACAGTCGTTGGTGATAGAGCCTATTCCATGCGGTCATTCCGGGACTGCGGCCTGCGATCTGATCCCAGCGCGCCCTCCTCGCAGAGCTGTACTCGTGGTGGGCCCGATCGTGAATGTAGTTCGGCGAAGCGACTTTGGTAGTCATTCAGATGACAGTCCACAGTGGTGGCGGGTAAGCCTCCGCACCAGTGACAGAGAATCATTCATTGGAAGGCAGGAAGGGCGCTCGGCGGCGCTGGCAGCTTCTTCACTTGAGGACGGTCAGCGTTCATCGCGACCTTCCCGAACGCTTTTCGCATCGCTTGGATAGTGATCCTCCAGACGGCGCGCGAGATCCCTGGAGGACGCGAAGGGATTTCGGCGTCTGAAAGGGATGAAGGCGATACCGAAACTGGTCGTCGCGCTGTGCGCACGCGACCAGCAGCTCGGAGTCGCAGACTCAGCCGAGAATGTTGCACAGATTTCACCGGAACCGTCGCTGAAATTTCAACAGCGGGTGGGACAACCCATTCGGTAGTGTCGCTAAGGGTAGCGACGTGTCCCGCCGTGCTCCTGAAGCCAGCGACGCGGAGACGGAGCCTGACCGGCCTGGAGCGCGTAGAGCCTGGCGACTGCGGCCTTGTCGAGCGCCCTCGGCCACACCACAAATGACGCCAACTCGAATGTCGCTCCCTGCATTCGCTCCAACAAGTTGCATCCGGTCGGATTCGTCAGTGTCACGTGCGCGGCGACAGGCTGGCGCGAACTCGCCGCCTGCCCATCGAGGAAGAGGGTCTGAAGATCGGCGCTCTTCGTGACGACGAGATGGTGCCAGCTCGGATCCCCGGCGGGGACCGGCACGCTGATGCCGCCAACACCACCGCCGTAGTAACCGAAAAACTGTGGAAGGTATCCCGCCCCATTGATCACCGTCAGGGCAATCTGCAACGATTGCTCACCGCACAGGAGGGTCTCACCACGAACGCCGTCGCTTGGCAGGCGCAAGATCGCCACCCACAAGCTGAACGTCAGGTCTGCAAAGCCTCCGTCGGGCCACCTCGGCGACTCAACTACGAGCCGGCGCGGGCCTGGGGCGAAAATGGGCTCCAAGCGCATCGACATCGGCTGTTCGACGCGCAACCCTCCCGCGAACGGCGACCCGCTCGATTCGGCGACGCGCGTGCCTGCGTCCTTCATGTTCCAGGCTCCAACCGGCGGTCCAAAGTCGCGAAGCACCGACGGCCACGCCGCGTCATGGGCCGACCGCGAGAACTCGCGCTTGGCGGTGGCCGCGTACTCGAGATACTTGCCAAACTGTGGAACAAGTGCACGAACATTGCTCCAAGCAATCTCCTTGGACGAGGTCGACTGTCCGCTGGCGCGGTTCGCCAACGCGAGCGGCCCTGCGATCAAGATGAACTGCGTTAACGCGACGGCCCAGAGCATGGCCTCGCGTAACCGGCGCGACCGCACTTCCCACCACAAGACAAGCCCCAATCCGATCGCATATGGAACGACGGAGTAGATCGCGTACTGGGCGTACAAGTTGCGCCAGCGCATCGAAGAAAACACGTCCATCACAAGGCCGGTCGTAAACAGCGCGAGCGGCAAGGCGCGAAGCAAGCGTGCGTCGGATTTCCGTACCAGCCGGAAGACCGCCCACAGTGCGGCGATCGCGACATACCACAGCACGTTGAAACCGAGCAGCCGGCTCTGTTCCGCATGGAGCACCGCGATCTTCCGCAAGTGGCCCATCAGGGCCTCGTTGCGGTTCTCGAGAAACGCGCGTGTCGTGATGTTCGTCAACGTCGAATACACAAGATGTCGGGTGTTGTGCACGTACCCGCCCCACGATCGGCTTACGGGCAGCAGAACCAGATACAGCGAGAGGACTACGCCCAGCAGGACCAAGGTACCGAGAGTCGCGACGTTCCACGCGCGAGCCGCGATCGGGCTTCGACTGCGCGTCCTCCACAACGTGATAGCGACTTGGAAAGTGGCCCAAGTCGCCGCCCCAATGAAAGCGGCGCCGGCAAATGACGACGGTGAAACGCCGTAGGCCTGCTGAAAATCCGGGCTGAGCGTGGCCACCAGCTCGGGCGTCAGGAAGTCTGGGCGTCTCATGCTCCAATACGGCATGAGCACCAGCGGCGCAAACGCGAGACAGGCGGCCAACCGCCAGGCGGTTCCTTCAGAGACTGACAGCACACGATCAGATGAGAGTGCGGCCACGCCGAGCACGACAACGAAGATGGCCAGATACGGGATGACCTGGATCTTGGCGAACACGGCGAAGCCAAGACAGAGACCGACCCCGAGAAAAAGCAAGACGGCCCGCCAATGATGGGGCGTTTCCGATAGTCGATTCATCCCGGCAAGTGCGAGCAGGCCTGCCAGAAGAAGCGACAGCAAGCTGAGACTTTCGGGCCGAATGATGTGAGCGTGGAGAAAGACTCCTGGCGAGGTGGCCACAAAGAAGGTCAAGGCGAACGCACAGAGTGCCGAGCCGGTCAACCTGAGGAGCAGGTCATACACGACGAAGGCGAGTGCCATAATGATAACCAGCGCCACCACGCGACCGCTCCGTACCGCGGTCGTCAGAATTCGGTCGGATGCATCGGCGTTCCGCGCATCCGCCAAGTGGCTCAGTTCGGCGTGGGCCCGGTCGACTAAGCCCAGCATGCTGTAGGCTGTGCCAAACACCATCTCCATCGTGGCTCCTGGATGGATGATGAGATCCAAGTCACCGTCATTGATGAGGAGCACCGTCTGAGCGGCATAAACCGGATCGGCGTCCGACCCCTGTAAGTCATAGAACGGATACGCGGCGTAGTTGCCCTGCCAAAATCCAAGGAGTAGGCAAGCGTACACCACAGCAAGCGGCGCCCATCGCGACAGCCGACGTGGCGCTGGACACTCTTCGGAACTCCTCAGTGACGCTTGGTCTGCCATCTACTAATGAGAAAAAGAATTTTCCCCCGCATCCGAAATCCTCTTTGGTCTTTCGCCGAGTGACATGCGGTGCAACACAGCGAACATCATGAAACTGATGATCAAGGTCCGTAGAGACGAGCCACTGTCGTTGCGCATATGGAGAGACAGCATGACCGCAACGCTCGTCGCCATCAGATACATGTATCTACTTCCGGTCCGCAAAAATCCAAAATAGTTGCGCCCGACAAACGCTCCGAGAAAGAAAAACAGCAGGCACCCCAGATAGCCGAAATTTAAAAACGCCTCGGCCACAAGTGAATATCCGAAACCTTGACCCTCGTTCACCGTTGCGACTTTGGCCAGAAGCCATTCCGATGGACGGTCGATATGCACGTAGCTACGAATGACGTTGGACGTCATCGGAATCGTTTCAAGGGTGCTCTGGAGAAAACTTGCGCCCCAACGATACGCTTCCTGCGCTACGAAATGCATGGTCATGATGACGGTACCTTGTGTTCGGCCGGCCTCCCAAAAGAAGTGCAGGAGGTTCAGTTCCTGTCCCTCTGACACACTGAACACGTGCAGACCAACCCCACTGCCCCGCGCCTGACTCACGATCCAACTTACGGCCGAGAGCGCGATCCCTATTCCACTCAGCTTCAAAAACGATAATCTGCTGACAAAATTATCGTAACAGACCACGAACGCCACCAGGATGATGAACGGCAAGCTTCTGTTGCCATTAAGAAAGTGCAGACCCACCAAGGCGAGGACCGCGAGGGCGACAGTCCAGGCCTCACGCCAGTTGCCTTTCCTGCTCCAGGCCATCAACGCAAAAATCACGGCAAAGAACTGCGTGGAGTGAAAAAGCCGATAAATGAACGACCCCGATGTCTGAATATAGAGATCCATGTAACCGACGTCGCTGCGGGCGCGTCCCTCGATCAATTGATAGGCAATCAGAATGAGCGCCGAAAGACCCAGACCCAACAAACCCACTCGCTCTACAATCTTTGAAAACCTCTCGCTGCCGTCCAGATCCTTGAGATGTTTCCGTGTTCGTGGTCCCGAGCGAAGCGTCAGCCTATAATGGAATGAATAGACGATGCCGGAGATCGCGCAACTGATGCATAGTCCTGAAAATGCGATTGACGCCTGTATCTGTTCCGGACCAATGTCGAACACTCCGCCTGTGAAACCAAATAGACCTTCTCCGTAAAGAAAAAATCCGACTGTGAACGAGAAGTGCCAAAGAAGAATGGACACAATCAGCAGGAGAGGAGCGCTGAGGTAGGTACGGCTGATTCTGCTGACCCAAACACAGAACAAGACGAACAGGAGCACGTGCAGACAAAGATAAGCTCTGAGCAGGAAAAATTCGTTCTCCGCCTGGCCGGCCATGAACGCAAATACGTCGTTAGATTGGGTGATGAGGAAAGGGCTCAGCAGGAACGTCGATGCCAACACGGTGAGCAGAATCGTCGAGAGGAACACACTACCGCGAGGGCGCATGAGTCGACCAAGCCTCCAAGCCTCCGCGAATTTGGCTGGCCGCCCGGCGAAGGAGTTGCGCGATTCGGTACTCCTGTACGGTACGGCGATAGCCGCCTAAAGCGATCGACTCACGATCGTGATCGTGTGACAAGTAATATCTCGCCTTCTCGACCATCTCTTTAGTGGAGTGGGCTGGTATGATCTCGCGCCCAGGACGGAAGATCTCACTCAGGCACTGCGGAGCATCGCAAATCTGCATGACTCCATTGGCCGGCAGATGGTAAAGGCGTTGATTTCCCAAGCCATGACTATCCCAATGGAGGTTGAAGCCAATCTTGGCGCGTTGGTAAAGTCGCACCCGCTCCTCCAAGGATACCGGCCGCACCCAATGAAGACGGCGTGCGTGCAGGGACAGGTAGAGACAATGTTTCGCCCGCCAGAACCCGTAAAGCTTGAGCTTGTGTCCGAAAGCTCTGGTTAAGGTGAGGAACGCGTTAAACTTTTTGTGAAAAAACGGGCTTCCAACGTAAATCAGATCGATATCGCGTTTCTGAGAAAACACCTCCGATTCGCCCCGAGATGCCTCCATCTCGAAATCAAATACGCCTAACGGCAGAAAATCGACCCGACGGGCTCCGCATTCCAGCAGCTTCTGCTTTAGAGTTTTTGTTGCACTGTAGGAAGGCGAACAATGGAAGACATGGTCAAAGGCGTGCAAATAGGGAATTGTGCGAGTGTACGTGGACCCAGGATCATCTGTCGTGTAGAGCGCGCGGTATAGCGGCAGCTTCAGCAGATGATCAGGATGATACACGTTATCATTGGTTACAAATAGGCATTGGGCACCGGTTTGCGTTAAGACAGAATCGAGCTGCTGATAGAGTATATCCAGACGCAGATGCCGTGACCGATAGTCTTGGTCTAAACGATCCGACGAATCGTAGCTTACTCCTCCCAGCGCTTGGCGATGATTGAATGGAACAAATCTCACATTCGAATTGGAGGCGCGGACGACTTCCTCGGCCCACAGCTGTCCTTCTTTGCCGGACTTCCCGTAGGAGACCACGATCGTCAAGAATGGCGAACTCACTCGTTCGATTTCAAAACGAAGTTCATGCTCACCATCCAATACGGATTCTGGTACGCGTCTAAGACCTCGAAGCGCTTCTCAATCGCTTGGCGGATAGTCCGTTTGGAGCAACCGCTGAGTCCGATCTCCCAAAAATGCTGACCGCTCGCATAGCGCGCCTCGGTCAGAGAAGGCTTCCTCCAAAACGGCGCAATATTAACCCTGAGATGGCGCTCCTTCGAACCTTGGTACAGGATCACGCCAAGGTCGATGTGCCTGCCCGCGTAGGGCAGATAAATCAACGCGTAGTGAGCGACCCTCGCAAGTTCTTTAAGTGCTGTGTCAAAGTAGCTGAAAGACATGTGCTCCAGCACGTGAGAAGCGATGACCACGTCGAATTGCTTACTCGCGAAACAAGACATGTCATGAACGCTGCCCAGGTGATCCGGCTTAAAATCGCCGTCGATATCGTACGTGGTGACATTGTAGCCACGGGACTTGAAAACCGTAAGCTCCAGACCTTGCCCGGGACCGACGATGAGAATGTTCTTTGCCGGCGTACAGGCCCGCACGTCCCGATACTCGAAAAAAGCATTATGGAAATTGGATATATGCAACTGGGCGAGCCAAGCCTCCTTGTTCACCGGCATGGTGGTCGGCTCCGGGATGTTGTCGGACGGGGACGATCGGCCCGCGAACGGTAAGCGGTTCAAGTCGGCTTTCTGCATAGTAGCTCTCAAGGTTCACTGTCGTGTGTTAGAAGTTCGTACGTCGGCGGCAGGGGTCTGGCACGGCGCGCCAACGGGCCTGACACCCGCGTCCCCTAAACGCCGCCGTGCGTCGGCCAAAATCCACAGAGTCAGGACGAGACCAAACACCTGACTAGCCAACGCCGCGTAAGCTGCACCTTTGGCTCCCAAACTTGGAGCCGCCGCCGACGTGCCCACCGCCAAGATAACGGCTCGCGCAGCTGCGATCGAGAAGCCGCTCCACATCCAGCCGGCACTAAAGATCGTCTGGTACAAGCCAAGTGCCGCCACTTCGAAGACCGTTGCGATGGCCAAGACGGCGACAACAGCCGCGCCATCCTGGAATGACTTGCCAAAAGCAAGCAAGAGCCAAGGCGCCCCGATGGCAATCGGAACCGCAACTGCCAGCGCCGATCCAATGATGGCCCACAGACTCTTCGAGAACGCGTTCACATACCGATCTCGGTTCTCTTCACCGAATAGATTTACCAAAAGCGGCATAGACACTCGAGTCACCACATTGGGCATGAACAAGATTACGTTCCTGAAACTGCCCGCCGCCGCCAGAACTGCCATCTGCTCGTAACCTAGTGTTTGCCGCACCAGTATGACGCTACTCAACCACACACCGAGGCTTCCGGCGACCCCCGATAAAGTTGCCGGCACCGTGAAGCTGGTTAGAACATGCCACTCGGATTTTAGCTGGCGATAGTTAATCCAAATGCGCCTTTCATGACACAATCGGCTCAGCACCAAATGGTGAGCGACCCAATTCAGCACGGTGCAGGCACTCAGCCCAGCGACTGCGCCATTCAGTCCGTACGTGCTGGCCACTGCGAGCACAGAAACCACGCTTCCGATCCCGTAGAACACGCCAATCACGGCAAGGGTGCGAAACTGCTCAAAGCCACTGAGCGCGCCTAATTGAAAGCCGTTCATCGTCAGAAAGAGGAGGTGGACGGCAGACACTCGCAGCGCTATCGCCAAGTGTGGGGCATGCAGCGTGTCTCTCGCAATGGGGCCGGCGAAAACGACGAGAGCTGTCGTAGCGACAACGCCCGTAATCGTGGTAACAAACGAGCAGAGGCTCAGAATCGAGCCAACACGTTCGGGATTTGACTCCCGATGCTCGGCTACATACTTAGTCGCGGTGACGGCCATCGAAAGCTGCGCAATGCCAGCGATGGAGACCACCGTATTTTGAATGATGCCCCATTCGCCGAAAACCGCTTTTCCCAAAATCCTGGCCAGCGCGAAAGACAGGATGAAACTGCTAGCTTGCGTCCCCGCACTCAGGGCCGCACTCCAGATCACTCCTTTGACGGCCCTCTGACGCAAGCTCACGTGGACCCGACCCATGGCTGCCCGTTATGCACCGTGCGGAGCCAACTCTGGAAGTTGCAGATGGCCCAGAGGGTGTACGCGTAGCCACTATCACCGCTCTCTGTTCGTCGTCGGACATCAGCGATCACGGCAGGTTCCAGGTATCCTTCGGCGCGCACGCCAGCGTCGGCCGTGCACTCCTCAACCCAGGGGCGCAACGGGCCATTGAGCCATTGCACCAACGGGATGCCGAAGCCCTGCTTAGGGAAATCAAAGAGACTGGCGGGGATATGCCTAGCCAGCAGCTTCTTGAGTATCAGCTTTCCACTGGCACCGGGCCGTTGCTTGAGTTCCATCGGAATGCGCCAGGCGGTCTCAAGCAACTCATAGTCGTCCACAAACGGCGCGCGGATTTCCAGCGAGTTGGCCATGCTGGCGCGATCGACTTTCGCCAGAATATCATCGGGCAAGTAGTTCATCAGATCGTCGCACATCGACTGCTCCACGAAGCTCCCCTCGCAGCGGTCGAACAACCGCAAGGACGACCCGGGCGGGGCGTGCCTGACGAGCTTTTCAGGTCGCGAGAGGTGGGCATTCAAAGAAACCGGAACACGCGGCTCCTCGCCCTGCGCCAGCAGCCGGAGTATCTTGGTGATCCTTCCCCACTTCTGATCACCGATAGCTCGTTCAAGGGTCAGGTGTACAGGTTGCAGAGCCAAGAGCTTCGATAAAAGAACCACGCCTCTGGCAGACAGAGCGCACTGGAAGGGATTGAGCTTGGCGATGGTCTGATAGTACCGGTATCCTGCAAAGAGTTCATCGCCCCCATCTCCCGAAAGCGCGACGGTGACCTGCCTGCGAGTCAGATTGGACACGATGTAAGTCGGAATCTGCGATGAATCCGCGAAGGGCTCGCCGTACATTCTCGGCAGCAACGGAATGACAGCCAGGGCGTCTTTTTCGGTGACGTAACATTCAGTATGGTCCGTGCAAAGATGCCGGGCGATGGCTTTCGCCGATTCAGCCTCGTTGAACTGCTTGTCGTTGAAGCCGATAGTGAACGTCTTTACTGGCTTCGCACTCAACTGGGTCATGTACGAGACTATCAACGACGAGTCAATCCCGCCAGACAGGAAGGCTCCCAACGGGACGTCCGCGATCATGCGCTGCTGAACGGATCGTCTTAAGCAATGGTCTAGGGCATCCAGCGCTTCTCCCTCGGTCATAACGCGAGAAGCTCCGCGTTCACTGAGAAGCTGGTTTATCCGTTTGGAGGTATTCCAGTACTCGTGAAGCGTACCAAACCGGCCCTGCGCAACATCAGCGGAGGAGAGCGTAGCGATAACGCCTGGAGTCAGCTTACGGATACTCTTATAAATAGAGCGAGATCCAGGAATGCAGTTGTAACGGAAGAAAAGCGCCAAGCTTTCGAGGTCGATTTCTCTCGCCCCAATTGAGGCGAACTCCGGCGTTAGCTCGGAACTAAAACAAAATCCGCCGCGATGCCATTGATAGTAAAGGGGCTTTACACCCAGTCGGTCCCGAAAAAGGTGCAGCCGCCCATCCTGCTGATCCCAAACTGCCACCGCGAACATTCCGTTGAACCTCGTCACAGCGCTGTGCAGGCCCCATTCATCGAGCCCGGCAAGCATCACCTCGGTATCGGAGCTTCCAATGAAAGAATGGCCGAGTTCATCGAGTTCTCGCCGCAAGTCTTGAAAATTGTAGATCTCCCCATTGAAAACCGTCACGTAGCGGCCCGAGCGCGATCGCATCGGCTGCCTGCCCAATGGGCTGAGCTCTACGATCGACAAGCGCCGGTGGCCCAGTCCAACGTGCCGATCCGCAGAAATCCAGATACTAGCGTCATCTGGTCCTCGGTAACGTTGGGCATCATTCATCCTATGGAGTTCGGCCTCCGCAACGCTGCCCTGAGACTGAAACATTCCGATGATGCCGCACACGTCTGCCCCTCCTCGTAGATGGAAAACTGAACTTACTCGGGCCGATAACTACTTCCCTGAATGCCGTTGTATCCCTTCTTGACTTCTATGTTGGTCAATCCGGCTTTTTGATACCAGCCCATCACGGATCGAATCGTCTGGGGATAGTCGTACTCTGGCGCCAGCATATCGAACGTATCGAGAATCGACCACTCCTTAAGCTTCTCTTCTGACAACGGGTAGACGCCACGGTAATCAGCCACGAGCAGGAACTGAATCGTACCGGGAATCCCGGAGGGCGAATTAATTGAGTTAGGCTACTGCCGCCTGCTCATAGTAACGCGCTTCGAATTCCGCAGGCGGCACGTAGCCAATCGGCTCGAGCAGCCGGCGGGTGTTGAACCAATCGACCCACGCCAACAGGGCGAATTCCACCATCTCGAGCGTCCGCCAGGGACCTTGCCGTCGAATCACCTCCGTCTTGAAGAGCCCGATCACCGATTCGGCGAGGGCGTTGTCATACGCGTCGCCGACGCTGCCCACGGACGGGGCGATGCCGGCGTCCACGAGGCGGTTGGTGTACCGCATCGACAGGTATTGCGTGCCCTGGTCGCTGTGATGGACCAACCCGCCGACCCCGTCGGCGCCCCGCGCGCAGACGGCTTGTTCGAGCGCGTCGAGCACGAAGTCCGTGCGGAGTGACGCCGACACGCGCCAGCCCACGATGCGTCGGGAAAACACATCGATGACAAAGGCCACATAGACGAAGCCCAGCCAGGTGGCCACGTAGGTGAAGTCCGAGACCCAGAGCTGATTGGG